>CBDDGJ010000004.1:0-355518 GCA_965227805.1 Parvibaculaceae bacterium | reverse complement strand
AGGGTCAGGAGGCTGTGTAATATAATCAATATAATCTCGGAGATAATAATACCACAAAGAAAAATACATATCACTCTTTGCCTGTTCCGCTGCCTGTCGCAACTTCTCCCCTTTATACAAAGAATAGGTGCTGCTAAGAAACGAAAAAATAATAATCAAAAACGCAAATGGAAGTATATATTTTTTATTTTTCAAATTATTTTCCTGTATATTTAATTATTACCTTGTAGCATGTTTTGGTTAATGTAACCAGGGCTGTTTTCTAAAACTTCATAATCTCCTAAATTTCCTGCGTCGATTGGGTCTACTGCTATACCGTCAAGCCACAACTCTATATGAACATGATTACTACCAGGAGACCCTGTATCCCCCGAATTCATGACTGTTTGTCCTTCTAAGACCTGATCTCCTACAGAAAGATGAGATTGTTCTTGTCCATGAAATATTTTTATAATTCGGTAATCTCCCCATTATTATTAGGGGTCTGAAGTAGACAGTTTTGTTTTGGTGGCTTTAGCCAGTTTCATTGCTGGTGTTATGCCGCCGATAGCCATATTAGGTCTTTCATTATTATATGTCCATAGCCATTTTGTTGCCGTGAGCTGCGCCTCCTCAATCGTATTAAATTCGTTCATCTCCAGCCATTCATGGCTGACGGTGCGGTTGTAACGTTCAATATAAGCATTCTGTTGTGGCTTGCCTGGCTGGATATGAGCGAGCCGGATGCCTCGCTTATTTGCCCAGCATCTCACTGCCCCACTGATATATTCAGGGCCATTATCACAACGTATCACGCGTGGTTTACCACGCCATTCAATGATCTGCTCCAGTGAACGCTTCACACGCTCAGATGGTAAG
This sequence comes from Parvibaculaceae bacterium, assembly GCA_965227805.1. Lineage (GTDB taxonomy): Bacteria > Pseudomonadota > Alphaproteobacteria > RS24 > RS24 > CBDDGJ01. Next base: position 354,660 of record CBDDGJ010000004.1, on the reverse strand, counting down.
GATAGATCAACCTCTATACCCAACCCTTCACGATTGAAGTCATCCAATACATTGAAGGTGCGGAACGCCTTGCCGGTGCTGAGCTGGTCGGCCATAAAATCCATCGACCAGACTTCATTGGGACGCTCCGGTACAGCTAGAGGAGCAGGACGCGCACGCTTCAAACGCTGACGCGGCTTGATCCGCAAATTAAGCTCTAACTCCCGGTAAATCCGATAAACCCGCTTGTGGTTCCAGCCAAAACCCTTCACATTACGCAAATACAAAAAACACAGACCAAAACCCCACCTCTTATGGGTATGCGTCAACCGTAACAACCAGTCAGCAATCTCGGCATTCTCATCACTCAGGCGAGCCTGATAACGATAGCATGTCTGTGATATAGAAAAGGTGGCACACGCAAGCCGAATACTCGCGCCTCTATCGTTTACTGCCCATTTCGCTATCCCTTTGCGAAGCGAAGGGCTTACCACTTTTTTCCAAGGGCTTCCTTCAGCAAATCATTCTGCATGCTCATCTCAGCATACATCCGCTTCAGGCGATGGTTTTCATCCGCCATGGCTTTCATCTGGGAAATCATCGACGCATCCATCCCGCCATATTTGCTCCGCCATTTGTAAAAGCTCGCGCTACTCATACCATGCGCGCGGCACAGTTCAGAAACAGAAACGCCTTGCTCCGCCTGTTTCAATATCTGCATAATCTGTGTCTCACTAAATCGTTTCTGTTTCATCGTAAATCTCCTTCGCTAAACGATAGAAAATTCTACTGCAAAACACTACTAATTTATGGGGGGATTACCATTCCACCTAGACTATTTTCGTTTTCAGACTCTATCTCAATATAATAACCTCGCCCAACTTGCTTTTTTTCCCCGCTTTTTGTTATTATTTCTTTTACAGAATAGCCAACATCACTAACTTTACCTGAAACAGGTGAGTGAATTTCGCTACCCTTCGGGGATGCTATATCCGTTCCCATATGATCCTTCACTCTCTTTACAAAACCTGGTTTTGGAGTTTTACTGATATCACTAGGATCATCAGGATTTACATAACGGACACCAAAGTTATCTTTATTCACATAATCATAAGATATTGTACCTATATTTTTACCACCATATTGGCCAATCAAAGCCTGCGCTTCAGGAACCATCTCTGTAATTCTTAGATAATCCAAATCCTCTGGATTTTCATTGTTGAGCAGGTTTGTGTTTTCGATAAGGAGAGGGTCATTTTCATTATTCAAGAGCCATACACGGCTTTCAGAGGTGCCGCCCATATCGCTTGGCAAAGCAGAAAAGGCAGGCACAATGCCCTGTCCCAAAAGCAAAGACAGACTAGTCAATAGTGTGATAAATAACCGGGTCATGTTTATTTTCGTAGTCGTGCCTTACAATAAGGTATTATATCCCAGATAATTGCAATTATAAGTTGAAGTGGAATGAGGAATAGCGCAGATACTTGCAATAAAAGTGATACGATCCACCATTCCTCACCACTGAGCAATGAAATTTCCGATATCTTTGATATAAGTGGAACAAATATATACACCATACATACAACACTAATATTCGCAGCAAGCACAATTAGCGGAAAAAACAAATAAATAAATTTAATCTTTTCCCACATAAAATTCGGAAAAAAGAGCAGAAAGTAAAGTATAATTAGTGCGTATAAGCCAAAAGCGGCTCCAAGCGGTGCATGTAATAATATAGCCACAAGCTGGATACATAATACTGCAGCAAATGCTAAAAATATATATTTAAGTCCATCACTCAATTAATTATCTCCATTAGTTAAATGTTCAGAGATATAACTATCCCATATTTTTTTTGTATCTAAATTCAAATGGGCAGAAAGCCCTCCTACACCTACTTCTTTTTCCTTAAGTGTACCTAAACTTCTTTGGTCGTCTACAATAATTATTTTTTTCTGTTCAATTTCTATATTTTTAAACCCAGGAATTGTTTGTGAGGTAGGTTTATAGTCTATAGTGAGAGGAAGACCAAACAAAGGATAATAATTATTATAATGCACTGCATCAGAGTCTATACCTGCTGCAGTGCTTTGCACCCAATCCTGCGTATCAAATAAATTTAGTAATGTGCTGTCAGAGGCTAAAGCATTTTCATTTAACACATGGTCATCTCTATGTGGAACTCCCAACATCACTAATGTATCTATTTTTTTATCCCCCTCAGACATATGTTGAGTTGCTTCCTTAATTACATTCCCCCCATGTGAATGGGCAATAATATGGAGATCTTCACCGTCCTCAAACTCGTGATTTTTAATAATTTCTGCGAGGTTTTGTCCGGCTTCTTTTCGATCTGAAGAGTTGTTTTCTCCCTTCCAGTGGAATTCTAATACCTCTTCACCTGTTGTTTTTCCTATAGCCTCAATAAAGTCATAATCAACATCCTCTGGAGATGAAAATGTTCCATGAACATGTATGGTTAGATAATCCAAATCATCAGGATTTTCATTGTTGAGCAGGTTTGTGTTTTCGATAAGGAGAGGGTCATTTTGATTATTCAAGAGCCATGCACGGCTTTCAGAAGAACTGCCCTCAGATTGCTCATAACCATAAAGCATAGACACCAGATTAAAGTTCTCCACATCACGCGCCGCACGTTTATCAGCACACCCTTCATCCGAACCACAGCCATATAAATGAGCAAGCTCATGGGCTGTCGTGTTCATAAGCTGCTCTCTATCACTTATGGAGGTGCCCGTTACACCATCGCCCAACGAAACATAAGCCGTTTGCGTCTCCTGATTGGCCGCACCAATAACAGGCATATCCCCTGCCTTGGCGCGTTTAAGGTTAAATTCCTCAGCTAGCGCAAGGCGCACCTCTGCAACGTCTTCCCCCGTCATATTCGCACGCGCTTCGGCAGCAACATTAAGTGCATCCTGAACCTCTTTCGAATGAGGATTAGCCGTGGGATCATTAAGGATTTTATAAGTCTCAGTCTCATATTTGGCCAATTGTATATGCGTGCCTATAGACGCAAACGCATCCTTCGCGCCCGCAAAATCACCTATAGCAACGTCGCTAATAACATCGCCACCTGCTTTGACTACCGCAACCGTATTTCTGCCCGTATCAAGCGCCGCGTTATGATAATCAGCTAAATCATTAAAAACAGCTTTCGCACTATCCACGGGGTTGGTTAATGCGTTTACACTGCTTGTACTCGCATAAAAGGAAAACTCATCTTCTTTGTCTTTGGTTTCGATTTGCGCTGTAGTATAGTCACGATTAAGGCCTGCGGTGTTGTCTTGGCCGGTTTGTGCATCGTCGCGAATTGTGATGTTTCCTGCGCCGATTGTTGCAGAATTGATTTGACGGCGGTCAAAATTATAGTACTCGCCTTCTGCTGTAACACTACTTGTGTCATCTTCATTATAATTGCCACTGCCATAGCTGGCACTTATATAATAGCTACTTTCTTTATCATGCCCGCCAAAGCTGCTATGGGCAAAACTTTGTGTATCCAAGTCTAAATTACCCTGGTCAATACCTTCGGCATCAATATTGGCAATTAGCGCACCATCAAGCTGCGTGTGATTTTCAACATCTATATCCACACTACTGCGCCCAATTATGCTGGTTTGTTCGTTCACCCAGGATGTGCTGCCATTGGTTTCGCCATAGCCGCCATTCACGCTAAAGCTTGCCCCTCCACCCACTGTGACGCTTCCACCAATTTCAAAGCGTTCACCATCAACTTCGCCAATGTCTCGCACACTTGTAACCGTTAAATTATTACCGACATCAAGTAAAACGTCATCGCCTTCGACATTTGCCCCGGTAATTGTGACATCATTACCACTTGTAATGTTAAGCGTGCCACCGGCATTTATGCTGGCATTATTGTGGGTGGTGCGGTTGCGGTCGAGCTCGTTCACACCCAGCCCCCCTTCAACATAAAAGCCTAGTGCAGGCGGTGCGTCTTTACTAAAAGTTATTCCAGCCCCAGCGCCGGCATTGGCGCTAAATGCATCCATCGCCGATTCATAACTATTTTCAGCACTTTTAATCGTTAAATCATTGCCAGCATTGAGGTTAATATTTTCTACAGAGGTGATACCTGCCCCTTCTATTGTAATATCTTGGTCGGTGTTTAAGCTAATACTGCCACCAGAGTGGAAAAGCGCACCAACCGCATTTTCTTGTATGCTGGACATATCACTCGTTCCGATACTGCTTGCAACGCCAACCCCAATTGAATCTTGATCTGCATTGGCAACAACGCCATTGCTGGTCATTTCATAATCTTGCTGAGCAGTGTTCACTTCAATGGCGGCACCAATATTGATATTTTTAGCTTCCATAAATATATCGCCACCGCTGATTGCATTTGTGCCTTCAACATTTATGTCTTCGGTAACGGTAATATTTATATTGCCCCCTGCATCTATGGTTGAAACACGCGCCGCTTGATTGGTTTGTGTTGCTGTTGTTTTAGTTTTTGTATGCCCTAAATGTGCAGTCCCGCTTGGCCCTTTGGCAAAACTTGTTACTGCATCGACTGCTTTAAGGGTATTACTCAACTTATCAAGCGTAGTATCACCTTTGTCAGCATCTTGCACAGCATCTCGCGTCTGGCCATAATTATGCGTGAGAGAAATGCCCAGGCCATCGCGCGTTTCTTTCGTCGTCTCGGTTACTGATATTTCATGAAAAGAAGCATAACTATTAAAATTTGTTGCTGTGAGATTCATATCATTTCCTGCTGCAAAGTCGCTTCCGATCTGCGTAATATTATCACCAGCATTGATATTGTCCTTCCCCCTTATAATTGTACCAGTTTTAGCGAGAGATTATTGTCTTTGATTGGGTGTATATTTCTCGTTAGGATTTTAAGAAACATCAATTATAGGAGTAAAAGATGAGCAGAAAACGTTTTAGTGACAATGATATAATCCGCATATTACGTGAGGTTGAGGTGAATATTGGTGGGGGTATGGATACCGATTCTGCCTGCCGCAAGAGTGGCATTAGCCCGCAGACATATTACCGCTGGCGTGGCAATTATGGTCATATGAAGAATAGCGAGGTTAAACGCCTAAAAGCCTTGGAGCAGGAGAATGTGCGCCTTAAAAAGATAGTTGCTGCGCTAGAGTTAGATAAGTTGATTCTCAAGGAGGGGCTCGATTTTTTGGACAAGAAAAAGGCCTAACCACAGCAGATAAGCGCTCTGTTGCAGTCCATTGCCAACAAAGGCTGAGCACAAGCCAGCGTAAAGTTTGCAAGGCTTTGGATATTCCAAGAAGCGTGTGTCAGTATAAACCCACTCAAGCTTGCAGCGATGAACAGCTACGGCTTGATATGATACGCCTAGCCAAGCAATATGGTCGTTATGGATACCGCAAGATAGCAGCATTATTGCGGGTTGAGGGGCATAATGTTAACCATAAGAAGGTAGAAAGACTATGGCGCGAAGAAGGCTTGCAGCTGCCTAAAAGACACAAAAAGCGCAAGCGCATATATGATGGCACTTCCTCTTGCCTCAGACTTCGTGCCAAATATAAGAACCATATTTGGAGCTATGACTTTGTGGGGGACAAGCTGCATAATGGCAGGAAATACAGAATGTTAACGTTGCTCGACGAGTTCAGCAGAGAGGCGATAGCTGTGGAAGTTGGCTACAATATCAAGTCCATAGATGTGATTGAAACACTGGCAAAATGCTTCGCCAAACACGGCGTGCCTGAGCATATCAGGTCGGATAATGGTAGAGAATTTACCAGCACCGATATAAAGCGTTTCTTGCGTAATGTGGGCACCGAAACGCTTTATATCGCCCCAGGGTCGCCATGGGAAAATGGCTTTAATGAAAGGTTTAACGGTATACTCAGAACCGAGTTGTTAAATGCAGAAACCTTCTTGTCGCTGACAGAAGCAAAGGTGGTAATAAAAGGCTGGGTAAAGCAATATAACCATATCAGACCGCACCAAGCACTAAACTACAAACCACCAGCACCAGAAACAAACATACTCAACCAAAACACAAAAATACTCTCACAAAAACTGGCACAAAATTATGGGGCTTGACAGTGGTAATAAAAGGCTGGGTAAAGCAATATAACCATATCAGACCGCACCAAGCACTAAACTACAAACCACCAGCACCAGAAACAAACATACTCAAACAAAACACAAAAATACTCTCACAAAAACTGGCACAAAATTATGGGGCTTGACACACGACGTTCAGATATGCCATAGCGTTGCTGAGACTGCACGACACAACGACGCTTCCGTTCAGCGCTTAGAAGTTTCCCTCGGCTGCATCTTTCAATATCTGTTTGTCTAGTGTAAGATCAGCCACCACACGCTTTAAACGGGCATTCTCAGATTCTAACGCCTTAAGGCGCTTCGCTTGGCTCACCTGCATGCCCCCATAAGCCTTACGCCATTTGTAATACGTCGCATCCGATATGCCAAGCGCACGGCATATCTCATCAATACTCTTACCATGACCAGACAAAACCTCTGCCTCCCTAAGTTTGCGAATAATCTGTTCCGGTTTATGGCGTAATTTACTCATATATAACTCCTATAATTTAATCAAATATTGTACCCTAAAAACGAGATAAATAATCGAACTAATTATAGGGGGTGGGTCAGGATGGCAATGTTTTCTGGATTAAAACTCATAAGATCTTCTCTTTCATATATTGCATCAAATCATAAGCCGAATTAAAAGCACCTTCCACGCGCCCACCAAGGCCCCAATCGCCGCAAGCTGCTAATTTAAGGTTGTGATCTATAAATATAGGGCCTTTTTGCTTTTTGTCCGCATTATTAGCATAGCGCCCCCCGTGAATGGTTTTATAATCGACAGTGTTGATAGCATGCCCGATAATATGTCTGGTCTCGTCGATTAAATGCTCCATGACATGCGCGCGATCATCATCGAAATGTGCCTCTGCATAATCCTCGGATGAATGAACCATGAGGATAAATAGATCTGGTCGCATTGGCTTATGGCTATTAACGGCAATCCAGCTAAAATTTGAGTCGCTCACATGAGCCGCTTCAAAATAGAGAGGAAAACCACGTTCAAACCCAAGCACCAATGAAAAGCAAGCACGCATCTTGATGGCTCGAATATCAGCATGATACTTGAAAGATTCAGGAAGCAACTCTACCGTTTGTGGTTTATGGGCGCCAGGGGCGTTGGTTTCATAGCGCCAGATAAAAGCGGCGAATGATCCATATTCTTGTTTAAGCTGCTGTGCCATACGGGCATTATTGATCGCGGCTTCTATTTTTCCCCTATGCCTGACAATGCCTTCATCTTTGAACAAACGGTCAATATTTTTTTGGGTGAAGCGTGCGACTGTATCAATATCAAAGTTTCGAAACGCATTTCGGAAACTTTCCCGTTTTGCTAAAATTGTGCGCCAGCTTAATCCGGATTGAAAACTCTCGAGGCATAATTTTTCAAATAGCCTATTATCATCGCTAACCGGAAAGCCCCATTCATCATCATGATAGCTGATAAATTCAGGAGCCAAGCTGCTCCATATGCAGCGCATTTTACCATCTGCCGTTTTAATGGCCTTGCTCACTTTTAGCCCCTCTATTTTATTTTACTCTATTTTATTTTACATATCGGGCGGCAGGAAGATGGCTCCCCGGGCCGGACTCGAACCAGCGACCGAACGGTTAACAGCCGTTTGCTCTACCAACTGAGCTACCGGGGAATATCACACTGTTCCTTTTCTATAACAAAGCGCAGATGACTCGCCAAGCCTTTTCCATGCGTTTAGGAACATATTTTATGGAGGCCACGCCCGGAATCGAACCGGGGTAGACGGCTTTGCAGGCCGCTGCGTCACCACTCCGCCACGTGGCCATAGCTTGGGGATATATCAGAGCCTTATGCGGCTTGCAAATGTTTTGTCACCCCTTAAAAAATAAATGCTTATCCGGCAATATGTTGTGTTTCTAATGATTTTTATATCAAAATGTGGTATAGTGACGAATCAATTAAACGAATTACGTGCTTAAACTAGAATTTTTATGAATACACGCCGCATCACTGAAACCGATATTATGGCTATCGCTCGTTATAATATGGTGGAAAGCCAGATAAAACCCTCTGGGGTAACTGATGATAGGCTATGTCGTATCATGTCACAAGTGGCGCGCGAAGCCTTTGTGCCTTCTTCATTGCGTGATATGGCTTATGCAGATTGCGCGGTCAATATGGCAGCTGGGCACGCATCGCGGCTATTACCACCCCCAACAGCTTTTGCACGGCTTTGTGCTTTAGCCAATATACAATCAAGCGATATTGTTCTTGATATAGCCGGAGGCACAGGCTATGCGGCAGCTATATTCGCGCATTTGGCGAATATGGTGATTGCGTTGGAGGAAGATGAGAGCTTTTGCGTTCGTGCCGGTGAGATTTGGCAAGACTTGAAAGTCGATAATGCTGTTGCCGTTACGGGTGAACTTGCGCTCGGGCAGGCGCAACACGCGCCTTTTGATGTCATTTTTATCAATGGACTGGTTCAAGATGTGCCACAAACCTTATTAGACCAGCTGGCTATAAATGGACGTTTAATATGCGCCATTATTGATGAAAAGGGGGCACAAAAAGCATGTGCCTTTACACGGCATAAAGACACAATATCTACATATTATGCGTTTGATGTAAATTTACCGGATGTATCTGCGTTTAACCGCGAAGCGACATTTCAATTTTAAGGGGGGTTTTAAGAATATGGGAAATTTTAAACTTTATATATTATCGGCACTATCCATATTTATAACCAGCGTTGCATTTGCGCAAACGGGGGGACAAAATGCTTATGCGCCACAGGTGCATTTAACGACAGCATATCATACAAATTTGGAAGAGGCGATTACGGCCGTGCGTAGCCAGAATATGGACGTTTTGGCAGCGCGCGAAGAATTTGAGGCGCAAAAAGCTCTGGTGGGCGTTGCGCGCGCGCCCATGTATCCACAACTTTCGACTTATGCAACGGTATCGCGTAATCAAACCGAAACAGAAAGTCAAGATAATCTGGATAGGCTGGATAGCAGAACATACGGGATTAGAGTTACACAAAATCTTTTTGCGGGTGGTAAAGATTATAATAGCTTTCGCGAAGCCCAAATAAATGTTGAGCGGGCTTTTTATGATTTACAAGTAACAGAAAGCTCACTTATTCTTTCTGCTATTGATACTTATTTTAATGTTTTGCGTTATCAATCTATCGTCAAATTGAGCGATGCAAATTATCAGGTTTTGGGAAAACATCTTGATGCCGCCCGCGCGCAATTTGCGGCTGGCCGGACATCACAAACCGATGTTACGCGCGCGCAATCGCGCCGCGCACAGGCCTATGCCGAGTTGATTTCAGCACAGGCAGATCTGCAGACTTATGTCGCGCAATATCAGGCACTTACATTTGCGACCCCCGGTATATTAGCGTTTCCGGCTATTTTGCCACGTCTGCCAAATTCTTTGACTGTCGCAATGGAATTTGCGCGTAAGAATAATGCCACGCTTAATGCAGCACGCCTTGCGGCACAAGCGGGCGGGTTTCGTCTGGAAGCAGAAAAAGGCGGAAGATTACCCTCACTTGACCTTGAGGGCAGTTTCACCAATAGCAATAATCCTTCACGTGATGCAAATGGCAATGCATCAAGCGACGAAGCGGATGTTGTTGAAGTTTCGGCAACTTTATCCGTGCCGATATTTTCGGGGTTTGGGGTTTATTCCAGTGTAGAAAATGCACGTCATAATTTGGCTTCGTTAAGAAATAATCTGACAATGGCATCGCAAAATGTGGATGCAGAAATTACTGGCTTGTGGTATAGGCTTGACCGTGTAAATGCCCTGATCACCGCACGTAAAGAAGAGGTGACGGCAGGGCAGGTGGCGGTTAATGGGCTGGCAGCAGAATATATAACGGGCACAAAAACAATACTCGATCTGCTTGATGCAGAGCAAGATTTATATGATGCCCGTGTTGCGTTGATTGATGCACAATGCACGCAATTTTTGGCGGCCTATAGTTTTCTGGATGCGTTGGGTGATTTAGCCACTGGGAAGATAATTAATTCTAACTAAAATTATGAGGGTCACTTTATGAACACAAGAGCGTGTTTTGAACAAGGCGAAGGAAGCCCTGACAGTGAGATTGTGCGGCAAATGCGTGATGTCATTGCGACTGGGCAACAGATTATATTTGAACAGCCTGCTACAGATAGGCAGGAAACAGAAAATAATGATGCACTTACAGCACATAATGTTTCTGAAAATGATACGATAACACCGCCTGAAACGCTACCCGCTCCGCATACGGGAACAGCCAATGAGCTTGTGATTGACTTCTCAACTCTGGATTTATCGGAAATTACAGCTGCCATCCATGCGCTCAAGCCGCAAATGCCAGAAGCAGACATAGCTGATACGACAATGCAGAGATTTATTCGTAACGCAGCGATAAAGAATGGGAATAGCACGCCGACGGTTCTCGAAGCCATGATTATCAATAGTTTAACGCCGCTCCTACAAGACTGGTTGGAAAAGAATATGCCGGAAATTATGCAGAAATTTCTAGCGGCACAAAGCAAAGAGGTGCCCGCCAAACAGGGGAGAGATTAAATTTTCTCATGCTGGCTGTTAGAATGATTGACCTTGATGCAAAGCATCGTTACAAACAAGCCCATGACATTAGCAGATAGTTCACGCGCAAAAACCTACGACCCTACTGATATTGAAAACCGCATCTATAATTTATGGGAAGAGGCGGGGTGTTTTCGTGCCGGGCGTGTGGAAGATGCTGCTCCTTTTACGATTGTTATTCCCCCGCCTAATGTGACGGGCAGCCTGCATATGGGGCATGCACTTAATAATACATTGCAGGATATTTTGTGCCGTTTTGAGCGCATGCGCGGGCGCGATGTGCTCTGGCAACCGGGAACAGACCATGCCGGCATTGCAACGCAAATGGTGGTTGAGCGCCAATTAGCTGCACAGGGTGATAATATGACGCGCCGCGATATGGGGCGTGCGGCTTTTTTAGAAAAAGTATGGGCATGGAAAGAAGAAAGCGGATCGACCATAACGCATCAGCTACGCCGTTTGGGGGCAAGCTGCGATTGGAGCCGTGAACGCTTTACGATGGATGATGGGCTATCGCAAGCCGTGCTCAAAACATTTGTGACGCTTTATGAAGATGGCTTGATTTATAAGGATAAGCGCCTGGTGAATTGGGATCCGGGTTTGCTTACCGCTATTTCCGATCTGGAGGTTATTCAAAAGGAAGTGCAGGGGCATTTATGGCATTTTCAGTATCCTTTAGCAACGGGCGATGGATATATTACCGTTGCCACCACGCGCCCGGAAACCATGCTGGGTGATAGTGCGGTTGCCGTGCATCCCGATGATGCGCGCTATAAAGCCCTTATCGGTCAAAATGTCATTTTGCCTTTGGTCGGGCGGAAAATTCCGATTATTGCGGATGAATATGCCGACCCGGCGCAAGGCTCGGGTGCTGTGAAAATAACGCCGGCGCATGACTTTAACGATTTTGAAGTCGGCAAACGCCACGGGCTTACGCCCATCACTATGCTTGACCAATATGCATGCGTGGATTTAAGCGATGCGGCTTTTGCCTCTATGGAGAACCGGGCAAGCTGGCAGGGTATGGATGTGAAAGCTGCGCGCGCGCGCGTGGTGGAAGAGTTGGATGCTTTGGGTTTGTTAGAAAAAACTGACGCGCATGTGCATATGGTGCCTTTTGGTGATCGTTCGGATAAGGTTATTGAGCCATGGCTTACCGATCAATGGTATGTGGATGCGGCGCGTTTGGCGGTACCTGCGATAGTAGCGGTCGAGACGGGACAGACAAAATTTATTCCCGAAAACTGGCAAAAAACCTATTTTGACTGGATGCGTAATATTCAACCCTGGTGCATATCGCGTCAGCTATGGTGGGGGCACCAGATACCTGCATGGTATGGACCGGATGGCGCGATATTTGTCGCCTATGATGAACAAGAAGCGCATATAAAAGCCGAAGCCCATTATGGTGAAGCGTGTGTATTGCGGCGCGATGAAGATGTGCTGGATACATGGTTTTCATCTGCCCTATGGCCGTTTTCGACATTGGGCTGGCCAGAAGAAACGCCCGCGCTTTCTCGCCATTATAAAACCGATGTGTTGGTTACGGGGTTTGATATTATCTTTTTCTGGGTCGCGCGCATGATGATGATGGGGATGTATTTTATGCGCGATGTGCCGTTTCATACGGTTTATATTCATGCATTGGTGCGCGATGCGCAGGGCGCCAAAATGTCGAAATCCAAAGGCAATGTGATAGACCCGCTGGCCTTGATCGAGACATATGGCGCGGATGCCTTGCGCTTCACACTTACCTCTATGGCAGCGATGGGACGGGATATAAAATTGTCCACGTCACGGGTTGAGGGGTATCGTAATTTCGGCACAAAACTTTGGAATGCGGCGCGCTTTTGCGATATGAATGATTGCTTTTCTGCCCGCACATTTGCGCCAGAGCAAGCCAGATTACCTTTGGTGCAATGGGCGATAAGCGAGGTGATTACGGCGCAAAATAATATTACAATGGCGTTAGAGGCGTATCGGTTTAATGAGGCAGCAGGCGCAGCTTATCATTTTGTGCGCAACCGGTTTTGTGATTGGTATATTGAATTGGCCAAGCCGCTTTTGCAAGAGGCCGAAGGGGATAACGCCTATGAGATTCGCGCAGCAACAAAATGGCTCTTTGAACAGGCATTAAAATTGTTACATCCCTTTATGCCCTTTGTGACGGAAGAATTATGGCAAAAAACAGACACACGGGACGGCTTTTTAATGCTGAGTGAATGGCCAGATTATGCTGCTGAATTGGTGAATGAAGCCGCCAATGCCGATATTAACTGGCTTATCGGGGTGATAAGTGAAATCCGCTCGGTGCGCGCAGAGCTGAATGTGCCAGCAGGGGCAAGGCTGCATGTGCAACTTAGTGACCCGCATGCGATGACAGCGGCACGCCTTGCGCGTTATGGTGCGGCTTTGCAAAAACTGGCACGCTTGGCGCAGGTGACACTTACCGATGCGATTGATACGGATAGGATACAAGCCCTTTATGGCGAGACGATGATTGGGCTTGCCTTGCGTGATGTGATTGATATTGGTGCGGAAAAGGCACGGCTTGAAAAAGCATTGAAAAAAACACGTGCCGAAATTGGTAAATTTTCCGGCAAACTTGCTAATGAGCGTTTTTTAAGCAATGCCCCAGAGGATGTTATTGCAGAAAATCGTGCGCGGCTTTCGGACTATGAAGCCGCAGGCGAAAAACTTGCCGCTGCTTTATCACGGTTTGCTTGATTGTTTATCCCTCACTAAAACATGCCATCTATAAACAAAATTGCCGATAAAACCTCATATAAACGAGGATATTATCAATCCAAAACGGATTAACTAGACACTAAACATTTCGGTAAGAACATTAATAACCTTCAAAGCTGTCTTAGGAGGGATTTTTCCCAGTTTTTTAATGAGACGGTGCTTATCTATGGTGCGAATTTGGTCGAGCGCAATTTCACTTTTTTTGCTTTGAAATATTGTTTGCACCCTCGAAGGATATGAACGAAGTGAGGAAGTCATCGGGGCGATGATCACGGTATTTAGCGCATGGTTCATTTCGTCAGGCGATATAATCAAGCAGGGTCGTGATTTTTTAATCTCTGCTCCCTGGGTCGGATCAAGTGAAACCAGATAGACTTCAAAGCGATTTACCACGACCATTCATCTTCATCAAAATGGTTGGATAATGTGTCGTCTATGAGCAATTCATTTTTGTTAGGCAAGGCTTTGGCAAACGCATCTTTCCACCCACTTCGAGGCTGTTCAGGTTTGGAAATCATTATTTTATCATTCTCAATGTTAATGGATACGACATTATCAAATTGACACTCTTTCAAAAAATGAGCAGGAATGATTATGCCTTTTGAGTTGCCTATTTTGGTTAGCGTGGTTTTCATAACTGCGAAGCCCCATTTGATGTTCATACTAAGTTATAACACTATGTGTGTAAAGTCAAGCTCTATATATTTGGTTAAAACACCATTTTACTTTCCCTAAAAATCATGTAATGTGCTTTCACCCATGCTCCATAAGGGGCTATGGCTGGGGAAGTAGAAAGCCCCAAATCACCGGTAGAGACCCCTACCGAAAAAAATGGTCACTCCGTTGTTACTATAATGTCGGGGTGGCGACGTTATAGAATAGGTCACCGCGACTAAAAGCGTCGCGGCCATGTGATTTGGTTTTTCTACGACCCCGGCACCAGGCAGCTACCTGGTGCCGTTTTGTTAATTACCAAAGGAGGATAAAATGACCTGTAACGACTATAGTATGATAGCGGATCTCTTAAACAAATTTCACACCTCGTCAGATTGGGTGAAAACCGTCTTGCTCATCGGATGCACAGCAATTCCTTTAGGCAGCTTACCACTTTTTTCCAAGGGATTCCTTCAGTAAGTCACTCTGCATGCTCATCTCAGCATACATCCGCTTCAGGCGGCAGTTCTAATCCACCATAGCTTTCATCTGGGAAATCATGCTCGCATCTATGCCGCCATATTTGCTCCGCCATTTGTAATACGTCGTATCCGATATACCCAGCGCACGACATACCTCATCAATACGCTTACCATGACCAGACAAAACCTCTGCCTCCCTAAGTTTGCGAATAATCTGTTCCGGTTTATGGCGTAATTTACTCATATATAACTCCTATAATTTAATCAAATATTGTACCCTAAAAACGAGATAAATAATCGAACTAATTATAGGGGTGGGTCATAGCCTTGTGGGGTAACCCAGTCATATTCATCTCTTGATACATGCGATAGCGTTGAAAAGAGGGCAGAGCGGGATAACAGCGCGTTTCTACCTTTTATGTAAGCGCATTGCGCACTCTTGCGGTTTTAGTGGGCGTTGCGAAAATATGGCTTTATGAATCTTCGCTTTTGCCGCATCATTAAGTTCTGGGTGATATTTTTTTGCTTCGCCCAAATTTTTTTCTAACTCATTTTACCGTTGCTTAAAACGGTCACGTCGCCGGCGTGCACTTCGCGCTTCCCGTCGGGTAGATTTTAATGTTGTAGAGGTTTTTTGTTCACGCCCGTCAGAAAATATGTGGGCATCAGCATCAACCAGCTTTATTGTTTCTGCGTCCTCATTAAGTTCAACAACCGACCAGCCCAAAGAATTTGTGCCGACATCCAATCCCAAGCGATATTTCATAAGCATCTCTCCCATTTTAATTTGTTTAAGATTATTCCAGCTTAAAACTATTGACAATCCTAAAAATTTCGTTTTTTATATATAGGCATTTAGAAATAGATAGTTTCACAAGCTAGGATTAACAAGTGAGTTTATTCGCATCATTGATGAAGCGCCCTACGGGGTGCTTTGTTCTTTTTAGGCTTAAAAAATAAGTATATGCGTTTTGCCAGGCGTGGGTATCACATATCGCTTAAAGTGGTGTGCATTGTTCGCGAAGCCACAGGCGTGTTTCTGGTTCAACAAGCGCGCCAAGCATGTCATATACCAGAGCATGATAGCCATTTAGCCAGTCAATTTCCGCACGTGTGAGCATGGTTTTATCAATAAGCTGCTTATCAAGCGGCGCGAGGGTTAAAGGTGCCAGGCCAAGCATATCGATTTCACCTCCCTCAATCGATGCAGCTGTGGTGACATAATATAAATTTTCAATGCGTATGCCGAAATGGTCTGTGCGATAATAGCCCGGCTCATTTGAAATAATCATACCCGGTTCGAGCGACACCATGCCCCCTTTAGAAATACGTTGCGGGCCTTCATGCACACTCAAATAGCTACCGACACCATGCCCCGTGCCGTGAGAAAAATCCACCCCTGCCTGCCAAAGCGGCACGCGGGTAATGGCATCTAGCTGCATACCATTTGTGCCTGTGGGAAAACGTGCACAGGCCAATGCAATATGTGCCTGCAAAACACGTGTAAACATATACATAGCATCGTCCGGCGGGGTCGCACCGGGAATAAGAATTGTGCGCGTTACATCGGTTGTTCCTTCATTATATTGCCCGCCACTATCGCATAAAAATATATCACCGGCTGTAAGGGTGCGATTGCTTATTTCATTAGCACGATAATGCACGATTGCTCCATTAGGTCCACTGCCCGCAATCGTATCAAAACTTATATCGCGTAATTTTTCTGTTGCTTTACGAAATGCATATAGTTTCTCAATCGCGTTCAATTCGCTTATTTTTCCCAAAGGTGCTGTTTGGTGTAACCAGCATAAAAAATTACATAAAGCCGCACCATCCCATTTATGCGCGCGGATGGCCCCTTTAATTTCCGTAGAATTTTTACACGCTTTTGCGTGTATGCATAAATCTGGCGCCTCACATATATCTGCCGCAGCAAGATTTTCATGAAACCAGGCAGGTGTATGCGCACCATCCACCCTTATTTTGCCTGTGATTGTTTGTAAGTTTTGCGCAAGCTGTGTGGGGGGATAAATACATATATCATTACCTAAATGCGCGCGCACCACTGCATCAATGCGGTCTTCCTCAATATATAAATCAAACCGCGCATCATTATGTAATATGCCAAAGCATAAAATAAACGGTGTGTGCGGCACATCTTGCCCGCGAATATTAAGGAGCCAGGCAATATTTTCCGGTTGGGTGATAAGCATTTTATCTTGCCCGCTTGCACGCAATTTACGGGCAATATCAGAGCGCTTTTCCGCGCTCGTTTTTCCAGCATATTTTATGTCATGAATGTCTACAGATGATGCTGGCAGAGGCGGGCGGTTATGCCATAATATATCAATAGGGTTTTGTGTCAGTGTAATAAGCTGTGCCTGTG
Source organism: Parvibaculaceae bacterium (assembly GCA_965227805.1). Lineage (GTDB taxonomy): Bacteria > Pseudomonadota > Alphaproteobacteria > RS24 > RS24 > CBDDGJ01. Next base: position 337,727 of record CBDDGJ010000004.1, on the reverse strand, counting down.
CTTTTTCAGTAACGGCCATAAATTGACGAAAGTGGTCAAGGCTATGCAGACGCGGATCAATCCCGATTTTTTGTCCCTTTTTGCATTGTGCGCCAAGCCATTTTATAGGTGAGCTATGCTCGATCGGAATAATCTCTATGATATCGGTATCCACCTCTTGCGGTGCCTGCAAAATATAACGCCCGTCAACAAAAAGAGCAGCCGCATCATGCATGACGATCACAAAGCCTGCCGAGCCGCTAAAGCCGGTTAGCCACAAAAGTCGTTCATGTGCAGCGGGCACATATTCACCTTGAAACTCATCTGCGCGTGGTAAAACAAAGCCGTCTAACTGCTTGTCGTGTAAATAAGCGCGTAATCTATCAATGGGGTGACGTCTATGCATAGGATATAATTTAGCGCATAAGATAAAGGCTTGTCCAATCACCTTGTGTGTGTTTTTTCATAGCTCTAAACCCAAAACGGTGATATGTGGCGATAAGCATATTTTGTTGTGTGGTAAGCACGCCGGATAATATAAGCGCGCCATCTTTTGCACATAAGCGCGCTATATGTGGTGCATGATTTATAAGGGGGCGGGCTAATATATTGGCGAATATTAAGTCGAACGGCGCATTTTTCTGGAATAATTTATGTCGAAATCCATCTGCATGTGCAAGATAAATAAAGGGATGAACATGATTTTTTCTTATAGTTTTCTGTGCAACCTCGAGAGATGCTTTATCAATATCACCTGCAAAAACTGTGCTCTTACATGCCTGAGCCGCCGCAATCGCTAATAGGCCAGACCCCGTGCCAATATCGGCGATATGTTTAGGGTTATATCGTTTTATATGCTGTGCAAATAGTGTCAAACACCCTTGTGTTGTGGCATGATACCCTGTGCCGAACGCATTGGCGGCGTCCATATGAATATGATAGCGTGCCTGCCGCATGACCGGGCGGGCATGGGTGCCATATATATAGAAAGGCGGAATAGATAAGGCAGGCAGGTGTTTTTGGCTTTCGGCCACCCAGTCAATATCGGGTATGTCCGCGCGATAAAATTCACGATAAGCGGGTAGGGTGCTTATATCTAATTCATAATCATCCGGAAAATAAGCCTCGACTACAGCGCCATAAGCCGCTTCTTTTTGGTCTAACGGATCATCTGCACTTATATAGCATGCCAAAGCTCCCGCTTTTTGCACGATGGTTTCAGTCTGCGCAGCATATCGCGTATATATGCATAATTTATACATGTTTTGCTAGCTTCTCAGCAAACTCATCTATAATTTTTTTCACACCAGCTTTTTCAAATTGCACGGTAAGTTTTTTGCCGTCAATCGCCATGATATGCCCATAACCAAATTTTTGATGAAAAATACGCTCTTTCTGGTGAAAAGCCGATGCTACGGAAGATGTGTCATGCGGTGTGTGATGACTGACTTTCGCATCAATAGTCTTCGGTGTTTTATAGGCGCGCCTATTTTGGTCAGTAAACTGGGTGGTCTTATAATCATGGGCAAAGCGGCTTTGTGGCGTGTGGGTTTGTTGTGTATGGTGCATGTCAACTTCAATATGCTCCTGGGGCAATTCATCAATAAACCGCGAGGGCACAGATGCTGTCCATTGTCCATGCGTTTTTCTATTGCCAACAAAAGAAATAGAGGCAAAGTTTTTTGCACGCGTTATGCCAACATAGGCAAGCCTACGCTCTTCCTCAAGCCCGCCTTGTCCTTCATCAAGGCTTCGTTGATGCGGAAATAAACCTTCTTCCCACCCTGGTAAAAAAACAATATTAAACTCTAACCCCTTGGAAGCGTGTAAGGTCATTAAAGAAATCTTGTTTTCTGCACGCTCATGCTCTGCATCCATAACCAAAGCTATATGTTCCAAATAAGCTGTTAAATTGTCATAATCATCCATTGTGCGCACAAGCTCTTTTAGATTTTCCAGTTTGCCCGGCGCATCGGCTGTTTTTTCGGCTTGCCACATGGCCGTATATCCACTTTCATCCAATACACATTCAGCAAATGGCATTAACGGAAGCTCCTGCGCCACATTTCGCCAGCGTTCAACCATCGCAACAAAACTTGTAAGGGCGCGGCGTGCAGCTGGTTTTAGCATATCGCTTTGTGTAAGCTGTTGTGCGGCACGATAGAGAGAGATATGCTGGTCGCGCGCGACTTTATGGAGTGTTTGCAGCGCAACTTTACCCAAGCCCCGCCGTGGTTTATTTATAATGCGTTCAAAGGCTAAATTATCATCTGCTTGTGCAATAAGACGAAAATAAGCATTTGCATCGCGGATTTCAGCGCGCTCATAAAAGCGCGGGCCACCAATGACACGATACGGAATGGCCATTTCGATAAACTTATCTTCAAACTCGCGCATTTGAAAACTTGCCCGCACCAAAATGGCGATTTCATTGAGCGTCTCACCTTTACGCTGAAAATCTTCACACGCCTCGGCAATGAGGCGCGCTTCTTCCTGACTATCCCATATGCCACGCAAGCGAACTTTTTCACACGCATCATTGCGATTGGTCCATAATGTCTTTCCCAAACGTGATTTATTGGCCGCAATAAGCCCCGAAGCAGCGCCCAAAATATGCGGTGTCGAGCGATAATTACATTCCAGACGGATAATCTGTGCGCCGGGAAAATCTTTCTCAAACTGCAAAATATTTTTTACCTCGGCACCGCGCCACCCGTAAATTGATTGATCGTCATCCCCAACACAGCAAATATTATTATGCGCCTGTGCAAGCAATCTTAACCATAAATATTGCACATTATTCGTATCTTGATACTCATCGACCAATATATGTTGAAAGCGGTTTTGATAATATTGCAATATATCTTCATTTTCCTGGAAAAGTCTTAAGGATTCAAGCAATAGATCGCCAAAATCTGCTGCATTTAGAATTTTTAATTGTGCTTGATAGCTGGTATAAATATCCTTGCCGGCATTATGTGCAAATAAAGCTGCTTGTGTATCGGGCACGCGGTCTGGCGCCCAGCCACGATTTTTCCACTTGTCAATGAGATTGGCCATTTGTCGTGCTGGCCATCTTTTTTCATCAATATTATGGCTGCGTATGATTTGCTTAAGCAAACGAATTTGATCATCTGTATCAAGAATGGTAAAGTCTGGTCGTAAATCAACCAGTTCAGCATGGCGGCGTAAAATACGCGTGGAAAGCGAATGGAACGTGCCAAGCCATGCTGCATTTTCAATATGTTGGCCGACCAATGTTGAAATACGCTCTTTCATCTCGCGTGCAGCCTTATTGGTAAAGGTAACGGCAAGGATTTGCCCCGCTTGGGCTTGTCCGGTTATGAGCTTATAGGCAATGCGCGTTGTGAGTGCACGGGTTTTGCCGGTTCCTGCCCCTGCCAAAAGTAAAAGCGGACCATCAGGGGCGGTAACAGCAGCATGTTGCTCTTCATTAAGGGCATCAAGCATTGATGTTATTTCCGACGAAAGCGCTGGTCTCGGTGCCGCCTGACGCGATAAGGGGATAGCGGACATATCATCATCGGAAAAATCAAATAAATCGGACATAATATTCTTTATATCCTTTGATTCTATCGCGCGCTATAGTAATGAAGTAAAACATTGTCGAGCACACTAGATTATAGTGAATTAAAATAAATGCGCTATCCTGTTACATTCTTTCTGCTATTTTTGGGCAGTATTTTACTTTCCCTTTTGCTTGCGCCCATTTTTATTGATATGCGCAGCTATCGGGCAGATATAATGCATCTTATCAATGAACGCTTTAAGATGGAGATCGAGATAGTCGGCCCTATTGAGTTTCAACTTGTTCCGAAACTTATGATTTCATTATCGGATGTCGGCATATCATCGCCTGACATCCCTTATATTTCAGCAGAAAAAATTGATATTCAGCTAGACTTTTTCGCCCTTTTGCAGGGCAAATTAAGCGACAAACATATAAATTTGGATAAAGCACATGTTACGCTAGATATAAACCAGCTGACGCAAGCAAACGGAAAACTATTTTCACACACAGCGGATGCACGCCCTTATTCCATAAGCTGGAAGGATAGCATTATATATATTACGGGCATAGAAAACGAATTTATCCTTACACATATGCATGGCAGCCTAAACGGAAATGCCGCTCAAGATTATACGTTAAATTTGGATGCCACCTATAAAGCGCATGAATTTTCAGCATCGGCGCGTTTTGAAGATATAGGGCACATATCTGTGCCGATCACTTTCGCATTAAAAGATAAGCGCGGGCAGGCATTGCTGTTTTCCGGTATATATTATGAGCGGGGTGATATAAGTGGCGAAGTGAATTATTACAATCCGCATGGGGGGAAAGCCCTTTTCGCAGATTTTGGCATAGAGCCGATAAAAGGTGATTTATCTTTTGATGGCCTGATTTTTATCACAAAAAATTATATTACAGGCACAAATTTACAGCTCAATATTTGTGATCAGAACCTATCGCTCGCAACGTCTTTACCATGGGCAGAATATTTATTTAGCGATAAGCAGGATAGTCCCGTTCGTATTCAGCTTAACGGGGATAGATTTGATCTCCAGTGTATGGTGCCGCATATAGCGACAGAAGATGAAAAAACCTTATGGCAAGGGCATGTTTTTGAAGATATCTTTCATGCACCGCAAGCCCTTATTGATGTAGCGATTGATCGTGTCGTGGCGGGAGATAAAACAATACGTGATCTTTCCCTACGAGGTGAGTTAGATGCAGATAAAATAAAATTTAATCATTTGAGTGCCGATTTGCCATTTGAAACGCGCCTGCTTGGTGAAGGGGATATGCGTATAGACGGTATTGATTCGGAATTTAACGGAACAATAAATCTAGCAAGTCGCCAAGCCACAGATTTTGTGCAGTGGAGTGCCCAAAAAACAGGGTTACTAAAACGTGAAGCTGCATTTCCACCATCAATAAATTTCTCACGCTTAAATTTCCTGAGTGATATTTCTATATCCCCGCAAAAAATTAGCTTCACCGATTTTTTGGGCGAGGTGGACGAGATTCCTTATGTCATGGATTTTGGTATAGAAAAAACCGATACTGGTTTGGTCGGTTTTTTGGATGTAGAAGCGGATTATATTGATCTTGCGGAATGGGGATTATTATCGTCTGTAGATAGCTTGCAACGCGGGCGCACCGACTTGTTTTCTTTGCCGGTGGAATATTGGATCGATTATAGCCGCGCGGATGACTTTGTATTTTCATACTTCAAACTTAATGTGAATAGCGCGGATTTTAACGTTGGTGCTGTGCGTTTCGGTGCAGGAATCATAGCCATTGAGCATAATCAGGAGGCGTTAGTTTTGGAGAAAATTGCGTTTACAGATTACGATTCTGCTGGCTTGGAACTTTCAGGAAAAATAAAGAAATATGATGAATGGAAAGCAGGTGACATCACCATAGCGATAAGATCAAAACAGGATACGCAATTTTTTACACCTATTGCGGCATTATTCGCACCTTTTCCGCTCAACATGAATTATGCCGGCACGATAGACGCGCACTGGCATTTATCAGCACCGGATGATGCGGCCTTTCCACATAGCCGCTTATCCGGAAAAGGCGAGATCAATAATACGGCACTAAGGTTTGATCTCACATCGCAATCGCGCATGTTCACACATGAAACGGCAGGCGTAAGGGGAGATATTTTATTATCAGGCGAAACGCGCAATTTTGTTCACATAGTGGGCATGGAGCATACCGCATATGCCCAAGAACAAAGCAAGACGCGCGCGCAGCTTGTCTTAGAGACGCAAGGAAACGACATCACAAAGTTAAAAAGCAATATACACATAGGTCATGATTATTTCCAGCTTACAGGACGTTTAAGCCCTGCCCAATCGGGGCGCCGCTTTGAGGGTAGTCTCGAATTTTCTGGCAAAAATGCCTACACCTTTTTGCCATTTGAATCTTATGAAAAGTCAGATAATACAGTCATACCTGTTAGCGGTCATATGCAAATTTTATGGGTGCCGCAGCGTTTTTCATTTTCTGCCTTGGATATTATTGCAAGTGGGGGCACAATATCCGGGGAAGGCATCATTGCTTATGAAAATATACGCCCCTTACTCACAGCAAATTTATTGTTAAAAAATATAGAAATAAGCCCATTTCTCCCCAAATTTGATACAAGATGGTCACCCGATAATATGAGTTGGCCGCTTTTAGATATAAGCGATGCAGCAATCGAACTATCTGCCCATAATATGATGCTCGGGAAATTGCCTATAGATACGCTTACAGCCCAACTGAATCTTGTCGACGGCATTGTCGAGGCAAAACAAATTGAAGCAGATAGCTTAGGGGGAAAAATAGGGCTTGATATATTATTGGAAGGTGGAAAACTTATACCCTCCTTTTCGCTAACAGGCAACGCAACGGGCATTGAAACGGCTTTGTTTTGGGATAGGTTTTACGGACAAAGCCAAACCGATGGCGCCGCAAATATGACATTTAAGCTAGACGGGCGCGGATATTCACCGCAGGACATGTTTGCTTCACTTACAGGGAATCTCAATGTGACGATGGCAAAGGGAAATTTGCATTTTGTTAATCCCGCATTTTTCAATACAGCCATACCGGCACAGACAATAGCGCAAGAAGATATGGAGGTTTTGAGCCGTGCCAAGACCCCTATCACTTCGCTTGCAACATATATAACGATAAAAAACGGTATCGCAACGAGTAAAGACGGGGAGATAATCCTCAGTGCACCTCAGACAATAATTCCGTTTTCTTTACAGTTCGATGCCTTACGTAATATTTTATCTACCACGTTAAAGCTCCCCCCACGAAATGATATAGGCCAAGACGGGGTGCGCTTAAACCTTGAAGGTGCTATTCAGATGCCGGCGCTCACCCTATCACCACAATAATAATTACTTAGGCGCAATCATATCTTGCGGGCGCACAATCTCGTCAAATTCAGAATCTGTAACAAACCCCAATCCTACCGCTTCCTGTTTTAAGGTTGTGCCGTTTTTATGCGCGGTTTTCGCAACAATGGTGGCATTGTCATAGCCAATTTTGGGCGCTAATGCTGTAACCAGCATCAATGAACGTTGCATCAAATTATCTATATTTTCACGATTGGGTTCAATGCCTTTAATACAATTATCGGTAAAGCTGATGCATCCCTCGGCCAATAATTTTATAGATTGCAAAAGGTTATACGCCAAAACGGGTTTGAAAACATTGAGTTCCATATGCCCTTGCGCGCCTGCAAAAGAAATAGTGGTATGATTGCCTATCACTTGGGCACATAGCATCGTCATGGCCTCGCATTGTGTCGGATTTACTTTACCGGGCATGATTGATGAGCCTGGTTCATTTTCCGGAAGGCTTAACTCCCCCAATCCCGAACGCGGTCCCGAACCGAGTAATCTTATATCATTCGCGATTTTGTATAGCCCGCATGCAAGCGTGTTTAACATGCCCGACATTTCAACATAGGCATCATGCGCTGCTAGGGCCTCAAATTTATTTTCTGCTGTTATAAAATCCAATCCTGTATAGGTGGCAACTTCACGCGCAAACTGTTCGGCAAAACCGGGTTTTGCATTTAACCCTGTGCCGACGGCTGTTCCGCCCTGTGCCAAAGCCAAAAGGCGGGGCAGGGAGGTTTTAACGCGCTCACTGCCATAGCGAATTTGCGTTGCATAGCCCGAAAATTCCTGCCCCAATGTAAGGGGCGTGGCATCTTGTAAATGTGTGCGCCCAATTTTAACAATATCTCCCCACGCTTTAACCTTAGCATCAATCGCATCATATACATAATCCAAAGCGGGAATAAGCTGATGCGTAATCTGCTCGGCAGCAGCAATATGCATGGCAGTTGGGAAAGTATCATTAGATGACTGGCTACGATTACAATGATCATTGGGGTGAATGGGAGTTTTGCTGCCCATTTCACCGCCACATAATTCTATTGCGCGATTGGAAATAACCTCATTTGCATTCATATTGCTTTGGGTTCCCGAACCCGTTTGCCATACAACAAGCGGGAAATGAGCATCCAGCTGCCCTTCAGCAACTTCCAAAGCGGCTGTTATAATGGCTTTTCCTGTTGTTTCATCCAGATTATCTAATGCCATATTGGCTTTTGCCGCCGCCATTTTGATAATACCCAATGCCCGAATGAGGGAGGCGGGCATGGTTTCGCCGCCAATCTTGAAATTACTCAATGAACGCTGGGTTTGTGCGCCCCAATATTTATCCGCTGCAACTTCAAGTGGCCCGAAACTATCGGTTTCTATTCGTGTATTACCCATATTTTTCCCTAATTTATCTTGTATCATTCATGGCGCGCGCTTAGGGGGTTAACACAACGCGCCCCAGAATTTTCCCCTCGCGCAGCTCGGTTAAGGTGTGACTTGCCGCGCACATATCCCGTAACTCTAACGGGATAGGCTTTACCTTCCCGCTTTTTACAATCTCCAGCATTTCAATCGTATCAGCCAGATTACCCGTCATAGACCCCGTAATGCCTACCCCCCGCAAAGGAAATAGCGGAATGGGGCTTTTGAACATGCCGCCAAATAAGCCGACGACTTTAATTTCACCGCCGCGCTGAATAACTGCATTGGCAAAATTAAGCGACCCTTCTGCGCCAACAAAATCGACAATCCCGCCTGCACCGCCATTTGTATCAGCCAAAACCTGTTTTATTGCTTTAGGGTCTTTGGGGTTATATGCCTTGTGCGCGCCCATATCGCAGGCAGTTTTCAACTTGCTCTCGTCGAGGTCGGCGACCAAAATAGGGCAGTCAAACATAGCTAAGGCAAATTGTAACCCCATCATGCCGACCCCCCCTAATCCGACAATCAGTAATTTATCATCGGGCGAGAATTTTTTAAGGTATTTTAACGCCGAATAAGCGGTAATTCCCGAACACATATAGGTGCTGGCAAGCCCTGGGTCTATCCCATCTGCATTCAGGCAATAGCGTTCATGTGGCACCAGACAATGCGAAGAAAATCCACCTGCTAAATTCACACCCAAAGCACGTGCATTGCATAATTGTTCTTCCCCGCGCGCGCAACTCGGGCAATCCCCACATCCTATCCATGGAAAAATAACTTTGCGCTGTCCCACTTTCACATCTTTAACATCAGGACCTATGCCAACAACTGTGCCTTCAATTTCATGGCCTAAAATCATAGGCAGCTTACGATTGGCAGTTAGATCGAGTTTTTGACCTTCCCCAAAATCAAAATGTCCATCATGGAAATGCACATCCGAATGACATACACCACAATGGGTGACTTCAATCACAACTTGCGCACCTTCGGCTGTAGGTGTGGGCAATTCGACTTGCTGCAAATCTTCTCCATATTCAACAACGGCTTGCGTTTTCATAAAATTCTTCCCCTTCGTTAATTTCTATGGTCTTGGGTGTCATATACCCGCGCCAACGCACAAAATTCCTCAATGGTCACATTCTCCGCGCGTTTGGTTTCGTCAATTTGAGCCGTTTCCAAAAGCATGTGCGGAGATACACATATTTGTTTCAAGGCAGAGCGTAGCATTTTTCGCTTTTGTCCGAAAGCCGCTTTTGTTATTTTTGTGAGTATATCAATTTTTGCCGGCGCAAGCGGGGAGGGGCGGGGTGTAAAATGCACCAATGCCGAGTCAACCTTAGGTGCCGGTGTAAATATATGTGCCGGTAAATTCATAACAATTTCCGCATTTGTGCGCCACCCTGCCAGAACGGCCAGTCTGCCATAAGCAGCGCTGTTCACAGAGGCGGTCAGACGTTGCGCCACTTCCTCTTGAAACATAAGTGTAAGCGATACCCACCGTGGGGGCCAGGGCATAGATAACCAGCTAACAATAAGCGGGGTCGCAATATTGTAGGGTAGGTTTGCAATAATCTTATAAGGATGTGGTGTAATATGATCGGGAGAAAGTGTTAATATATCATCTGAAATAACATTAAGTTTATTCTTATAAATATTTGTTATATAATGATAAAGTGGAAGAAATTGATCATCTTTTTCAACAATATAAACCTGCCGTGCTCCCGCTTCAAGCATGGCGCGCGTAAGCCCACCAGGCCCCGCCCCGATTTCAATAATATCACAAGCCGATACATCGCCCGCATAATGCACAATGCGGCGCATAATATTCATATCAAGAATAAAATTTTGCCCATATTCTTTTTTTGCACTTATATGATATCGATCAAGCAAAGTGCTAAGCGAAGGCAAATCTGTCATAAACGCCTTTAACGAAACTCAATCACAGCATCGCGGCGTAGATCGCGTAAATGTCGCCGTGCCATCATGGCCATACGTTGCGAGAATAAATTATCGGCAATGGTGTCGCGTGAAACCGGCATGCCCAGATCATCCTTGCGATCACACACAATGGAAATAAGAAATTTATCACCCTGTTGTCGTGGGGGGGTTATGCCGCCAGCTTCCGTTTGTAACAGGGATGGCTGTAGCTCCCTATCAAAATCTTTCAACGGGGCCGGTCCTTTTTGCGTTACTGTTATTGCGTTATAGGCCGATTTGGCCGTGCGCTGTGCTTGCTTACACGTGGTAAATTCCACCATAAGTTTTTGGGCATCATTTTGTGTTGCAAAAGCAATGTCGAGTAACTGATACATATTTTTCATTTTATCACCTGCATTGCTTTTTTTCTTGTCACGCAAAGCGACAATATAAATTCCCGAAAGGGTTTGTATTGGCGGCGAAATTTGCCCTTTTTGCATGGTTTTGAGTACAGATTCGACTTCCGGCGATACTTGGCCGGCATTGACCCATCCTATATTGCCGTTACGTGCAGCAGAAGGCGCAATACTAAATTGCCGTGCGAGTGAACCGAAATTAACGCCTGCCTGTAATTGCTGCATAATTTGCTGTATGAGGTTTTGCACATTTTTTTCATCGGTGAAGCTATCCATACCGATCAATATTTCTTGCAGGCGATAGCTAGGCTCATTTAATGTTTTTTTGATACGTTCATATTGTTCAGTGACCTCCTGATCGCTAATGATAATGCGCCCGCCGAAACTTCTGCGAATAAATTGGCTCCATGCGAGTTCGACTTCAATTTGCCGTGTAAGCGCGTTCCGTTGTATATTATTTTCTGCTAAAAATTCTTCAATATCCTTCACCGATTGTCTATTATCGGCGGCGATACGTTTTAGCCCATCTTCTATTTCTGTTTTATCGATTTTAATTTCAACGCGCTGGGCTTCTTGCATTTGCAATTTCTCATCAATGAGTGCACGCAAAACTTGTCCGCGTAATTGTTCTCTATTTTCCAGCGTTTGGGCTATGCCTGATGTCACAAAGAATAAGTCAACACGTTGATCGACATCAAATAAAGAGATAACTTCATCATTAACAATCGCTGCAATTCCTTCGATAGACCGTTGTGCATGCCCTGAAACAGGCGTAAAAATCACGCCAAACAAGACAAGCAAAGCCGGAACCATAGCGCCACGATTATAAAAATATGATTTCAAACTCAAGATTGTTGCTCTAAACTGCATTAGGCTTTAATAATATATCTTTCTGACAAAATCAATTCGGAGTTTTTATGACAATCACATTATCTTTTAGCGCGCCCAAAATCGCACAAAAGGGGACACTGGTTATCCCCCTAACCGAAAAGCAAAAGCGAACCGAACAGCTTGATACTCTGGACAAGCAAATGGGCGGCGCGTTAAGCCGCGCGATCAACGTTAAAAAGTTCACAGGCAAAAAGGGGGATAAATTATCTCTGCTTGTGCCGCATGGCACACAATTAGAGCAAATTATCCTGATTGGCTTGGGGGATGCGAAAGCGCTTAGCTTAGCCGATTTTGAGCGTTTGGGCGGCACGATAGCGCATATAAGCCCGAAAGGCGATGTAACGCTTCTTTTTGAACCCCTTAAAGAGTGCACAATTAGCCATATAGACTGTGCGGCACGCATAGCATTGGGCGCAAAATTATCTGCTTATCGGTTTAGCTATCGCACCCGCCCCAAAAACAAAGCAAAGGATATGCCAGCGGCCAAGCTGGTAATTGCGACAGACCAGGCTGCACGCATACGCACCGCATTTAAGGAGCTCGATGCCCTTGCCGACGGGATTTGCCTTGCACGTGATTTGGTAAATGAACCATCTAATATTTTAACGCCGCCAGAATTTGCGCGCCGTGCAAAAACACTTAAGCAATTAGGTGTAAAGGTTGAAGTGCTATCCGAAGCGCAAATGAAAAAGCAGGGTATGGGCGCCTTATTGGGTGTGGGGCAAGGCAGCGCCCAGCCATCACAACTTGTGGTTATGCAATGGAACGGTGCGGCAAAAACAAAAAAGCCGCTTGCCTTTATCGGCAAAGGTGTATGCTTTGATACGGGCGGCATTTCGATAAAACCTTCAGGCGGTATGGAAGAGATGAAAGGCGATATGGGCGGTGCGGCTGCCGTAACAGGTCTCTTGCATGCGCTTGCCAAGCGTAAAGCCAAGGTAAATGTAGTCGGTATTTTGGGGTTGGTGGAAAATATGCCAAGCGGAACAGCACAACGCCCCGGTGATATTGTCACCTCCATGTCGGGGCAAACGATAGAAGTCTTGAATACGGATGCCGAAGGGCGCCTGGTTTTGGCTGATGCCTTATGGTATACGCAAAAGCGGTTTAAGCCAAAATTTATGATTGATTTAGCAACCTTAACCGGTGCAATTATTATTTCATTGGGGCAAGAATATGCCGGTATGTTTAGCGATAATGACGCGCTGGCCGCGCAGCTAAATGCAATCGGTGAGATAGAGCAGGAAAAAGTATGGCGTATGCCATTATGTGATAATTTTGACAAAATGATCAATAGTCCCAATGCAGATATGAAAAATATCGGGGGCGGGCGTAATGCAGGCTCTAGCACGGCGGCACATTTTTTGCGGCGCTTTACCAATAATGTGCCCTGGGTGCATTTAGATATTGCCGGCACAGCAATGGGCTCGCCGAAAAATGCAATCAGTAAAACATGGGCAAGTGGCTTTGGTGTCAAACTGCTCGATCGTTTGGTCAAGGCGCATTATGAGTAAATGACAGAAATCTTTTTTTATCATTTGGAACATGCGCGCCTTGAACAGGTGCTTCCCGTTTTACTGGAAAAAACATTGGCAAATAATTGGAAAGCCACAGTTAAAACATCGTCACAACAATATGCAGACATGCTAAATAGTCATTTATGGACATATCGTGATGATAATTTTTTACCGCATGCGCTTTACAATGATGCGCGTTTTGCGGCACATAAAGATCAGCAACCCATATGGCTGACATGGCATGATGACGTGCCGAATAAGGCGGATATTTTATTTCTTGTCGATAATGCCGAACCGCCGGAAGATTTGTCATCTTTTACCCGCACCATATTTATTTTTGACGGCACAGATGAACAGGCGCTTCATCAGGCACGAGACATATGGGGGCGTTTGAAGCAACAGCAAGATATATCGCTTAGCTATTGGCAACAAAATATGAAAGGCGGGTGGGAGAAAAAAGCCGAATAGAGGCTTGCTCTTACACGTCTGGCGTTTTATAAGCGGGCAGAATTTATCTAATCGAGACGAAATGAGGATATTATGGCACAAGAACGGACATTTTCGATTATTAAACCCGATGCAACAAAGCGCAATCTGACAGGAAAAATTATTGACCGGTTTGAAACAGCAGGCTTACGCATTATTGCCTCTAAACGCATACATATGAGCCAAGCACAAGCCGAAGGGTTTTATGCAGTGCATAAGGAGCGCCCTTTCTTTAATGATTTGGTTGCTTTTATGACGTCGGGGCCGGTGGTGGTGCAGGTCTTGGAAGGTGAAAATGCGATTGCCCGCAATCGCGAGATTATGGGCGCGACCAATCCGTCAGACGCTGCCGAAGGCACAATTCGTAAAGACTTTGCCCAATCCATTGAGGCCAATAGTGTGCATGGATCAGATGCACCTGAAACAGCAGCTGAAGAAATCAAATATTTCTTTTCAGAAGATGAGATTATAGGTTAAGCACGAATATTTTCAATTGCTATATCAAGGGCTTGCGGATAAATAATATGTTCTTTTTCTTGCACGCGTTGTGCAAGGGTTTCCGGCGTATCACCGGTCAGAATGGGCACAGATATTTGACGAATAATCGGGCCGCTATCCAGTTCTGCTGTTAAATAATGCACCGTGCAGCCGGCGTTTTTATCCCCTGCCTCCAAGGCACGTTTATGTGTATGTAACCCCTTATGTTTCGGTAATAATGAAGGATGAATATTAAGAATACGCCCTTGCCAGCGTGACACAAACGCATCGGTTAATATGCGCATAAACCCCGCCGCGCAAATAAGATCAATCTGTGCCGCATGCAAATGAGTTTGCATTTCTGCTTCAAATGCCGCACGACTATCAAACGCTTCATGGTCTATTACATGGCATGGCAAACCCAGCGCGCGCGCGCGGGCAATGCCTTGTGCATCAGGTCGGTTACAAATGGTAAGGGCAATCTTTGCTGGCACGTCTTGGCGGGCAATATGGTGCGCCAGCGTGACCATATTACTCCCATAGCCAGAAAATAAAATTGCAATATGTGTCGGGCGTGTCATTATGAAATAAAATCTATTGCGGCGCCATTTTCACGCGCTTTTATCTGGCCAATCTCAAAGACGGTTTCGCCTTGCGCGACAAGTCGTTTTGTAAGCGCCGCCTTATCTGTTGCATCGGCAATAAGCACCATACCAATGCCACAATTAAAGGTGCGTATAAGCTCATATAAATCGATATTTCCTAATTCTTGTAACCAGTGAAATAGAGGCGGGATTGTCCAGCTATCTAGCCTGACATGCGCGGCACACGCATCTGGAAGTATGCGCGGAATATTTTCTATCAGCCCACCGCCGGTAATGTGTGCCAGCGCTTTAACCCCATAGGCAAGAACAGCGTGTATAGAACTCACATAAATCCGCGTGGGACGCATAAGCGCCATAGCCAAAGGTGTATCGGCAAAAGGAGCAGTTACATGCAAATCTATTGCATGTTCCGCAATCAAATGGCGCACAAGTGAATACCCATTTGCATGTAACCCATCAGACGCAAGGCCAAGAATAATGTCGCCCGGCTTTATATCCGGACGCGGCAATAGGTTTTCGCGTTCCACCGCACCCAGTGCAAAACCGGCTAAGTCATAATCATGGTTTGCGTAAAGGCCGGGCATTTCGGCAGTTTCCCCGCCGATTAAAGCACAGCCGGCCTGTTTGCAGCCTTCGGCAATGCCGGCAATAATACGGCGTGCATGCTCAACATCTAGCGCAGCTGTTGCATAGTAATCCAGAAATAATAAGGGTTCTGCCCCTTGCACGATCAGATCATTCACACACATAGCGACAAGGTCTATGCCGATTGTGTCATGTAAGCCTGTTTCAATGGCGAGTTTTAGTTTTGTGCCAACCCCATCATTGGCAGCAACCAATAAAGGGTCGTTAAAGCCGCATGCCTTTAGGTCAAACACCCCCCCAAAACCGCCTAAATCACCATCGGCACCGCGCCGCTTTGTTGCCTTGGCGAGTGGTGCAATATGGTGAACAAGGGCATTGCCTGCATCAATATTTACACCGGCATCAGCGTAAGTAAGTGGTTTTTGATTATGTGTCTTGTTTATGGAAGGCTTATCCGCCATAATTTATTTTAATATCTGGTATTATTATCGCATATACGTTATGCACTATTCACTATCAGAGTCGAGATATGAAGTCTATAATTCATTGTAGCATTTTACTGGTTTCGCTGGGTGCATGTTTCTGGCACAGTGATGTTCGTGCAGGGCATATTTATAAGGTTGATAAAGTGCACACCCAAGCAAGCGGTGTAAATACAGCCCAAGCGCGCCGTTATGCATTGGCACAAGGCAAGCGTGAGGCTTTTGACATTATCGTGCGTCGTGTGACATTGAGTTCAAGCTGGGATAAACTTCCCGATAATACAACGCTAAATATTGAAGATTATATTGACTCATTTCAGATAGAGCAGGAAAAAACGGCACCGTCCAGTTATCGTGCAACCCTGTCGGTGAGTTTCAAGCCCGATGCTTTACGCCGTCTATTGACGATGCAAGGTTTATTGATTACCGATGTGCAAGCCCCTCCGCTTATCGTTATCCCCGTTTTTAGCGCGGGTGAGGATGATTTCCTGTGGCAAAACAATATATGGTCTGCGCAATGGGAAAAGCAGGATTTGCTCAATCATAACATGCCGATAATTTTACCTTTTGATGCACTTGTTGAAGAACAAAAAGTTTCGTATACGCGCATTTTAAGCGGCGACACAGACGCGATCAATACGCTACGCATGCAGTTAAATGCTGAAAAAATTATGATTGCCCATGCCTTTTCTCATCCTGATAACGTGCTCGATTTAGAAGCCTATCTATATGTGCCATATATGGATGGCACACTGGATAAGAACAGCCTAACGGATATTTTTGTAAAATCATATCAAGGCAGCACCCAAGATGCATCTGCCGCGCGCGCTGTGCGTGAATTACTATTCACACTTTCAGAAAGCTGGAAGCAATTATCCGTTGTGAATGATGATCATATTTCGCAATTAAGTGTTAGCGTTATATATCGCACTTTGCCAGAATGGCATAATCTCAAATTGCGTATGGAGCAAGTGAATTTTATGCGCCATATTATTATAGAGCAGGTTTCTGCCACGTCATCAAATGTAACCTTAAATTTTGTAGGCTCGCTTATGCAGCTAAAATCAAGCCTGCAGCAGGCAGGATTAAACTTATCACATGATATAATGAGCGATATGTGGTATCTAAAAGCGATTAAATAAGAGCATATGCATCATGGCCGAGCAACTCATTCTGGATTTTCCGCATTATCCGCGCCGTTTACGTGAAACCCTAATTGTCGGAGGGCATAATAAACAGGCAGTTGATATGGTTGATAAATATCCGCACTGGGCAGATATGGTGCAGCTTATTTATGGTGCGCCAGCAACGGGGAAAAAGCATCTGCTTACCATTTGGTGCGATATAAGTGGCGCGCATATGGTTGATGCTGCGTTTCTCGCACAAAAACCCGCAGATATTTGGTTGGGAAAAGCAGGACTTGCTGTTTTTCATCTTGAACGCCTCACGCAAAAAGGGGCGGTTACATTATTTCATCTTATCAATATGGCGCGTGAAATGAAGCGTCCGCTTTTGCTCAGTGCGGCTTGTGCGCCGCAAAAGCTGCCATTATTACTGGCTGATCTCGCATCACGTTTATGCGGCCTTGTCGGGATTGAAATAAAATTGCCCGATGATGCGATATTGGAAGCAATTTTGCGTAAAACCTTGCGCGATAGACAATTAACATTAGACGATAAGTTGATAAATTATATTATGCCACGCATTACACGTGAACCCGAATTTATTGATGAATTTGTAGCGATTTTAGATCAAAACGCACTAGCAACAAAGCGCCCTGTAAACCGAAGCCAGATAGCCACTTTATTACAAAACCATGAAACGCATTTTATAAAATAGATAGGTATCCATATCTATGACAAAACCACATTATAAAAAAAGCATGCATGAAATTCCTGATAACGTTTTGGGGGTTTCACGCATAGAGCGTTTTATCAATCGTGAATTATCCTGGTTATCTTTTAATCAGCGCGTTATTGAGGAAGCTGCAAATAAAGCGCATCCCCTTATGGAACGTGTGCGCTTTTTATCCATTTCAAGCAGTAATTTGGATGAGTTTTTCATGGTGCGTGTTGCCGGTCTTGCTGGGCAGACCAATGCCGGTGTAACTTTACCTAGCCAGGATAACCGCATACCGGCTGAACAATTACAGCTTGTTACTGCAAAAGCCAATATATTGATGATGTTGCAGCAAGAGGTATGGCGCGATTTGCTGACCGAGATGGATGAAAATGGTCTTAAGGTGCATGAGGCAGATAGTTTAACACAATCGCAACGCGCCTGGCTTGAAGATTATTTTCTCGACCATGTTCTGCCTGTCTTAACCCCTTTGGCGATAGACCCTGCACACCCATTTCCTTTTATACCTAATTTAAGTTTTGCATTGGCATTGCAATTGTCTCGTCATAGTGACGGGCGTAAAATGAATGCCCTTATTCTTGTGCCGCAGCAATTAGACCGCTTTATTTTATTGCCGCGTGAATTGAGCATGGCACAATGGGAGTTTGTGCGTCTGGAAACAGTGATGTCTTTATTTATTACGCGCACCTTTCCGGGCTATGAAATTTTGGGGCAGGGTATGTTCCGCATTATACGTGATAGCGATATTGAGGTGCAGGAAGAAGCAGAAGATTTAGTGCAATTATTTGAAAGTGCGCTTAAAAAACGTAGGCGCGGCATGGTTGTGCGTTTGAAGATAGATAGCAATATGCCGGAAAAATTGCGCCATCTGGTTATCAATCAGCTAGAAGTAAAACCAGATGCTGTTGTGACCATTGACGGGCTTATCGGGCTGGTGCAAATCGCCCAGATTGTATCCAAAACCAGTGCCGATATGAAATTTCCGCCCTTTATTGCCCGCTTTCCCGAACGCATACGCGAGCATGGGGGAGATTGTTTTTCTGCCATTCGGGAAAAGGATATTCTTGTGCACCACCCCTATGAGAGCTTTGATGTTGTTGTGCAATTTATTCGTCAGGCGGCGGCAGATCCGAATGTTCTGGCAATTAAGCAGACGCTTTACCGCACAACGCTTGATAGCCCGATTGTGCAGGCTTTGATTGAAGCGGCAGAGGCGGGAAAATCGGTTGCCGCGGTGGTGGAGCTTAAAGCACGCTTTGATGAGGAAGCCAATATTCGCCTTGCCCGTGATATGGAGCGTGCTGGTGTGCAGGTGGTTTTTGGCTTTGTTCAGCTTAAAACCCATGCGAAATTAAGCCTGGTTATGCGCCGCGAGGGTGATGTTATCCAAACATATACACATTTGGGCACTGGAAATTATCATCCTATAAATGCGAAAATTTATACTGATTTATCGCTTTTTACGTGCTCAAAAGATATCGCGCGCGATGCCGGGCAAGTATTCAATTATTTCACCGGCTATGCCGAGCCCGAAGACTTAACGACGCTTTCTATCGCGCCAACAAATTTGCGCGGAACGCTGATGCATAATATCAATGCAGAGATAGCCCATGCACAAGCCGGAAGGCCGGCGCATATATGGGCTAAAATGAACTCTCTGGTTGACCCCTTTATCATTGATGCACTTTATGAAGCATCACAGGCGGGGGTGAAAATTGAGCTCATTGTGCGGGGCATTTGCTGTTTGCGTGCCGGCGTTAACGGACTTTCAGAGACTATTCGGGTTAAAAGTATTATTGGGCGGTTTTTGGAACATTCACGCATTGTCTGTTTTGGCAATGGCTATGACATGCCTTCAAAACATGCCAAAGTCTATATGTCGTCTGCCGACTGGATGCCGCGTAATCTTAATCGGCGTGTTGAAATCTTAACACCCGTGCTTAATCCGACTGTGCATCAACAAATTCTAAATCAGATTATGGTTGTTAATTTAGCCGATAATCAGCAAAGCTGGTATATGCAGCCCGATGGAGCGTATAAGCGTTATCACATAAGTGATGATGAACAACCAATTAGCGCGCATGATTATTTTATGACCAATCCCAGCCTTTCGGGTCGGGGGAAAGCACTTGAGGCAGACCATCCTATACATGTCGCGCGCAAGACGAATACCGAATAATACGCTATGACAAAGCCACATAAACCAAAACCCCCTTTGTCAAAAACGCTTAAGAAAATAGGCAGGCTACGCCCTGATGCCCCTATTGGGGTGCTGGATATAGGGTCAAATTCAATTCGTCTGGTCGCCTATAGTGGATCGGCACGCACACCCGTGCCGATTTATAATGAACGCGCTTTTTGTAAATTAGGCGCGTCAGTTGCAAAAACAGGTTATATTAAAGGCAAACCATATACGCTTGCGCTGCGCACATTGCGCCGCTTTCGGGCTATGGCAGATAGGCTAGGCATAGAAAAAATGACTCCCTTTGCAACGGCGGCGATACGCGATGCCAAAAATGGCGTAGAATTTTTAAGTGAAATCGAAGCAATTTTGAACATGCCTGTGCGCGTGCTAAGCGGTGAAGAAGAGGCCAGCTTTTCCGCAGATGGCGTCATGTTAGCTATTCCCGATGCCGATGGTGTCATTGCTGATTTAGGGGGCGGCAGTTTAGAACTTGCATTGGTGAAGGATAATAAACTTATAGACTCAACAACATTGCCACTAGGTGTGTTAACCCTCAAAACAAAGGGGGAGGGGAGCAAAGAAAAAATACGGAGCCTCATCAAATCCGCTTTTGATGAAATTGGCTGGTTGAAACATGGATGGCAAAAACAGCTTTACCTTGTGGGGGGCACATGGCGCAATTTGGCGCAGATTCATATGCAGCATATAGATTATCCATTAGATGTGTTACACCATTATGAAATGCGCACACGCGGTTTGGATGGATTTAGCAAAGCCATTGCCGCCTTAAGCGATACACAAAGCCGTAAATTTACCTATATTCCTTCTAATCGCCGTCCGGCAATACCCATTGCCGCGATTTTGCTCCGGCATATGGTAAAAAGATTAGCGCCGGAACAGATTATTATTTCTGCCACAGGGGTGCGCGAAGGAATTGTTTATACAATGCTGGATGAGAAACATCGTAAGGCAGATGCGTTACTGATAGCTTGTGAAGAAATGGCCGAACGTATGAGTAAATCAACCATTTATGGGCATGAATTGATAAACTGGACACAAAATCTATTTATCAATCAGCGATTGGGCAAACAAGTCGATCGCTATCGTCAGGCTGCCTGTCTGGTTTCGGATATATCCTGGGCACAACACCCGGCGGCGCGGGCAGAAACGGCAAGCCTCGCTGTTTTGAAAGCCCCTTTTACCGGTATTACGCATGCGGGGCGCATATTCATGGCATATGCCTTATCCTATCGGCATGATTATGAAAGGGGAAGAAAATATATTCCCAAGCTCCCAGCCGCAGATAAAGACATGATTGCCATGGGGCAAGCTCTGGGGCTTGCTTTTCGTTTGGCGCATTCGCTTTCGGCAAGCCTGCCGGGATTATTGCCCCAAACACGTCTGGCGCATAAAGACGGCACCATAATACTCGATATAAGCGCAATTCCGAAACCATTTTATGCGCCCATCATTACCAAACGCCTGGAAAATTTAGCCACTGCCTTAAAAGCGAAAGCACATATAAAGCAGAATTAAAAACTTATCCCCGCCCGTCACATTAGCTTTATAATTAAGCGCATGGAACAAGATATCATCTCGCTTATTATTCGCCATGAGGGGTTTTGCGCCCATGCTTATCAAGATAGTCGCGGCTATTGGACAATTGGTTATGGGCGCTTAATTGATGAAAGGCTAGGGGGTGGTCTTTCACGCGCGGAAGCTCAAATGTTATGTCGTAATGACATTAAAGAAGCCGAACGCATTGTAAAACATCATTATCCACAATGGCATGCATTTACCATGGGGCGTTATCATGCGTTGGTGAGTATGGCGTTTAATTTGGGTGCAACGCGTTTTGCCGGCTTTAGGAAAATGCATAAAGCGATACATGCAAGCGACTGGACACTGGCCGCGCATGAGGCTTTAGATTCGAAATGGGCAACACAAGTGCCCCACCGTGCACATGAAATTGCAGATTATTTGCGTGATGGCTAAATCCACAAATAATCACTTATACGCGATACTCAAAACTTCATAAGATTTCATGCCCCCCGGTGTGCGCACTTCCACACTATCACCAACCGATTTACCGATAAGGGCGTGGGCAATGGGGGATACAAGAGAGATTTTTCCCTGATCAACATCTGCCTCATATTCACCCACAATCTGATAGCGCATCTCGGCATCGGTATCCTCATCCACCAACTCAATTATTGCGCCAAATTTTATCGTATCGGCAGAAAGCGTGGTTACGTTTATCACATCGGCACGGCTTAAAATATCTTCAAGCTCAATAATGCGTCCTTCATTATGACTCTGCTGTTCCTTAGCGGCGTGATACTCAGCATTTTCGGATAAATCCCCATGCGCGCGCGCTTCTGCTATGGCTTGAATGATGCGCTTTCTTTCAGCCCCCTTGCGGTGTTGAATTTCCTGCGTTAGCGCTTCATGTCCGGCTGTGGTGAGCGGCACTTTTTGCATATGTAACTCCTTAAATTATCTCTCTTTCTTTATCGCGCTTTCGCATAATCTTGTAAAGAAGATACATCAAACCCATTTTCTTGTGTAATAAGCGCTTCAATGGCTTGACTTGCGGCGCATGCCCCTTCTATCGTTGTGTAATAGGGGATTTTCATTGCCAAAGCAGTGCGCCTTATAGACTTACTATCGGCCAAAGATTTCTCGCCTTCAGTTGTGTTAACCACCAAATCCACCTCACCATTTTTCATGGCATCGACAATATGCGGCGAGCCTTGAAAGACCTTATTTACCTGATGCGTGTGCAGGCCATTTTCGGCAAAATAGGTCGCTGTTCCGAGGGTCGCCAGCACGCGAAAGCCCAATGCGGCAAGTTTACGCGCCGGTTCGAGCGCGCGCGCGCGGTCGCTCTCTCGCACAGAAATAAATGCACATCCTTTTTGCGGCAAAAGTGAACCAGCCCCGATCTGGCTTTTAGCAAAAGCAAGGTCAAATCGTTTATCTATCCCCATGACTTCACCAGTAGAGCGCATCTCCGGCCCTAATATTGTATCGACATGCGCAAAACGAGAAAAGGGAAATACAGATTCTTTTACGGCAAAATGTGATAAATCTGGCATTTTCAAATTGAAATCACGCAATTTTCGACCAGCCATAATTTGCGCCGCAATATGTGCAATCGGCATATTCAGCACTTTGGCAACAAAGGGAACCGTCCGGCTGGCACGCGGGTTAACCTCTAACACATAAATTGTGTCTCCCTGCACAGCAAATTGCACATTCATTAACCCGACCACATTTAACGCCCGTGCAATATGGGTTGACTGGCTTTTTATACGCTCAATCATTGCCTCAGATAATGAATGGGGCGGCATGGAACACGCACTATCGCCCGAATGAACTCCAGCTTCTTCAATATGTTCCAATATGCCGGCAACAAATGTATCTGTACCATCACATAAAACATCAACATCCAACTCGGTTGCTTCACGTAAATAGCCGTCAATCAATACCGGACTATCGCCAGACACCACAACTGCCTCTCGCATATAGCGGTCTAGCTGTTCAAAGTTATGGACAATTTCCATTGCCCGCCCCCCCAAAACATAAGAGGGGCGAATAACCACCGGAAAGCCGATATTTTCCACAATGTTGCGTGCCTCTGCTTGCGAACGGGCAATTCCATTTTCAGGTTGTTTTAGGCCTAGCCGGTCGAGCAAATCCTTAAAACGGTCGCGATCTTCTGCCAAATCAATCGCATCGGGTGAAGTCCCCAAAATCGGAATGTTATGGTCTTCCAAACTATGGGCAAGTTTAAGCGGGGTTTGTCCGCCAAATTGCACAATCACGCCGGCCAATTCGCCCGCACTCATTTCTACATGCAAAATTTCCAGCACATGCTCTTGTGTAAGCGGTTCAAAATAAAGTCTGTCAGATGTGTCATAATCGGTAGATACGGTTTCGGGATTACAATTAACCATAATGCTTTCAATATCAGCATCACTTAGCGCATAGGCTGCATGACAACAGCAATAATCAAATTCTATACCTTGGCCGATACGATTGGGGCCCCCGCCTAAAATCATAGCCTTTTTGCGGGTGCTTGGGTGTGCTTCATGCTGGATACCAAAAGGGGCGGGCATATCATAGCTGGAATAGAGATAGGGGGTTGTTGCAGCAAATTCGGCGGCGCATGTGTCAATATGACGATAAAAGGGACGAATATTAAACTTATGGCGTTGTGCCCGCACCTGCTGCTCGCTTTGGCCGGTAAGCGCGCCAATGCGCGCATCCGAAAACCCCATTTTCTTTACCATCAGCATCGCGGCAGCATTGTCAGGCACACCATGCGCGTGCAGGCGGGCTTCCATATCGGTGACGGCCTTAATTTGCTCCAAAAACCAGGAGCTGAAATGCGATAGGCGATTTACTTCATCTATAGACATGCCCTGACGCAAGGCATGAGCTGCCATAAGCAAGCGGGTAGGGGTTGGCGTGCCAAGCGCGGCGATCATATCGTCTTTGCCTGATTGTGTTGATATATCCGGCGCCCCCTCGGGGGGGTTAAGGCCGGTAAGCCCCGTTTCCAAAGAACATAATGCTTTTTGCAAACTCTCTTGAAAATTGCGCCCGATGGCCATTGCTTCGCCAACCGATTTCATTGCGGTTGACAATAAAGGGGTGGCACCGGGAAATTTTTCAAATGCAAAGCGAGGAATTTTTGTGACCACATAATCTATGGTCGGTTCAAAACTGGCAGGCGTGACGCCGGTAATGTCATTATTCAGCTCATCAAGCGTATAACCTATGGCCAGTTTTGCGGCTATTTTAGCAATCGGAAAACCGGTCGCTTTAGATGCGAGTGCCGATGAACGCGACACACGTGGATTCATTTCAATCACAACAAGCCGCCCATCTTCCGGATTTACAGCAAATTGTACATTGGATCCCCCCGTTTCAACGCCGATTTCTCGCAGAACAGCAATAGAGGCATTTCGCATGACCTGATATTCACGATCGCTAAGGGTAAGGGCAGGGGCAACGGTAATGCTATCGCCCGTATGCACCCCCATTGGGTCGACATTTTCTATCGAGCAGATGATGATGCAATTATCAGCGCGGTCGCGCACCACTTCCATTTCATATTCTTTCCACCCCAAAACACTTTCTTCAATCAAAACCTCATTAACAGGAGACGCATCAAGGCCTGCCTCAACCATCGTGATAAATTCATTGCGGTTATAAACAATGCCACCCCCCGTGCCTCCCAGGGTGAAAGAAGGGCGGATAACGGTCGGTAGGCCGACTTTTTCTAACGCCGTAAGGGCTTCATCCACTTTATTCACGACAAAAGAACGCGGGCTCTCCAGGCCGATGCGGTCCATCGCCTCACGAAATAATAATCTGTCTTCAGCCTTTTTAATGGCATCTAAATCGGCACCGATAAGCTGCACATTATGTTTGTCCAATACACCTTTTTCAGCGAGTTCAATCGCTGTATTCAAAGCGGTTTGTCCGCCCATAGTCGGCAATAAAGCATCGGGCTTTTCTTTGGCGATAATGCGTGCCACAATATCCGCTGTAATCGGCTCAATATAAGTGGCATCGGCCAATTCAGGATCAGTCATAATGGTTGCCGGATTGGAATTGACCAAAATAACCCGATAGCCTTCTTCTTTAAGCGCCTTACAGGCTTGCGCGCCCGAATAATCAAATTCGCATGCCTGGCCAATAATGATAGGACCTGCCCCGATAATGAGCACTGACGATATGTCACGACGCTTAGGCATGGGCTTGTTCCTTATGCTTGGCGATTAAATCAGCGAATTGCGTGAATAAATAATTGCTGTCTTGTGGGCCGGGCGAGGCTTCGGGATGATATTGCACAGAAAACACCGGTGCATTTTTCATACGAATCCCGCAATTCGTGCCATCAAATAGGCTGATATGGGTTTCTTCTATCGTAGCGGGCAGCTGTGTGCGATCTATCGTAAACCCATGATTCATAGACGTAATTTCAACCCTTTGTGTGTGTAAATCTTTTACTGGATGATTGGCTCCATGATGTCCCTGTGCCATTTTTATTGTTTTTGCCCCCAAAGCAAGCGCCAGGAGCTGGTGTCCTAAACAAATACCAAATAGCGGCTTTCCACTTGCAATCAATTTTTGAATGGTAGGCACGGCATAATGTGCAGTTGCAGCAGGATCGCCCGGACCGTTAGATAAAAAAATACCATCTGGATTGCGCGCCAAAATGTCTTCAGCAGATGTGGTGGCAGATACAAGTTCCACATGGCACCCCACAGTGGCAAGACAGCGCATTATATTTTTCTTGGCACCAAAATCAACCGCAACAATATGATGTTTTTTCGTCCCCTGGCCAAACCCCTTTTGCCACTGCCAGCTCGTTTCATTCCACATAAAGGGGGTGGGGCGCGTAACATTACCGGCAATATCTGCCCCTTCAAGCCCTACAAAATCAGCTGCTTTTTGCGCCAGAGCATCAAAGTCGAATATACCATCATGCTGATGTGCGAGACTTGCATGAAACATACCTGTTTCACGAATATGTAATGTAATGGCACGCGTATCAATGCCACTTATACCAATAATATTGCGTGCTTTAAGCCAATCGTTAAAATGATGCATGGCACGATAATTTGCTGGTTGTGTAATAGGGTCGCGCATAATTACGCCTGCCGCTGCATGGGGTATTGCTTCATTAGAGGTCTCATTATCCTCATCTGTTGCCCCCACATTACCGATATGCGGGAAAGTGAAGGTTACGATTTGGTTGGTATAAGATGGGTCGGTTAAAATTTCCTGATAGCCTGTCATAGCCGTGTTGAAACACACTTCAGCTACAGTTTCCCCGGTCGCACCCACGCCATATCCGTAAAACTTTGTGCCATCCGCAAGCATAAGCACAGCTGATGGTGCGGGCATATCCCATGCGCTCATAAATTATCCTTACATATGGGTGGGCGTAAAAACTTAAACCACTGCATGAGAAAACAGTGATAATATGGCCTATAAAAAATCATAATCAATAATCTCTTAAAATCTGCGCTATTGAAAATCAATAAACACGCATAGATAAATCTTGCGGAAAATAATGAATCTGCATGAGTCGGTCAAGTATGTGCATCTGAAAAAGAAAAAAATCCGGCTTGCATTTGGCTAACGCATAGGCTAGGTTGCGCGCCATTCATCAAATAGGGAGACTCGTAACATTATGCGCGCGCATATACATGATGCCCTTAAGCAGGCTATAAAAGAACAAGATAAATGCCGAACATCCACCTTGCGCCTTATCAATGCGGCAATTAAAGATCGTGATATTGCCGCGCGTGGCGACGGTAATGAAGGTGGTGTAAGTGATGACCAGATTTTAGATATTCTTGCCAAAATGGTGAAACAACGTATTGACTCTGCCCAAACCTATGAAGAGGCCGGGCGATTAGAGCTTGCCGATCAGGAACGCCGTGAAATAGCGATCATTCAAGAGTTTTTGCCTAAGCAATTAGATATGGAAGAGATTAAATCAGCTGTTGAAACCGCAATAAATACGCTCAACGCCTGTTCTTTGAAAGATATGGGACGGGTTATGAGCTATCTAAAAGAGCAATATGCAGGTCAGATGGATTTCGGAAAAGCCAGCAGCACAGTTAAAACCTTGCTCGGGTAAAATAAAATTGACTTTATAAAAGGCAATGCTAGACTCTGCTGATTCGATTAAAACAGTCTATGAGGCAATTTATTATGAAGTCTTTTACAAAACATTTAACACTTGCACTAGTTGCGCTTGGTCTGGCAGGGTGCGCTACTGCGCGCACCCCAGTTAACGGCCTGCTTTATACTGATGTTAAAGCGCCTATATTAGCGACCTCACAACCAATGCAATATGGTGATCGTAAGGCGGAAGCATGCGCAACAAGCATATTAGGGCTTTTTGCGACAGGTGATGCATCTATTGAAGCTGCAAAAATGAATGGACGGATAGCAACCATTACATCTGTTGATTATAAAACAAATCAAGTTTTGGGTTTTTATGCAAAAACCTGCACGATAATTAGTGGTCGGTAATTTTATATATAATATCGGCTTAAGCAGAATTGCTTTATAATAGATGAACACGCATAGTAAAATATGCGTGTTTTTCATTTCGGAAACAGCTTTATTTTTTGTGTCACTTTTGCTAAAATAGGGCATGGCTTTTCCACCCGGTTTTTTAGAAGAAATTAAAACGCGTATCGCCGTATCAGATGTGGTCGGGCGACGCGTAAAACTGCAAAAGCGCGGACGTGAATATGTCGGCCTTAGCCCGTTTAAGTCTGAAAAAACCCCATCCTTTACCGTAAATGATGATAAGCAATTTTATCATTGTTTCTCAAGCGGCGAACATGGCAGCATATTTGATTTTCTCGTAAAAACCGAAGGTTTGAGTTTTGTCGAAGCCGTTGAGCGTTTAGCAGGACAAGCCGGTCTTTCTATGCCACAGCGCGATGAACGTCAGATACAAAAATTTGCAGCCCAAAAAGAATTGATTGACGTTATAGACATGGCACAGGCTTATTTTGTCGAAAACCTCGCTATGCCCAAAGCAGATGCGGCGCGTCATTATTTGGAGGGGCGCGGTATCACCACAAACCTTATCAAAGATTTTGGCATAGGGTTTGCGCCCGATAGGCGCGATGGGCTTATTCACTATCTTGAACAAAAGAATATTTCACAAACACAAATGTTGGCAGCCGGGCTGATTATAAAACCGGAAGATAAGGGCAAGTGTTATGACCGCTTTCGCAATCGCATTATGTTCCCAATTCATGATACACGTGCGCGCATTATCGCTTTTGGCGGACGGGCACTAACTAGGAATACACCGGCAAAATATTTGAATTCGCCAGAAACCGAACTGTTTCATAAAGGCACTATTTTATATAATTTTGCCAAAGCCCGCCAGCCGGCTTATGAAGCCAAAACACTTTTGGTTTGCGAAGGCTATATGGATGTTATCGGCCTTGCGCGTGGTGGTTTATATCATGCCGTAGCTTCGCTTGGCACAGCGCTTACGCAAGAGCAAATTAAATTACTATGGCGGTTAACTCCCGAACCGGTTTTATGCTTTGATGGAGATATGGCCGGAACCCAGGCGGCTTATCGTGTTGTCGAACGTGTATTACCATTATTACAACCGGGTTATAGTTTACAATTTGCTCTTTTGCCACAGGGTCAGGACCCTGATGATATTATGCGCAATAGCGGGCTTTCTGCTATGCAAGACTGTATAAGCCGTGCCAATAGTCTTGTAGATATTTTATGGGAACGTGAATTATCAAGCGCACAATATGATACACCCGAAAGGCGTGCTGCGTTGAAAACACGTTTACGTAAAACATTATCGCTTATCCGTGATCGCGATATTCGTGCGCTATATAGCGCGGATATTAAACAACGCCTGGATGCTTTATTTGCCCCGCAAGCCGCACCATATCGGGGAAAACAAGCATATTATAAGGGGACGTCACCTGTTTCGCCCGCCAGAGGTTACGCGCCGACACATGAAGCGAAACGGTCTCCCTTAGCCACGAATATGGTAAATCTCCCCTCGCGTGAAGTTGTGCTTATAAGTTATATTCTGGATTTTCCTGAATTGCTTGAAACGCAATTAGAGGTTTTCGAGAAAATAGAGTTTTCATCTCTTGTGCTCACTCACTTGCAATCCGATATAATTACCCTATATATTGAGCAAGGAAATCTTGACAAAAATCAGCTAACAGGGCTATTAGAAGCGCGTGGAATAGATGGCCTCATCACACGTATAGAAAATATAGTAAAAATACATCGTCCAGCCGAAATGCCCACCGACTTAAAAGAGGTAGACGCATTATGGCTTGATGTGGTGGAATTTCATTATAGAGCGGTTGCTTTGGAAAACGAAAAACGAGACGCAGAAAAAGAAACAAGCGATTGGGATTTACTAACAGATAAAAACAATGCGTGGTTGCATGGCTTAGCCGAGGAAACAGGGTAGATATGGCAAAAAAAACAGTAAAAGCAACAAAAGACTCCCCACTTATCGATATGGATAATCGTGATGTAAAGCGCATGATTAAGAAAGCTAAAGAGATTGGCTTCGTTACTTATGATGCACTTAATGCGGTTTTACCTTCGGAAGAGTTTTCTTCGGAACAAATTGAAGATATTATGTCTATGCTTTCGGATATGGGCATTAATGTCGTTGAAACAGATGAAGAAGCAGATGCCGCCGAAGATGGAAACACAGATAGTGGTGAAAAGAAGCTACAGGTAAAGCCCGAGCAAAAAAAGACCAGCGGTGATCGCACAGATGATCCGGTGCGCATGTATTTGCGGGAAATGGGAACTGTAGAACTTTTATCGCGCGAAGGCGAGATTGCCATTGCCAAACGTATTGAAGCAGGGCGCGAAACCATGATTGCGGGGCTTTGTGAAAGCCCGCTCACCTTTCAGGCCATCATTATTTGGCGCGATGAGCTTAATGAAGGTAAAGTTTTATTACGCGATATTATTGATTTGGATGCTACATTTGCTGGCCCCGAAGCAAAAAAAGTTGATCGGAGTGCAGAAGGCGCAACCCCGCCCCCATCGGGTGCTCCATCGGGCGAAGCAGAAGGTGAGCCTGATGAAGAAGATGAAGATACGGAAGGCAATTTATCGCTTTCAGCTATGGAAATGGAGCTTAAACCGCAAGTTGTTGCGAGTTTCGATGCGATTGCGCAAACCTATAAAAAACTTCGCCGCTTACAAGATAAGCATGTTGAATTACAAGCCAAGAATAAAACCCTAAATAAGTCACAAACCCAACGGTTAAATTTACTAAGCAGCGAAATTATTGAAGAAGTAAAAAGCCTTTCGCTCAATAATAATCGTATTGAGGCTTTGGTCGAGCAGCTTTATGCCATCAATAAGCGCTTGCTAACATTGGAAACGCAGCTTTTACGTTTGGCTACGGCAAGTGGTGTGACGCGCGAAGATTTTTTGCAACAATATCAGGGTAATGAATATGAATCCCGCTGGGCGCAACGTGTCGGGCGCTTGGTTGGCAAAGGGTGGAAAGAGTTTATTGGTGAAAACCGAGATGAAATCAAAGCAATCCGGAGCGAAATTCAAGATTTGGCAGCTGAAACCGGATTAAATATTGGCGAATTTCGACGGATTGTGCGTGCCGTTCAAAAAGGAGAACGAGAAGCAAGCATTGCCAAAAAAGAAATGGTTGAAGCAAATTTACGCCTTGTTATTTCCATCGCAAAAAAATACACCAATCGTGGTTTGCAGTTTCTTGACCTTATTCAGGAAGGTAATATTGGCCTTATGAAAGCTGTCGATAAATTTGAATATCGCCGTGGCTATAAGTTTTCTACCTATGCAACCTGGTGGATCAGACAAGCCATTACGCGTTCAATTGCTGATCAGGCGCGCACAATCCGCATCCCGGTGCATATGATCGAAACCATCAATAAGCTCGTGCGCTCATCGCGACAAATGCTGCATGAATTAGGGCGCGAACCAACACCGGAAGAATTGGCAGAAAAACTATCCATGCCATTGGAAAAAGTGCGTAAGGTTTTGAAAATTGCGAAAGAACCGATTAGCCTGGAAACACCGGTTGGAGACGAAGAAGATAGCCAACTTGGTGATTTTATCGAGGATAAAAACGCCATCTTGCCGATTGATGCGGCCATCCAATCGAATTTACGTGATACAACAACACGAATTTTGGCATCTCTCACGCCACGTGAGGAACGGGTTTTGCGTATGCGCTTCGGCATTGGTATGAATACAGACCACACATTAGAAGAAGTCGGGCAACAGTTTTTGGTAACACGCGAGCGTATTCGCCAAATTGAAGCCAAGGCCTTACGTAAATTAAAACACCCAAGCCGTTCGCGCAAATTACGCGGATTTTTGGATAATTAAACCATATAAGGGACCAAATTTATGTTGCTCACAATGTTCAAGGCTAAGATTCACCGTGCACTGGTAACGCAATGTGATATGCATTATCAAGGTTCGATTTCCGTAGATGAAGCCTGGCTGGAGAAAGTGGGTATTTTACCTAATGAACAAGTAGATGTTTTGAATATCAATACCGGCGCCCGCTTCACAACTTATGCGATCCCGGCAAAACGCGGTTCAAAAACGATTGGTATTAACGGTGCAGCTGCCCGTTTGGCGCAACGTGGTGATATGGTTATTATATTGGCTTATGCACAAATGAGTGAAGCGGAAGCACGCGCGCATAAGCCAGCTATATTTTTACCGGAAAACGAAGAGGAAAAAGAAGCAATGTAACGGGGGCCTGTAGCTCAGTTGGTTAGAGCAGGCCGCTCATAACGGTCTGGTCGCAGGTTCGAGTCCTGCCGGGCCCACCACATTTTCTTTCGGCAATCATAAAATTTAGCACAAATGGTCGGAGCGGCCGGATTTGAACCGACGACCCCTTGTCCCCCAGACAAGTGCGCTACCGGGCTGCGCTACGCTCCGAAACTCATAAAGTCAATCCTACATACACCTTTCTTATAAAGGGGTCACCTATTTTTTGGTTTAATTTTACAAAATAAACTTATATATTTACGCTATGTATGCAGCTGCCATAATTGAGTCACTTGAACAGGTTTCTGAAATATGTGGCGATCCCTATCTGGATATTTACACAATATTGCTTGATCGTTATCCAGATATGACCTCCTTATTCATTCTGGATAAAAATTACGAAGTGCGTAAAGCCATGATGCAAGCGTGCTATGAGTGTATTTTTGACTATGCGGAAGGGGGAAATTTATATGTCAATATGATTATAGCGACGCGCTATAATCATAGCGGCTATGGTGTTCCCGATGATATGTTTGATAAGTTTTTCCCTATCATGCAGGAATATTTTCGCACACAGCTTGCAGATAAGTGGCTGGATAAATATGAGGCGGCATGGCGGATTATGCTCGAAAAATTTGAGCAGTGCCGTTAGACAAATCCACATAGTGTTAAGACAAAGCGTATATATTCCCCAAGTAATAATTTGAATGTGCCGGGATAACGCCACCATTGCTCTAGCTTAACCTGTATTGGTGTAACTGGATAGGAAATGAACTCTATTGTCTTGCTTTTTCGTTGTAATTGTATAAGCGCGCGCGGCATATGGTAAGTGCTTGTCACAACAATAAGGCGTGAAAAATTATGTGCATTGGCCCATTTCACTGTTTCTATTGCATTTTCTACCGTGTTCGTTGCTTTTTCGTCAAACATAACGCAACAGGAAAACTCTTTTAGAAAATCGGCATCATAATAGGCAGTGACTGCTTTTTCTCCCCCCAGACCAGAGATTAAAAGTTTTTGACCTGATTTTTTTTCGAGCAACGCAAAGCCGCTTGTAAACCGTATGGCTGCCTCACCCGTAAGAACCACAATCGCATCTGCCTGTGGGGTGGTTTGCGGTGTTGCTGGCAAATTTTCGATAAAATATGGAAAATAAGCCGCAACTGCGCTTATGATAATCACAAAAACAAGGCTTATATATGTGATGGTTTTCATACCATCTCTGAAAGGGCACGCATCACATAACTATGCGTGATATACCACACTAGCAGAATAATCGCTATGGGCACAGGCAAAAGCTGCACTAGAAATTCAATGCTGGCTGCCTCAACAATAATACCACGTAAAGAATAAAATATGGCACTTGCTAAAACAGTGCCTATTGTCGCGCTAATTAAAGTTAAACGCGTAAAATGCCCATCAAATAGGCGGGCAATATACCCATCATGTGCTCCGATTTGATGAAGCACTTCAAGTGTGTGCACATTGGTTGCAAACCCTGCACGCACAGAAAGTAAAATAACTGTTGCAGTGGCAAACCCGACAAGTGCTAAAATAAGGATAGAAAATAAACGCAAATTCCAGGCTGTATCCTGCAATGTTTTACGCCATAAGCCATGCGTATCAAGCTGGGCCCCAGGGGCAACGGCCTGCAAGCGTCGTTGTAATACATCACCACTAAAGGCATCATAATCACGTGGTGTAATGGTTATAATAACGGGCAAAGGTAAATCTTCGGGCACATTTCCTGCGCCAAGCCATGGTTCTAAAAGCCCTGTTAAAGCCGGCTTATCCAGCTGTTCAATATAGTCAATATCCGGTGTATCTTGCAAAACACGCATAACGGCTTCGACCTGTTCTTGTGCGGTTTGTGTTTTGGTTTCAATAATTTGCACAGTCATAGCACTTGTTGTGCGCGTAAGCCAATGTTGTGTGGCGACCCCCACCAACAGGGTTGCGCCCAATGCAATACAAGCCAAAAAAGACATAACGACGGTTACCATGCCCAACGTAAAGCCGGCTAAATTTGTGCGGGGCAAAATAGGGTTTGGCTGATTTTGTTTTTTGCGTGTCATGGTTTATTTAGCCATAATTTTGCTATTGCGCCTGGGGTTTGTGTGGTAGATGGATAAGCTGCCCATTTTCGAGATGCAGGCGATTATGCGGAAAATTTTGCCATATATATTGATCATGTGTTGCGATTAAAATTGTTGTTTTTCTATTATTCAAGCTCTCAAGTAATTTGAGTAATTTTTGCCCTTTTTCTGGATCGACATTGCCGGTCGGCTCGTCAGCAATGATAAGGTCAGGGCGTGTGACAACAGCACGCGCAATAGCGACAAGCTGTTTTTCCCCGCCTGATAATGTAAGCGGTGTATGATCGAGTTTCTTACCTAATCCGACCCATTCCAATAATTCGATAACATTTCCGCGATAATTTTTTTCCCTTTGTCTGTCAATACGTAGCGGTAAAGATACATTTTCGTAAATGTTTAAGTGATCGAGCAGGCGGAAGTCTTGAAACACAACACCAATACGGCGACGTAAATAGGGGAGTTCATGATGCTTTAACTTTCCTATATTCCTACCGAACATATGTAGCTGTCCCGATAGGGGGCGCAAGGCAAGGAATATCAACTTAAGCAAGGTCGTTTTACCCGCACCCGATTGTCCTGTAATAAAATGAAAGCTCCCCGGTTTAATATGTAAATTTATATTATGTAATACAGGGTCTTGTTCATTATACCCGACGCTTATATTTTCCAGTCCAATCATATTGTTCCCTCGTCACTACCATACCCAATTTATAGACACGGCGAAAGCATGAAATAATCATCTTACCAGTCCGGTATAGATTCATAGGCAAGCATATCATTACTTTCAATACGTTTGCGTGCAAGCCAAAATGTGTCTCCACGCACCACAATTTCCGGTGCCAGAGCGCGTGAATTATAATGTGAAGCCTGCACCGCTCCATAGGCGCCGGTGGTAAATATGGCAAGTAAATCGCCCTGATGCAAAAGGGGTAAGGTGCGGTTTTTTCCCAGAAAGTCACCGCTTTCACATACGGGGCCAACAATATCCCATATGTCGTGAGACTGCGTGCTTTCATCTACCGGTGCAATATGATGATACGCATCATAGAGGCTCGGGCGAATAAGGTCTGTCATAGCGGCATCAATAATCATAAAGTTTTTTTCTTTACCATATTTTGTGCGGATAACGGAGCTTACCAAAATCCCTGCATTGCCAACAATAACACGCCCCGGCTCTACAATGATGCGGCATCCCGTATTGCCCAAAGTTTCCTTAATCAGCCGTGCATAGGCCAAGGGGTCGGGGGGCGGCTGATTATTAATGTCATAAGGCACGCCTAAACCGCCGCCCAAATCGAGCGTTTGAATGGGAATATTTTTTCCTTGTAACACTGCCAGCAATTCAGAAACTTTTATGAAAGCAGCGTGGAAAGGGGCAAGGTCGGTAATTTGACTGCCAATATGAATATCGATGCCAATCAGATTTATCTCCGCTAATTGTGATGCTTTTTCGAAAGCGGGGAGGGCATCTTCCCATGCAATTCCAAACTTATTTTCTGCTTTCCCCGTTGTAATTTTCTCATGCGTCACCGCATCAATATCAGGATTTACCCGCAACGCCACGGGTGCCACTTTATTTAAGGCGCGCGCGCGTGTCGCTATCATATCAAGCTCGCTTAGGCTTTCTACATTAAATTGCGCGATATTTGCGGCTAAAGCGGCATCTATCTCATATGCGGTTTTTCCAACGCCAGAATAGACAATCTTTTCGGGCGCAATGCCCACATGTAAGGCGCGGCGTAATTCACCTTCTGAAACAATATCCGCGCCCGTTCCCAATTTTTGTAAGTGGTGCATAAGCGCCAAATTGGAATTTGCCTTTACCGAATAGCAAATAAGCGCATCGTCAAATCCAACATCTGTTAGCGCATTTTGCAGCACTGTAAAATGATGCGCCGCCGTTGTTAAGCTATAGCAGTAAAAGGGCGTGCCGTAGGCAGCGGCAATATCATGTATCGCCGTATCCTCAACATAAAGTGTTCCTGCTTTATAGTTAAAGTAATTCATTTGTTTGATCCGACTTTTCGGGCAAATAAAGCGCACCATATTGTCCGCACGCTGCAAGTAATCCGCTCAAAACCAAAAGTAAAATAAAGCGCATGGGGTTAGTCTCCCAAATTATCCAGCCATTTTTGTGCGGCATGTTTCACATTATCCGGCGCCGTTCCCCCATAGCTTATGCGGCTGGCTACAGAATTTTCTACGCTTAAAACAGAAAAAATATCCTGCGTAATTTTAGGTTCTCTTTGTTGCATCTCTGCAAGCGGAAGCTCATGCAACATACATTGCTTTTTTTCGGCAAGCGCAACAAGGTCGCCACTAATATGATGCGCCTGACGAAAAGCAAGCCCTGCTTCACGCACCAGCCAATCGGCTAAATCGGTCGCAGTGCTAAACCCTTGCTGTGCTGCTTGTTTCATCTCAGTTTCATTGGGGATGATTTCGGCCATCATGCCGCTCATAGCCGCAAGGCAAAGCGATAAATTATCCACTGCATCGAAACTTGCTTCCTTGTCTTCCTGCATATCTTTGGAATAGGCAAGCGGTAAGCCTTTGAGCACCACCATAAGGCCGATAAGCGCTCCGATTATGCGCCCGGTTTTGGCACGGATAAGCTCTGCGGCATCCGGATTACGTTTTTGGGGCATAATTGATGAACCGGTGGAAAATGTATCCGGTAGCGTAAAAAAGCTAAAGGGTGCCGAGGCATATATCGTAATCTCTTCGGCAAGCCGCGATAAATGCGTTGCACAAATGGCTGCTGCATTTAGCGTTTCTAACACAAAATCGCGCGCAGAAACAGCATCAATAGAATTTGCCATTGGTGCATCAAAGCCCAAATCATCTGCTGTTTTCTCCCGATCAATCGGAAAGCCTGTGCCGGCAAGTGCTGCTGCCCCTAAAGGCGCGTGATTAAGCCGTTTGCGTGCATCTTGAAACCGTCCATAATCGCGCGCCAACATTTCAACATAAGCCAAAAGATGATGCCCATATGTTACGGGTTGCGCCGTTTGTAGATGCGTAAAGCCGGGCATAATCAATGCTGCATATTTGTGGGCGGCATGTGCCAGCACTTTTTGCAAATTCTGAATTTGTCCACTTAGCTGGTCTATGGCATCGCGCATATAAAGGCGAAAATCTGTCGCAACCTGATCATTGCGTGAACGCGCCGTATGCAATCTGCCCGCCGTATCACCGATAAGCGTGGCAAGGCGCGCTTCAATATTCATATGAATATCTTCTAAACTACGAGAGAAAACAAACTCACCATTTTTTATTTCGGTTTCTATTTTCTCAAGCCCGTCCAAGATATGTGCCGCATCTTGTGCACTGATGATATTTTGTGCCGCAAGCATGGCACAATGGGCCCGCGACCCTTTTATATCTTGTGTAAAAAGACGCTGGTCAAAATCAATCGAAGCGTTTATTTCTTCCATTATATCGTCAGGGCTGGCGCTAAAACGTCCGCCCCACATGCGGTTAGTCACTTATATTGCTCCATCATAACGGGATAATCTCTTATGCGTTTATTTATTAAAATCACTATTATTTTACTCATTAGTGCATTTATCGGCTATAGTCTATATCTAACATGGACGGCAAAAGATAGGGAAGCAAACGAACAGGCACGTTTACAAAACTATATTACCCATGCACAGCCACGTGCACTTTCAGAATTTACATTTACGGATGCCTTAGGCCAGGCGCAAGATTTATCTGCCTATCACGGTAATATCGTGATCGTAAATTTTTGGGCAACATGGTGCGCGCCATGCCGTAAGGAAATGCCGCTTTTTGATAAATTACAAACACATTTTGCCGATGCACCATTAAAAATTGTGGCCATAAGCATGGATCAAGACCCGAAAAAAGCAATCGCTTTTTTGAACGAGCTGGGTGTAAACCAGCTTGAAACAGGGTTTTCATCAATCCGTGTGATGTCGCGCTTGGGGATTACCGGCTTGCCGACAACCCTTATTTTGGATCGGCAAGGCAATGAGCTAGGGCGTGTTATCGGTGAAGCACAATGGAATAGCCCAGAAATTATCAGGCTTATACAAAGCTATATTTCCACACAGGGTTAAATTTCATGCTAGACAAGAAGTTGATTTCTAGGTTAGCTTACACCACGCAATGAGGGAGGTTCATTTATGACATTATTCGACTTATCATCCAAAACAGCTGTGATTACAGGTGCATCACGTGGCATTGGCGAGGCGATTGCGCGGCGCATGGCCGAACATGGCGCCAATGTTGTTGTTTCAAGTCGCAAGCTGGATGCTTGTGATGAAGTAACCAATTCCATTAACGCGCAATATGCCGGGCGTGCTGTAAGTGTTGCCTGTAATATCGGGGATAAAGCCCAATTACAAAATCTGGTTGATAAATCACGCGAAGCCTTTGGGAAAATTGATATTCTGGTGTGCAATGCCGCTGTTAATCCCTATTTTGGGTCAATGCTGGACTGCCCAGATGAGGCATTTGATAAAACGATGGAAAATAATGTCCGCTCAAATCACTGGCTTTCCAATATGGTATTGCCGGAAATGATAGAACGCAAGGATGGGGCCATTATTATTATTTCTTCAATCGGTGGTTTACGTGGCTCTCCCATGCTTGGCACTTATGCCATATCCAAAGCGGCAGATTTCCAGCTTGCGCGCAATATTGCTGTTGAATTTGGCCCCCAAAATATTCGTGCCAATGCCATTGCACCGGGGCTTATCAAAACCTATTTTGCCAAAGCGCTATGGGATAATCCGGATATTTTGGAGCAGTCAACGTCGCGCTCGCCTTTACGCCGTATCGGTGTGCCCGATGAAATTGCTGGCGCCGCTGTATTCTTGGCAAGCCCCGCCGGTGCCTTTATGACCGGGCAGCAAGTGGTTATTGATGGCGGGCAGACCATAAGCTAACTTTAGGAGTGATATTATGAACATGATAATTTCAGGATTGCTTGTTTTTTTCGCGATTCACCTTTTACCCCTTACGCCAGCAAATGCAGCTGTGAAAGAAAAGCTAAGTGAAAATAGCTATAAGGGTATATTTTCGCTTATCTCACTCGCTGGCTTTGCCCTGATTATTTACGGGTCAATGCATACTGAAAGCATATATATATGGACACCTCCTTTTTGGGGTGGGCTTGTTACTTTTGGACTTATGCCATTTGCTTTTATTTTGGTTGTTGCAAGTTTACTAAGTTCGAATATTAGCCGCATCGTGCCCCACCCGATGCTAAGTGGTGTGCTCGTATGGAGCCTCGCGCATTTAATCGCCAGTGGTAGCCTGTCGGCTATGGTGATATTTATTAGTTTTGGGCTTTACGCGCTTGTCAATATGCGCTTTACGAAAAAAGCCCCCAAGGCAGATGCGCCCCGCTATAGTCGGTGGCGGGATAGTCTTGTTATCCTTATTGGCCTGGCTGCCTATATCATCATTGTGAAGTATCACGCCCATGTATCAGGTTTGTCACTCGGGTTTTAGGGATCAATAAAGTCCGTCAAGCGGCGCGCGCAATACCTTGCTTCGGATGAATATCGCACTATGGTGTTTGACGCGCAATTTGATGACCTTATTTTAAGCTATTCCTTAAAAGTGTAATTTATAATATATACACTTTTTTGTTGCATTTTATTAAATTTTTATTAAAATAGTGCTGTGCATTACGGTGCACCAGCCTCTAAGCTGTTTCCCGACATGGAGGAGAGACTTCATGGAGGACTTGCCGGCACGAATGACCCACCTGAATTTGTCCGGCTCATAAAATAGCTTTATGGGTTAAGCCGGTATGGATATTTTACATACCGGCTTTTATTTTATTTCATTATAACTGTGCCCTTGACATTATCTACATTACTCCCTATCTGAAGCTCTGTGTTTAGCACTCGTCAGTAAAGAGTGCTAAAATACAGTTAATAACCAGGAAGATTCCAACTAAGGAAGCAATTTCGTTTAAGAGGAGATAAATTATGAAATTCCGCCCCTTACATGACCGTGTATTGGTCCGTCGTATCGAGGAAGATACAAAAACACCCGGAGGGATTATCATTCCCGATAGCGCAAAAGAAAAACCTTCACAAGGTGTTGTTATTGCCGTTGGGTCGGGTGTGCGCGGTGAAGACGGCCAGGTAACGCCGCTTGACGTAAAAGCAAAAGATAAAATTTTGTTCGGCAAATGGTCGGGCAATGAAGTTACAATTGATGGTGAAGAACTATTGATTATGAAAGAATCCGACATTCTAGGCATTGTCGGCTAAACCAGCTTAAACTTAAACGATTAAAAAGAGGAAAAAATTATGGCAAAAGAAGTCAAATTTGGTTCAGAAGCACGCACGAAAATGCTCAATGGTGTCGATATTCTCGCTGATGCTGTGAAGGTTACATTGGGGCCTAAAGGGCGCAATGTTGTTATTGATAAATCTTTCGGCGCGCCGCGCACAACAAAAGACGGTGTTACCGTTGCAAAAGAAATTGAACTTGAAGATAAGTTTGAAAATATGGGCGCACAAATGGTGCGCGAAGTGGCAAGTCGCACCAATGATGAAGCCGGTGACGGCACAACCACTGCAACCGTACTTGCCCAAGCGATTGTTCGCGAAGGTGCAAAATCAGTTGCTGCTGGTATGAACCCGATGGATTTGAAACGCGGCATTGATATTGCCGTTACAACAGCTTTGGCAGATTTGGAAAGACAATCTAAAAAAGTGAAATCCAATGGAGAAATTGCCCAAGTCGGGACGATTTCCGCCAATGGCGAAGCCGAAATTGGCAGCATGATTGCCGAAGCGATGGAAAAAGTTGGCAATGAAGGCGTGATTACAGTGGAAGAAGCAAAGGGCTTGGAAAGCGAGCTTGATGTGGTTGAAGGCATGCAGTTTGACCGCGGTTATCTTTCGCCTTACTTCATTACCAATGCAGAAAAAATGATTACCGAACTGGATGATCCGCTTATTATGTTGCATGAGTCTAAATTAAGCAATTTGCAACCCATGTTGCCAATTTTGGAACGCGTGGTGCAGTCTTCACGCCCCTTGCTGATTATCGCTGAAGATATTGAAGGCGAAGCTCTAGCCGCCCTTGTGGTGAATAAATTGCGTGGCGGCCTGAAAATTGCGGCTGTAAAGGCACCGGGCTTTGGTGATCGCCGCAAGGCTATGCTGGAAGATATTGCGATTTTGACGGGTAGTCAGGTTATCTCCGAAGATTTGGGCATTAAGCTGGAAAATGTAACATTGGATATGCTCGGCACGGCAAAACGTGTATCAATCACCAAAGATGATACAACGATTGTTGATGGTGCTGGCAAGAAAAAAGACATTACGGCACGTGTTGGCCAAATCCGGACGCAGATTGAAGACACCAGCTCCGATTATGACCGCGAAAAACTGCAAGAACGCCTCGCTAAATTGGCAGGCGGTGTTGCCGTGCTGAAAGTCGGCGGTGCAACGGAAGTCGAAGTGAAAGAGCGCAAGGATCGCGTTGACGATGCACTCAATGCAACGCGGGCAGCCGTGGAGAAAGGTATTGTTCCAGGCGGCGGCACAGCTCTATTGCTCGCGACACGTGCGGTTGATAAACTTACAAATGACAATGCAGATATGGCCGCCGGCATTAAAATCGTCCGCCGTGCACTGGAAGCACCCATGCGCCAGATTGCCGATAATGCGGGTGTAGAAGCCTCCATCGTTGTTGGTAAAGTGCTGGAAGCAAAAGGCACAACCGGTTTTGATGCACAAAATGAGGTATATTGTGACCTTATCGCTGCCGGCATTGTTGACCCGACGAAAGTTGTATCAACCGCTTTACGCGATGCGGCATCGGTTGCCGGTCTGTTGATTACGACCGAAGCCATGGTTGCTGACAAGCCAGAGCCCGCAAATGCAGCCGCTGCGCCGGCAATGCCTGATATGGGCGGCATGGGTGGCATGGGCGGTATGATGTAAGCATCACACTACGCACTCACGCGAGCCCATCTCGCTTTAATTATAGCCCGCAAGTCCTTGATTTGCGGGCTATTTCATATCCAGTGTAAATATTGTTTTTCACAGTGATAAAGTAAAGCCTTGCACATATGACACATATAGAGAGGGGTGGAAAACCATGACGATCCACCGGTTTTTAGGGATCATGCAAAACGAAGCATAACGCACTCGAAAATTTTGTGCCAATAAGCGAAGCAGCTATCGATAATGCGCATATTGCCTTATTTGCCTATGATAGATTGCTAGAGGCGCGTAGGGATTATCTTTGGGCAGGGCAATTTGTCCATATACGCTAAAAAATGTGCTACTAACAGATGATAAAGGCTAGAAAAGAATGAAAAAAATCGGATTACTCGTTATTATTTATATGCTGGTTCCGCCGCTTTTTATACCGGCCTGTATCATATATCTTATTTGGATTAAAAGAGCTGTCTTAACATCAACATGGTTTCTTACGCTCGTGCTTGCTTTTTGTATCGGAATAAATGTCTACATTTTATGCGACCTCCCGCATGGGTTCCCACAAGATGAGGGGGCAATGCAAGTCGAATTATCGAATGGCGCCTTAGAAAACAATAGCTAAGGAAAATAAAAGGCTCTTCTTAAATGTTAAGCGCGGCCTTTATTTTACATAAGATTATGATATAAGATGCACGACATTAAAGAAATGAGTATGAGCTATATAAAATTTTTGATTATTGGCATTTTTGTTTTAGCTGCTCCGATAGAAAGAGCAATGGCGCAAGAGGTTAAAAACGAATCATCTGCTGCACAAACAGTGCAGACGGATGCAGCTATATCGGAAGCCATAAATGAAACA
Organism: Parvibaculaceae bacterium; assembly: GCA_965227805.1. Lineage (GTDB taxonomy): Bacteria > Pseudomonadota > Alphaproteobacteria > RS24 > RS24 > CBDDGJ01. Next base: position 294,747 of record CBDDGJ010000004.1, on the reverse strand, counting down.
GAAGACGCAAAATCTGTCGATGCAGATATATTGGTGCAAGAGGCTTTGGAAGATGCAAGGGCAGATAAATCACTATCCCAAAATTCAACAGATGACACAGCCAATGAAGATGAAACTACGGCAGAACAAGCGGAAAAAACATATGGTGTGGCAACAGAAAAGCTCACGACCATATTATCAGAGCACCCGTCATTGTCGCAGACAGAACAGCGGGTTTGTCAGGCATATTTTGGCAAATTGCAAGAACGCTCAAAATATTTTCCCTATCTGGATGCCGCGCTTAGCGGCGGCGATAAGCTGATCGATAAAACCACAAACTCTGATGAATTTGGTGGATCTAATCGTCCTGAATATGACGGGCGCGGCGTTAATATGACGCTCACATTGCGTCAGCAAATTTATGATTGGGGCGCAACATCTGCCGGCATTGACTATAATGCAGCTGATGAATCTGTAGCGCGACTGGAATATCTACAAAATATTGATGCACAAATAAGCGAATTGCTTGGTTATGCGTTTGATTATGTTACCGCCGAACGATTGCATCAGCATTACACAGCCAATCATGAAAATATCAAAAATGATGTTGCCGCAATGGAAGCACGCTTTCGGGCAGGGGCGGGGCGTATATCCGAATTGCGCGGGGCACAAGTGACATTGCTTGATAGTGAAGCTGCAGTAAGTCGCGCTGCGCGCCGTCGCGATCAGGCAGAAAAAGCGCTTGAAAGCCGGTTCGAAATCGACCCAGAAACGGCGCGCCTTTTAGTGCAGGATTTTATCGTTTTGCGACCCGACATTCCCGAAATGCCGCAAGTGCGTGAAACACTATCCTGGCGCATATTTGATGGTCGCATTGATATGATAGAATATGAAGAAAAAAAACTTGCGGCAGAACGCAAACCCGCCCTTTATGGCTTACTAACTGGCAAAGCATGGGATATTGATAAATCCAATCGGTGTGGCGAAAAGGTAGACGAAACAAATCCTGATGCCGAAAACATTGCCGATTTTGGTGATACGGCTGATTATCGGCGTATGCAAAATTGCTATACTTATGAAGTAACCGGAAATATTGAATTTTCGGTGCCGCTTTATGATGGTGGCTTAAACAAAGCGCAACGTGGACAAACCAATGCACGACGTCTTAGTCTGGAAGCAGAGCGGGCAAATTTCGAGCGTCAATATTTAGCAGATAGTAAACATACCAGCGAAGCCTTGCGAGATATAATCATCCGCCTAGCCGAGCAACAACAAAAACGGGAAGATGTGAAGGGGCAATTAGAAAGCGAATTAAAAGTGCAAGGCCGCACCCGCTCCACGCCTGCCCAGATTGCAAGTTTGCGCTTACAATTTGCCAATATCGATGCAGAGATTATAGAATTGGAAATCCAGACAGAATTGGAACGCATACAGCATTTATTGTTAAGCAATCAATTAGGAGAAACGCTAGGTGTATTCCTAACAGCAAAAACATGCTAAGGAAAGCGGACTGGTTTTAAGTTTATATTATGGCAGAAACAAAAAAAGAAACTGTGAATTTTAATACGCATTGGTTTTGGGCGCCCGTGATTGCCTGTCGGCGTATTTATTTGCAAGTTATTGCCGCTTCTATATTGATCAATATTTTTGCACTTGCTTCTTCCCTTTATATCATGACGGTCTATGATCGTGTCATTCCCAATGGTGCTATGGAAAGCCTGTGGGCGCTCACCATAATTATGATTGTGATTATGGCATTTGACATTACCATGAAGATTATTCGCGGGTCTTTTGTCGATGTTGCAAGTGCACGCATTGACAGGGTTGTTTCCGATCGTTTATTTCATCGCATTGCACGTTTTGATGTATCTTTAAGCCGCCAGGCAACAGGGGCGTTGAGTAATATGGTGCGCGAGTTTGAAGTGTTGAAAGAGGTTCTAGGCTCAGCAAGTTTTGTTGTGTTTGCGGATCTGCCTTTTATCTTTTTATTTCTCACAGTGCTTTATGCTATTGGCGGGCCTGTCGCGGCAATACCGGGGTTGATCGTTCCCGCCGTTATTTTGTTTGGTATTTTATTACAACCGATTATGAAACGCTTTGCCTCTTTAGGCATGGTGCAGGGACAAAGCAAGCAAGCTGTTATTGTTGAAATGCTTTCCGGGCTTGAAACACTTAAAACCATACCCGGCGTTTCACTTTTACGCACACGCTGGCTGAAATCGGTTGTCAATCAAAGCAATGCCAATCAAAAAATGCGCTTTTCTGGCCAATTAACACAATATGTGACCCAGCTTGGGCAACAAATAAGTCAGGTTGGCATTGTCGTTTATGGTGTGATCCTTATCACTGCCGGCAATCTCACAATGGGGCAGCTTATTGCCTGTGTTATTTTATCGGGGCGCTGCCTTGCGCCCTTGGGGCAAGTTACCCAGCTTTTGGGTAAATTTAATCATGCTTTAGCAGCTTATCGAAATTTAGATATGATTTTGAAAGGTGAAAGCGATGAAGAGATACGCGCAAACCGTGTTAAGCGTGAGCATATTAAAGGGGATATTGCTATACAAGAGGTTTCTTTTGCTTATGAAGGGCAGGAAAATAACGTTCTTGAGGACATTAACTTAACGGTAAATGCTGGCGAGCGGGTGGCGATTTTAGGATCAATCGGTTCGGGAAAAACCACATTACTACGCCTCATTGCCGGGTTGCAAAAAGCCAAAACCGGGCACATCCTTATGGATAATGCCGATATACAGCAAATCCGTCCCGAAGATATACGCAATAATATAGGCATTGTTTTTCAACAACCCATTTTATTTTCCGGCACGATCCGTGAAAACTTGCTTATGGGAGATCCAGAAGCAAGCGATGCTGATTTAATTGCCGCTACCACACAAACTGGTGCAGATAAATTTATTGGTCGTTTACCGGGCGGGTTTGATTTTACACTAAGTGAAGGGGGTAAGGAGCTATCAGCAGGTATGCGCCAATCTCTGGCCATTGCGCGTGCGCTAATCAACAAACCTTCGGTTTTACTTATGGATGAACCGACGGCCTCTATGGATGCACGCACTGAATTTGAGCTGGTCAATACATTAAACGAAGCAACAAAAGATATGACTGTTATATTTGTAACGCATCGGGGGGCATTGCAAAATATTGCTGACCGCATTGTAATTATGGAGGCGGGGCGTATAACCATAAATGATAAACGCGAAGACGTGTTGGCACGCATGCGCGCGCGTAATCAACCAGCCATACGCCAGATAAAACCCTAGAGCCTGTCTATGAACGAAAAGCGTTTCTCGTTTACGAAAATACGGAAGATTTATTTACCCTGGTTGCGAGGGAAATATCAAAATGCGCGCCAATTTTTGCGTGATGCCTTTGCGCCACCAAGCTCTGAAATGCTCAAAAAAATGGCATTGGAGGATAGCGAGATAGATTTGGAATTGCCCGAAAATGATATGGTTTTACGGGGCAATCGGATCTTCTTACTTATTTCGGCCTTCTTTATTATTGCTTTCTTATGGGCAGCGTTTAGCGAATTAGATGAGCTTGTTCGTGCCGAGGCAACGGTTATACCGCCAAGCTCGGTGCAAATTGTGCAATCGCGTTTGGAAGGCGCGGTTATGGAGATAAATGTTAAACTGGGCGATCGTATCGAAAAAGAGTCTGTGATGTATCGTTTGGAAGATACCGATGTGCAAGCCAGTTTCAATGATAATGAGGTTGCCCATGCATCCGCACGTGCCGCCATTGCCAGACTTCGCACCGAGGCAAATGGCGAAGACAAAATAGATTTTCCTCAAGATTTACAAACCGTAAACCCCGAACTGATAAAAGCTGAAGAGGAATTATTTAAGCAACGCCAGCAAGCCTTGCAAGATAAATTGGTTTTGATTGATCGTGAAATACGTGAAAAACAAGCCGAAATGAAAGTATCTGAAGCGATGATTGAAAACCTGCAAGAAGAAGTAAAAATTTTGGAACCATTGGTTAAGGAAGGCCATGAATCAAGATTAACCTTACTTGAAACCAAAAACCAGCTGGCACAGCATGAAGGACAACGCACATTAGCATCACTTTCGGTTGAGCGTAGTCGTGATGAATATGAGTCACTTATTTCCGAGTTTCGTGCCAAAGCCGCGCAAGAATTAAGCGAAGCAAATATACAAGCCGGCCAGGCAGGCGCACGTGAAACGGCATTGCGGGGCAGGGTTAAGAATGCTGCCATCACAGCCCCTGTAAGCGGAACGGTTTCTGCTGTTCACATAAAAACCCTTGGCGCAGTTGTGCAACCGGGCACGGCTATGGCTGAAATTGTCCCGGACGAAAATATCTTGCTGGTGCGCGCCCGCGTGCCGGCAGAAGATATTGCGAATATTTACATTGACCAGCAAGCGCGCGTTGCCTTATCAGCTTATGATGTTTCACGTTTTGGCACATTAGATGGCCACATACAACGCATAGCCACGAATACGACACAAGAAGAAAATGCGCCCCCTTATTATGAAACCATTATTGAAGTGCCTGACCCAAAATTTTCTAAAAGCGCAGCTGAAATCGAAATTGTGCCGGGCATGACCGCTTCGGTTAATATTGTTGGGCGCAAACGCAGTGTGCTAAGCTATATCCTCACCCCGTTGGAGCGCGCCTCTATGGTTGTATTCCGCGAAAATTAACACGGGCGCGTCACGGGTAAAATTTATCATGTTAAATCATCTAACGCGGCTTTTAGCTGCGTCATATCGCACATATATCTAGGCGCAATAAATATAAGTTCGGTTTCCGCTGTATCAATCGGCGTTAACTGATAATGTGTGCCAACGAGCTGGAGAAAATGCGTGCCGCAACTGCCTTTGGCCCGTGCTAATTTGCCATGAAATCTATCTAACACAGATATAATCATCTCATAGGCAAGCGGTTGAGCATGCCTGAAATGTAATGTTTCAAATGCGATGGGAAGCGCCGCAGGCGCATCTATATGCTCTTTAGGGAATGGTGTGAAGCAAAGCGCTGATAAATCAGCCCGGTGCACATCAAATATAGGCGCTTTGCTCGTGCGGGTTAGCCAAGATATACTCTGCGCACCGCCATCATGTGCCATATCACTTTTGGTAAGCAGAATAATATCGGCTTGCTCAATTTGACGGCGCACAAGTTTGCCAACAAATTTATCCGTATATTTTTTTGTAATATCACACGCATCTGCCGCAATAAGAATCGTGCCGGGGCATATTGCCGCAATACCATGGCCAAGCAATAAAAGGCGCGCGGGTTCACTTATACCGCTTGCTTCAACCAGAATATAATCTGGCGGATGCGGGCTTTGGGCAATATCGACTAGTTGTGCTGTCATATTATCTTGAAGCTGGCAACAGGCGCATCCATTGGTAAGCTCTATTGTATCTCCCTTATGTACACGAATAAGCCGGGCATCTATATTTATCGCGCCAAAATCATTAACGAGTATGGTCAGGCGTTTGTCTTGCGTTTCATGCAATAGCCGATTGATTAGCGTTGTTTTACCTGCGCCAAGATAGCCCCCTAAAATGGTGAGGGGGATCATTGAGCACGCACTGGCTTTATGGGGTGGGGCACACCGGCACATACTGTTCCCCAAATGGGGCAATCTTGTAGATGCGCGGCACCATCTTCAAACGGGTCGCGCTCTAATATGGTGAAATCCGCGCGCTTTCCGGCGCGCAGGCTGCCTATTTCATGTTCTAGCCCAAGAATATAGGCCGCATCTATGGTGATGGCGCGCAATGCCGCTTCACATGATATGCGCTCGCTTTCGCCAGCAATATCACCAATGACATTGCGCCGGTTAGCGGCAACCCAGGCAGAGTTTAGGGGCTGTGCGGGTGCCATTGTATAATCTGAATGTAAAGCGAAAGTTACATTATGCCGCTTTAATGTGCCAAGTCGTGCCATATGATAGGCGCGTTCATAGCCAATCGCCTCGCGCGCATAAACATCGCTTAGCTCATAGAGGTAATAAATATTGGCCGATACAATCGCGCCCAAATCGGCAATGCGCCGGACTTGTTCGGGGGTCGATAGGCCGAAATGTTCAATCGTCCACCGGTGATTAAAGCGCGGCTTTTCGCTTTGGAGCTTTTCCAGAACATCAAGCGCCAATTCAAGCCCTAAATCGCCTGTGCAATGAACATGAATTTTATAATTTTCATGCCACAGCAAGCGCGCGGCTTCTTCAAATTTTTCTGGCACCATAAGCCATTCGCCCTCATGCCCGTCAATATAGCCCGGGTCGCCGAGCATCATAAGTTGCGAGAAAAATGCGCCATCGGTAAATAATTTGGCATGATCCGTGAAAAATAGCTTATCTGTATTTTGCGCGGGGAGGTCTTTTACAAAATTTAACGTATTTTCAAAACAACCATCGCGCGTCATGGCCAATATATTGGGGGTGTAATGCACCCGAAATGGTGTATCTTCTGTATTAAATACATTTTGTGCGGCGGCCCATTCTAACTCAAAGTCAAAAATACCGATGCCCATATCCCCCACAAGCGTATGGCCGCCAAAATGCACAACTTGTTTTAGCCGTTCCATACCCAGCCCGAAATGCTGTGGTGACATTAAAATCGGATTAAGGGCGGTGATTGCAATACGTAGCCCGTTTTCGAAAAAATGGCCGTCTTCCAGATTTATTTGCGGATGCGCGGCGATGGCATCATTTAGAAGCTCAAAATGGTCAAGCGCGGCACGATTCATAATCAGCTCATGAAAAGAGCGATGCCAGATAATCACCGGACGATGCGGACAAATTTCATCAATATCGCGGCGCGTTATATCGCCATGCCAGTTTCGGTGATACCCCCATGTAAAAAAAGGGGTTGTGTCTTCATGCGCCTGTGTGAGCTGTTTAAGGCGCGCCAAATAGCTGTCTTTGTCAGGCGTCGCCTCTGCCACCCCCCACGGTAAATGCCAGGTAATGGCCGTGATAAAATGCATGGGCAAAATAACCGCAGCCATGCTGGGGTGCAAATGCGGGTCGATAAAACCGGGTAAGATAATTTTATCTGCAAATTGTGAATCGACATGATGCGGATGTGCATCCATCCAGGGTTTCAGGCTAGCGAGGCTTCCGACTTCTATAATCTGACCATCGCGCACAGCAATCGCTGTTGCAACGGGCAGGGTGGGTTCCATCGTATGGATAGCCCGTGCCGTATAGATTGTTATTTCACTCATAAATTATAAGTATAACAGCCTTACTCTATGACGCAAATTATTTATAAAGCGACATAAAATAATTTATACAAGCCCATTGCAAAAAAAGCAGGTGCCGTTTATAAGCGTCACACAAATAGCATGTTAAATGGATATATTATGGGAACATATTCAGCCAAAGCTGGTGACATCACCAAAAAATGGGTGTTGATTGATGCAGAAAATCTGATTGTTGGTCGTCTTGCCGCGCTGATTGCCACGCGTTTGCGGGGCAAACATTTACCGACATATACACCGCATATGGATTGCGGGGATAATGTGGTTGTTATCAATGCAGAAAAGGTGAAATTTACCGGAAAAAAAGAAAAAGATAAGACATATTATCGTCATACCGGCTACCCGGGCGGGATTAAAGCAACCACACCGGAAAAATTACGCGAAGGTAAATATGCCGAACGCATATTGGAATTGGCTGTAAAGCGCATGTTGCCGCGTGGGCCGCTTGCCCGTCAGCAATTATCCAATTTGCGTATATATACAGGGTCAGAGCATAACCATGCGGCACAATCGCCCGAGAAACTGGATATTGCGGGCATGAACACGAAAAATACGAGAGGGTAATTATGTCGCAAACGGAAACGACATTGGAAAATTTGGATGCGGCATTGAACGACACGCCATCTGCTGAACAAGCAGCCATACCTGTTGAACCGCAAATTGACGCGCAGGGGCGTTCCTATGCTACGGGCAAACGTAAAAATGCGATTGCACGCGTATGGATAAAGCCCGGCAGCGGCAAAATCACTGTGAATGAGCGCGAAGAGGAGCAATATTTTGCACGTCCCGTTTTGCGTATGATTATGCGTCAGCCGCTTAAAACGGCAGAGCGTGACGGCCAATTTGATGTGATTGCAACCGTAACGGGGGGCGGCTTATCTGGCCAGGCCGGTGCGGTGCGGCATGGCATTTCTAAAGCATTGACTTATTATGAACCTGGTTTGCGTTCGGTTTTGAAAAAAGGCGGGTTTCTTACCCGCGATAGCCGTGTGGTTGAACGCAAAAAATATGGTCGTGCCAAGGCGCGCCGTAGTTTCCAATTCTCGAAACGCTAGGGTTATATTATCGGGGCGTAGCGCAGTCTGGTAGCGCATCTGGTTTGGGACCAGAGGGTCGGGAGTTCAAATCTCTCCGCCCCGACCATATATCATGCGACGCTGGCAACCCTATATTGCGATATTCCGCCGGCGTTAGCGTATGGGTTTGGCGGATACGATATTCAATTTTACCTTCACAGCCATCCGTATCATAAATGACGATAATCGGCTTTTTACCGGTAAGATAATGAAAAAACAGGGCTTGCTGCAAGCTATCCAGACTTGTGCGTTTATCCAGCCCGCCTTCAATCACTTCGCTTTTCGTTTCACAATCTATAATGACATAGCCGCTTTCTCCCGCAGCGGTGATATAGCTATGCTTTACTTCTGTTTTGCCACCAAGTCTGGCACAATAGATTTTATTATACTCGGCTTCGCGCAGCCTGTCTTGCGCGGCGGCATAGCTTATCATGAGCACCCATAAAACGCCTATTTGCCCCATTTTCCATGCGCGCATTCTCTCAAAACTCCCCTGGTTCGGTTGCAACGACCACCAACAAAGTTGGTGATCGAGGAGCTGATAGAACTGCACGAAAGAACAGCCGCAACGCTTTTAGCGTAACCGCTTATTGTATGACGTCGCCTCCTCGATCAATCGAGAAAACGAATCATGATTAACGACCAGATTCATTAGTCGCTTTCGTAAAGGAGCTATCAGGCTCCATAATCAGTTTTTCACTGATTACAAAAATCAATTTATGGTTGTTTGGAGGAAAACACAACCTCCATTTATCAGTCCATGCAGCTAGACATGGTGGTGATCGAGGAGTTAGTAAGACTGCATAAGAGAACAGCCGCAACGCTTTTAGCGTAACCGCCTATTGCATGACGCTGCCTCCTCGACCAAATGGGACAATAAATCATAGGCCAGTGTGACAAATAACGCCGCATTTGACCATAGGGAAAGCGGTCAGCCCGCTTTATTTAAGAGAGCAGGGCTTGAATCTGCCTGCCCAATGCTCCATAAATAAACACGCAAATAGATGAAAAGCATAAGCCATGACAAAACCCGCTTCACCCACGCCCACAAATACCCCCGCAGATATGTTGCAGGACAAATTTGGCCGCCGCTTCCCCTATCTAAGATTATCAATTACAGATGTGTGTAATTTTCGATGCAGCTATTGCTTGCCAAATGGCTATCACTGCACCACAAAACCCACCTTCCTGACCCGCGATGAAATAGGGCGCGTGGTCGATGCCTTTGCTGCCCTGGGCGTTTATAAAATTCGCCTAACAGGGGGAGAACCAACCACACGGAAAGATTTCACACAGATAGCCGAAAAAGTGTCAGCGCATCCCGCGATCACCCACCGCGCTTTCACAACAAATGGCTATCGTCTGCATAGCCATGCACAGCAATGGCGCGAGGCAGGGCTTACCCATGTTAATGTGAGCATAGACAGCCTAAATGCAGACCGGTTCCACGAAATCACCGGCCATGCGCGTTTGCCAGACGTGATGCAAGGTGTGGAGACGGCTTTGCATGTCGGCTTTACGCAGGTGAAAATCAATGTTGTATTATTAAAAGGTGTCAATGATCACGAGCTTCCCGCCTTTTTTGCCCTTGCACAATCCCTGCCCATCAGCATAAGATTTATCGAGCTTATGCAAACAGGCGATAATTTAGATTATTTTCGGAAATATCATATATCCGCACAAACCATCGGCACAAAGCTCGCGGAGCAGGGCTGGAAACCAAAGCCACGCGGCCATGCAGATGGTCCGGCGCAAATCTATACCCATGCAGATTATCAAGGCACTATGGGGCTTATTGCCCCCTATGCAAAAGATTTCTGTGCGGGGTGTAACCGTTTGCGCGTAACAGCGACAGGTGATTTGCGTTTATGCCTATTCGGAACACAGGGCGTGAGCTTGCGCCATTTATTACAGCATGATGCACAACAACCGCTTTTAAGAAAACTGATTAGCACCCAGCTTGACTTCAAACGCTCTGCGCATTTCTTAGCCGATGGGGATACAGGCATCACACCGCATCTGGCATCCATAGGGGGATAAGTCGCCATGCAAGACCTCGCTCATTTTTTTAAGCAAAGCCACTATCATATGGCCGATATTACCCGCAAAGCCCCGCGCTTTCGCCGGGCAATCGCGATGGGACGCATTTTGGTGGGAGAAACCGGCTGGACGCATATTAAAGACCAAACCCTCCCTAAAGGTGATGTATTAAAACTTGCCGAAATTGCCGGCGTGCAAGGGGCAAAAATGGCGTGGCAGCAAATTCCTATGTGCCACCCGCTATTGTTAGAGCATGTGGCGGTTTATCCTCATCTTGAAGACGATACGCATAGCGTTGCCGTTTATGCCAGCGTGTCAACCACATCCAAAACCGGTGTGGAGATGGAAGCCCTCGCCGCCGTCAATGCGGCATTATTAACGCTTTATGATCTAACCAAACCGGTGGAAGTTGCGCTGACCATAACCGATATTCGCCTCTTAATGAAAGAAGGGGGCAAGAAAGGGCTATGGCTTCATCCGGCAGGCGCCCCCGAAGCGTTGCAGACATTATTGCCGTCTATATCTGCGCGCCCACTGGCACAGAAAACAGCCGCCATTATTACGTTAAGCGATCGCGCCGCACGCGGCATATATGAAGATAAGTCCGGCGCGGCACTAAAACAGGCGCTCGATGCATTAGGCTGCCATATAGCTGAAACCGCCATATTGCCCGATGAGCCTGCACAATTAGAAGCAAAAATCGCCGCATTAACAGGACATGTCGACCTCATTCTAACCACAGGGGGCACAGGGCCTGCCCCGCGCGACATAACACCGGATGTTTTATCTAAAATGGCCGATACCGAAATCCCGGGAATTGGCGAGCTATTGCGTAGCAGTGCCGCTGCACATGTGCCAACCACCTGGCTTAGTCGCTCTTTAGGCGTCATCATTAAAAATACACTCGTCATTGCCCTGCCGGGGAGCACGGGTGGGGTGAAAGACGGCATGGCGGCACTTACGCCCCTTCTTGCGCATACGCTGGCGCTTGTGCAAACTAAAAAACACCCACATGGAACAGCATCATGATCACTTATGATGCGGCATTATCTATTCTGTTTGCGGCAAAACAGACAAACATAATGCACATACCCCTAAACGAGGCGTCTGGCTATGTTGCCGCACAGCATATAACAAGCAGCGTGCAGGTGCCGCCTTTTGCCAATTCAGCAATGGATGGCTTTGCGGTGCGCGCGCAAGATATTCGTGATGCATGTGAAGCTGCGCCTGTTACATTACCCATTATTGCCAGCAGTTTTGCCGGCGATGCGCCTGCGTTTGGTTCCGGTGGTGCATGGGAAATCGCCACTGGTGCGCCGCTGGCAGCTGGATATGATTCGGTCGTAAAAAGTGAAGATGTGACCGTGCAGGATAAAACGGTTACGTTCACCGCCCCGATAGAGGCAGGCAGCCACATACGCATTGCCGGGGGGGATTTTGCCGTAGGGGATGATATTATCCGCACCGGAACACAGCTTACGCCTTATCATATTATGGCGCTCGCTGCGCTCGGACAAGACACAGTAAGCGTATATAGCAAGCCAAATATTACACTTTTTAGCACGGGAAAAGAGCTTGTAGACGATGCAAATACACCCTTAAAGCCCGGGCAAATTCGTAATGCAAATATGCCATATCTTATGTCAGCCCTCAAGGATATGGGATATATGCGCCACTATGGTGGGCTTATTGCTGATGCGCCGGCGGAATTTGAACACCGCCTAAAGCAGGCATTGCCACATGCCGATATTATTATGTCCACCGGTGCCGTTTCCGCCGGAAAACATGATTTTATTCCCCGCTCAGTGCAAAACTGTGGCGGTATTATTCATTTTCATAAAGTCGCCATCCGACCGGGAAAACCGATACTCTATGCACAATTTCCAAATGGCACGCATTATTTTGGTTTGCCGGGCAATCCAATATCGGCGGCGATAGGTCTTAGATTTTTTATCATCCCGCTCTTGCGCCACATGCAGGCAATGACACAAGAAACCCCGCTAAGGGCACAGTTGCAAACACCGGCGCATAAGAAACAAGGCTTTCGTTTTTTCCGGAAGGCATATATTCATGTTACACCGGATGGAAAACTGCATGTGCACATAAATCATGGGCAAGAGTCGCACAAAATTCATCCCATGCTTAAGGCCAATGGCTGGGCTATATTGACAGAAGCGCAGGACAAAATAAACGCAGGTGAAGCCATCAACATATATCCGCTCATGCCGCATAAATGGGCGTTTGATGCAGTTTCATGAGCTTTTCTGTTTTTCATGATTACATTCGTTTTTTCTGGCCGCTGGCATTGTTCATCTTATCCGCTTTCGTGGTTGGCAGATCATAAAAATTATGTATCATCCTATTTTATGGGTATTGCATATAGGTTATTTATGGGTGATTATTACACTCTTTGCGAAAAAGAAACGAAGTCATGCCCCTTCGTATATAAATAACCGTCCAAGCGCAGAAGGAGACATATGAACATAACCATACAATGTTTTGGCATTTTTCGTTTGTTGGGCGAGCGCATAGAGCTGGCTATTAAAGAGGGCAGCACCATAGCCGATATGCGCATCGTATTATCGGATAGGCTAGACCAAAGCGATGCCACTTTTGCAGATGCGGCATTATTGGCCAGCTCTCATTTTGCAACCGAAAGTGACGTTTTGCCAGATGATGCACGCCTCAAAGATGGTATGTGCCTTGCCATTATACCCCCCGTATCAGGAGGATAAGCATGGGTGAGATATTTATTGACATTCAAGATATAGACAACCAGCCTTTGACTGTAGCAGAAGGGCTAGCTTTCGTTACACACCCCCGCAATGGTGCGGAAAGTCTTTTTATCGGCACGATAAGAGACCTTAACCAGGGCAAAAAAGTTTTGGGCGTCAGCTATGATGTATTCGAACCGCTCGCCAGACAATCCTTTATAGATATTTGCCATGAAGCACAAACGCAATGGGGCAGGGCATTATCATTTTATGTCGTGCACGCAAAAGGCAGGCTGGATGTTGGCGGTATCGCCGTTATTATTGCGGTTGGTGCCCCACATAGAGATGAAGCCTTCAAAGCCTGCCGCTATGTCATTGAACAAGTTAAACACCGCTCACCTATCTGGAAATTAGAGCATTATGCCGATGGGGATAGCCAGTGGACAAAAGGATGTGAATTATGCACACAAAGTGCATAATGCACCAGTCTCAGCATAATTATTACAAAGCCGGTTAATGTTGCTGGGAACGCTTTTCTTTCTTGTTGCTATATTTTATGCCGCTATTGGCTTTGGTGGCGGATCGTCTTATCTGGCGCTGCTGGCGCTGTGGAATGTGGATTACACGACCTTACCAATTATAGCACTTATATGTAATATTATTGTTGTTTCGGGCAATGCCATTCATTATGTGCGGGCTGGTTATTTGAAATGGCGTATCTTCTTACCACCGGCCATGGTTTCGGTTCCATGCGCTTATTTAGGGGGAAGACTGGAAATCGAAAAGGAGCAATTCTTATTGCTGCTATGCGTCACATTATTCATTGCCGGCGGGCGTTTGCTGCTTAATTTTCGCATTTATGATGATAAAACGCGCGCATATCGCCCGCTTGCTTATGGAAAAGGGGCACTAATCGGGGGCATATTAGGATTTATATCCGGCATTGTGGGGATAGGAGGCGGTATTTTTCTAGCACCACTGCTTTATAATTTACGTGCAGGCACGCCCAAGCAAATTGCAACAACTGCCTCATTATTTATTTTGGTTAATTCAATTTCCGGCTTGCTTGGCCAGCTACATAAAACCGGGGTCGCCCCGGCTGTGCTGGATTTCTGGTATCTCCCATGTCTCGTTTTCGTGGGCGGGCAAATCGGTAATTTTCTAACTGTAAAACTTATTCCCGCCCATATCATAGCGCTATTTACGGCGTGCCTTGTGCTGTTTGTCGCCATCCGTTTGAGCGTAACCCTGCTTGGCTAGAGGCGTATATGGTTTTTCCGCCCATATTTTATCCCGCTTATTCGTAAAAATTCAGCTCTTGTAGAATTTTTTCAACAGATGCATCAAGATTATGCTCATGGGTTGAAAGCACAATATCCGGATTTTCGGGCGGCTCATAGGGGCTATCAATGCCGGTAAAATTGGGCAATTTACCCTGACGTGCTTTCTTATAGAGACCTTTCGGGTCACGTGCCTCGGCAACATCTAAAGGTGTATCAATAAAAATTTCTATAAACTCATCATCTTCAAACATAGAGCGTGCCATATCACGTTCCGCACGGAAAGGTGAAATAAAGGCTGTAAGCACAACAATACCTGCATCCACCATCAGTTTTGCAACCTCGGCAATACGTCGAATATTCTCGATACGATCAGCATCGGTAAAACCAAGATCTTTATTCAGACCATGGCGCACATTATCGCCATCAAGAATATAAGTGCGAATACCTTGCTCATAAAGTGCTTTTTCTAACGCATTGGCAATCGTCGATTTACCCGAACCCGATAGGCCGGTAAACCAAAGCACCTTGCTCTTATGGCCGTTCATTGCCCGGCGGGTGGCTTTGTCTATATCCAGTTTTTGCCGATGCACATTACTGGCGCGCCGCAAAGCAAACTCAATCATTCCCGCGCCAACCGTTTGGTTCGTCATACGGTTAACTAAAATCAATCCCCCCATAGCGGGGCACTCTTTATAAGGCTCAAATGGCACTGGTTGATCGATTTTTATCGTAACCACGCATAAATCATTTAGGTCTATTTTGGTGGCCGCTATTTTTTCGAAACTGTTAATATTTATCTTATGCTTAATATCCGTAATTTGTGCATTCACGAAGTGCGTGCCCAGTTTCATCCCATAAGATCGCCCTAAATAGCCCGGTTCCTGGTCCATCCAAACGAGCAGAATCTCAAATTGGTCCGAAACTTCGCATGGTGCATCTGCCGCCACAATCACATCGCCGCGTGATATATCTATGTCCCGGTCAAGCGTTACCGTTACGGATTGTCCCGCTTCAGCTTTGCGTAAATTATCCTTAAATAGAATAATATCTTCTATTTTTGCACGCTCACCGGAGGGTAAAATACGCACATCCTGTCCCTGCTGCACCTGTCCGGCTTCTACCATGCCAGAAAACCCCCGAAAATTAAGATGCGGACGATTTACCCATTGCACCGGAAAGCGTAAGGCATGGTCTGTTTTTTGGCTTTGCGTATCCACGGTTTCCAAAAACCCCATAAGTGTCGGCCCATGATACCAGCTTGTTTCGGTGGCGCGTTCAATAATATTAGCCCCCTTTAGAGCCGACACCGGAATTGCGGTAATATGATCAAAATTCAAGGCTTTAGCGAACAGACGATAATCGGCCTCTATCTCCGTAAAACGCGCTTGTGCATAATCGACCAAATCCATTTTATTGATTGCCACAACAATATTTTTAATCCCCAATACAGAACATATGAGTGAATGGCGACGGGTTTGTGTTAAAACCCCCTGACGCGCATCAATTAAAATAACCGCAACATCTGCCGTAGAAGCACCGGTTACCATATTGCGTGTATATTGTTCATGTCCGGGCGTATCGGCAACAATAAATTTACGGCGGTCTGTCGCAAAAAAGCGATAAGCCACATCAATTGTTATGCCCTGTTCACGTTCTGCCGCAAGTCCATCAACGAGAAGGGCAAAATCAATTTCTCCCCCTTGTGTGCCAAGTTTCTTAGACTCATTTTTAAGCGTTGCCACCTGATCTTCAAAAACCATTTGTGCTTCATAAAGCATGCGCCCGATTAACGTGCTCTTGCCATCATCAACGCTGCCGCATGTGATAAAGCGTAACATATCTAGTGAGGCTTGCTCCGCCAAATAGTGATTCACTTGCGCGACGGCATCTTGCTTTTCGGATAAAACATGCGACATCAAAAATAACCTTCCTGTTTTTTCTTTTCCATGGATGCCGCCGAATCATTATCAATCGCACGTCCCTGTCGCTCGCTGGTTTTCGCACGCAATAATTCAAGCACAATAGAGGCCAAATCGTCAGCGTCTGATTCAATCGCCCCGGTTAGCGGATAGCATCCGAGTGTGCGAAAGCGGACTTTTTTAATCTGAATTTTCTCATCCGGAAATAAATTAAGCCGATCATCATCAACCATCATCAGCATGCCATCACGGTCAATAACAGGGCGGGTTTGTGCAAAATAGAGCGGCACAATGGGAATTTGCTCACGATAAATATATTGCCAAATATCCAGCTCTGTCCAATTCGATAAGGGGAATATACGGATACTCTCGCCCGGATTTTTACGACCATTATAGTGATGCCAAATTTCAGGTCGTTGTTTTTTCGGATCCCATCTATGTGTGGCGGTGCGGAATGAAAAAATACGCTCTTTCGCACGGGATTTTTCTTCATCCCGGCGCGCCCCACCAAAGGCAACGTCAAATTTATAATGCGCCAATGCCTGTTTAAGACCTTGAGTTTTGGCAATTTCCGTATGCAGAGCCGAGCCGTGGTCAAATGGGTTAATATTTTTTTCAATGACTTCAGGATTGATATGCACCAATAAATCCATACCGCTTTCCGCCGCCATATAATCACGAAAATCATACATAGCCTGGAATTTCCACCGTGTATCAATATGCAGCAAAGGAAAAGGGGGGGGCGTTGGATAAAAGGCTTTGCGGGCCAGATGCAGCATGACTGCAGAATCCTTGCCCACTGAATAAAGCATAACAGGGTTATGCGCCTCGGCCATTACTTCACGAATAATGTGTATTGACTCAGCTTCCAGTCGATCAAGATGCGTTAAATGCTCGGTTTGATTCCATTTATGTGCCGCATTAACTGTATGGTCTATATCAGAACGCCCATGTGCGTAAATCTCAAGCGCGCAGTGCACACAGCCATCTTCATTTGATATTATGTCAAAAGTGCGCGGTGGACGACATAAAGCTCTACAATGCGCCACAAAATGGCCAGACGGTAAAATGAAAAGATCCTTTTGCTCATGTTCAAGCAATAGAGTAAATGCATTTTCTAGTGCAGACAGGTCATCACCTTTATCTGGAAGAACAATCCACCGTCGCCCAGCGCGGGCATCATTTATAGCAAGGATATGCAGATTCTCATTTACTGGTAAACATTTTGCAAAAAGCACTAAATCGCGTCTTTTGCGTGCCTTTTCAACAATCTGTTCAATAACGAGACGTTTCCCCGCACGGTTATGTTCATCTTTAAGGTCAGAAAATTGTGTTATATCAAACCCTAACGGGCTATTATGAAGCAGGCGTTCTGTCGCCTTAATCTTGGCTGGTTCGTCTGCGCCAAAAATGTGTGTAGCGAGTGTGTGGATTGTCCAGACTTTTTTTACCGCATCGGGCGCGGTAAAAGCAGCGAGTAATTTGTCGTGGTTTGTCATTGTAAATAGATAATAAAAAAATATAAGATAAATATCTTTTATTTTACAAATTGAGACAAGTCAATATAGTTAGTATAAACTTATAACATAAGGGTGATATAATGAAGATAAATAGATTTTATGGTCTCATGATGATTATAGGCACTGTGGTGCCTTGGCTATTCTTTGGCCACTTCTTTTTTGAAAATGGTGTAAATATTCTCTTGTTTGCTCAATCGCTTTTTGCCAATGCCGCCGCTAGCGGGTTTACAGCTGATATTCTTATTTCCATTTTTATTTTTTGGTGTTGGTCATTTTTAGATGCGAAAAAACATCATATTCAACACTGGTGGCTGGTTTTACCAGCTGGCTGTTTTGTTGGCCTGTCGCTGGCTTTACCACTCTATCTTTATCTGAGGTCTGCGCTTAAAGACGAATAGGCCTTTTTCTTGTCCAAAAAATCGAGATCCTCCTTGAGAATCAACTTATCTAACTCTAGCGCAGCAACTATCTTTTTAAGGCGCACATTCTCCTGCTCCAAGGCTTTTAGGCGTTTAACCTCGCTATTCTTCATATGACCATAATTGCCACGCCAGCGGTAATATGTCTGCGGGCTAATGCCACTCTTGCGGCAGGCAGAATCGGTATCCATACCCCCACCAATATTCACCTCAACCTCACGTAATATGCGGATTATATCATTGTCACTAAAACGTTTTCTGCTCATCTTTTACTCCTATAATTGATGTTTCTTAAAATCCTAACGAGAAATATACACCCAATCAAAGACAATAATCTCTCGCTAAAACTGGTACAATTATAAGGGGGAAGGACAACACTTAAATGATTGATTTAATTGAATAAGTTGATGGCGGAGAGGGAGGGATTCGAACCCCCGGGACGCGCAAACGCCCAACGGTTTTCAAGACCGCCGCTTTCGACCACTCAGCCACCTCTCCAGCTATCTTGCCATCCTTATATATAAGATTCACCGCAAAATGAAAACCGTTGATTTATGTCTAACGGCTCATGCATGCATGAGCCTTATGTGGTTTTCATGCCCCGCCGCTTTCGACCACATGAGCCACCTCTCCAGCTATCTTGCCATCCTTATATATAAGATTCACCACAAAATGAAAACCGTTGATTTATGTCTAACGGTTCATGCATGCATGAGTATATAGGGAATAAAAAGGTCGACAAATAAAATGCTATCACATAACATGACACAAATTGAGTAGAATCCGGGAGGACACGCTTATGCGCTTTGTTAAATTGGTTCTTGCAACCGCATTAGCTTTTTCTGCGACCATGGCAAAAGCAGAAAAGGCACCGACAAAATTATTGTGGGGTGACACGCATTTACACACCTCTTATTCATTGGATGCCTATATGCTTGGCAATCGCACAGCCGATCCTGATACAGCTTATCGTTTTGCCAAGGGTCTGCCCGTTGTCCACCCCGGCCATGGCGCGCGCGTGCGCATCGACCGCCCGCTGGATTTTTTGGTTATTACCGATCATGCCGAATTTCTTGGCGTATTTGCCGAGCTTGATCGGGGTAATCCTGCACTCTTAGCAACTGATATGGGCAAACAATTTTATGATGATTTGAAAGGTGGGCGCGAAGATAAGATATTTGCTGATATTATTCGCATGGTTGCCACCAATAACCTTCATAGAATGTCCCCGCTTAACCCCGAAAATATCCGCACATCTATCTGGCATAAAATGGTCGATTTCGCCGATGCGCATAATGAGCCAGGAAAGTTTAGCAGTTTTGTCGGCTGGGAATGGTCTTCCATGCCCAATTCTGTTAATTTACACCGTATTGTCTTTACCCCCGATGGCGGTAAAAAGGCGAAAAGCTATTTACCATTTTCCTCTACCCAATCCGGCAAGCCGCGCGATTTATGGGACTGGATGGAAAAAACAGCCACCGAATTTGATACCGATTTTATTGCAATCGGCCATAATATGAATCTGTCTATGGGGCGTTTTTTTCCGGAAGTTGATGAAAGCGGGAATCCGGTAGACAAAGCCTATGCTGAAGCCCGCGCCAAATGGGAACCTGTCGAAGAAGTGATCCAATATAAAGGCGATAGCGAAACGCATCCAATTTTATCACCGGTTGATGAATTTGCCGGCTTTGAGAAATATGAGCATTTGCTAGGTCCGCATTTTAGCCCCGATGGCACAAAATCCATTAAAGCTGAAGTCGGGATAGGTGGATTTATGCGTTCGGCCTTACGACGTGGGCTGGAAATGGAAGAGAAAGTCGGCATGAACCCGTATAAATTTGGCGTTATCGGCGCATCAGATAGCCATACCGCCCTAAGCAGCGTTGATGAAAGTAACTTTCATGGTAAATATGCCAATGATGCCAAGCCCGAGAATAAAAGCCGCCCCACTGTGCCGACTTCTGTTGGCTGGGATGCCGCCGCACAGGGGCTGGCAGCTGTTTGGGCACATGCGAATACGCGCGCCGAAATCGCCGCTGCCTTTAAGCGCCGCGAAGTTTATGCGACATCCGGCCCGCGTATTGGACTACGCGTTTTTGGAGGTATAGAGTTCACGCAATCTGACGCTAAACAAACAAATCTGGCACATATTGGTTACCAGAAGGGTGTGCCTATGGGCGGTGAGCTTGATGCAAGCCAAAAGCCGGTGCAATTACTCATTCACGCAAGCAAAGACCCGCTAAGCGAAGATTTAGAGCGCGTCCAGGTCATTAAAGGCTGGGTTGATGAAACGGGTAAAAGCCATGAGAAAATCTATGATGTGGTGCGC
The DNA here is from genome assembly GCA_965227805.1 of Parvibaculaceae bacterium. Taxonomy (GTDB): domain Bacteria; phylum Pseudomonadota; class Alphaproteobacteria; order RS24; family RS24; genus CBDDGJ01. The sequence goes on along the minus strand of CBDDGJ010000004.1, from coordinate 274,211 downwards.
GCGAATGTTACGCGTGAAAAGGTTAATTTAGAAAACGCCACAACCGATCATAGTGGTGGGGAAACGCAATTTACCACGCTATGGACTGACCCTGATTTTAATCCTGCACATAGCGCCTTTTATTATGTTCGGGTTTTGGAAATGCCCAAACCGCGCCATACGGTTTTGGATGCATTGGCCTTAGAGGCAGAGCTTTCCATCACCAAACATGCAAGCATTATTCGTGAACGCGCCTATTCATCGCCAATTTGGTATAATGCTGATTAACAGCTAAAACCAATGAAAAAGGGCGCCCCGGAGGACGCCCTTATCAGCCTTATATAATCAATTACATGCGTTCAATAATCACGGCTGGTGCCATTCCACCTGCGGCACACATTGTAATCATCGCAAATTGCTTATCCTGACGCTCAAGCTCATCCAAAGCCGTGCCAACGAGTAGGGCACCTGTTGCACCAATCGGATGCCCCAGCGCCATAGCACCCCCATTCGGGTTCACTTTCTCGCGGTCAATATCTAAATCACGAATAAATTTCTCCGTGACGACTGCAAAAGCCTCATTCACCTCAAAAATATCTATATCCTCAAGCTGCATATTGGCTTTCTCCAAAACTTTGCGCGCTGCCGGCACCGGCGCATTCAACATAAGTGTTGGGCTGTCGCCCATATTTGCCATGGCCACCACACGGGCGCGTGGTTTCATGCCATTGGCTTTGGCATAATCTGCCGAGGTAAGAAGCAGGGCACCTGCACCATCAACAACACCGGAAGAATTACCCGCATGATGCACATGCGTGATCGTCAAGTCCGGATAGGCTTGCGCGACCAATTTGCGGTATGTCATGCCAGCTTCATCCAGCGGGTAATCTGCGATTTTTGCAAAAGATGGTTCAAGTTTTGTCAAGTCTTCGCGTGTGGTTTGTGGACGCGGAAATTCTTCCTGGTCAAGCGCCAATGTGCCATCATCCTTATAAACAGGCACAAGTGATTTCTCAAAATGCCCGTTTTCAATCGCATGTTTTGCGCGTTGTTGGCTGACAAAAGCCAGATCATCCAAAGCCTCGCGCGGAATATCTTCAAGCGTTGCAATCGCATCGGCACACACACCCTGATGCGGCTGCGGATGCAAATCACGCAAATGAAGATTGCCATTATCCATAAAGGGGCTGGTATCTTTGAAGCTACCGTAAAGCGACATCATTTCTGCACCACCGGCAATACACATGTCTTCCATACCCGACATAATATTCGCCGCCGCAATATTCACCGTTGTAATGCCCGAGCCACAAAAGCGATCCAGCGTCATGGCGCTGGATTTTACATCATAACCGGCATCAAGGGCAGCCATACGCCCCAAATCGCCGCTTTGTGCCCCTTTTTGGTTGCTCGTGCCCCAAATAATATCGCCCACTTCTGCCGTGTTGATTTTATTGCGTTCCGCCAGAGCCTTTAACACAGTAGAGCCCAAGCGTTGGGGGTGAACATCCGTTAAGGCACCTTTTCCCGGCTTGCCAATCCCGCGCGGCGTCCGGCAGGCGTCAATAATCCATGCTTCAGTCATTATAATTCCCTTCTTTTTAGTTTAATTATGAAAACCAGCCGCTAAATTGCCAATGCTTTTCACTAAAGTCAATAAATTTTATCCGAAGCCGTATAATTGATTAAATTATCATAAAATCAAATTTATATGCTTGCACCTTATGCCTGCTAAGATATACTATTCATAAACTTATGATTTATAAGACAACATTTATTTTTGCCTGCTTATTTATGCTTTCGACTTTTCAACTGGCAGGATGTGCCGCGCCCGTTATGCCACCCGATACACCGCATAGCGAAGTGAGCACACCGAAAGCACCCCAATATGAAACAATGTCAGGGCTTTTGCTTGATATAACACCTCATAGTGATGTAAAAAACATATTGATTATTGAGCTTGAAAATCAGGAGTTGATAACGCTATCTATTGATAAGGATAAGGCCATGCACTTAACCCCGCAGCAAAATATAAACGTTTTAATGAGCGAACCCCCACGCCTATTAACCGAATAAATATAATATATAAACCCGGAGAGATAAAATGAAATCAGATATTTGTGAGCGCTTTGGCATTGAGTTTCCACTTTTTGCTTTTACCCATTGTCGTGATGTCGTTGTTGCCGTGTCAAAAGCAGGCGGCATGGGCATATTAGGGGCGGTGAATATGTCCCCCGATCGTTTGGAAGAAGAATTGGCGTGGATTGATGCCCATATTGACGGCAAATCTTATGGGGTTGATTTAATCGTGCCCAATAAGTTTGAAGGGAAGGGGGAAAACCTCAAAACCGAAGATGTGCGTAGCTTTATACCGCAAGAACATAAGGAATTTGCCAATAAATTGCTTAGCGACCATGATATTGAAACGGTTGACTTTGATGCAGACACCCAGGGCGCAATCGGAAATACATTTGCCGAAAATTTACAGGAAAGCGGCGCACAAAATTCAATGGAAGTCGCCTTTCGCCATCCGATAAAAATGATAGTAAATGCATTGGGCGTGCCCCCACAATCTATGATGGATATGGCACGTAAACACGGTGTAGCAACCGGCGCACTGGTGGGCGCGAAGGAACATGCGCTGGCGCAAGTAAATGCTGGCGTTGATGTGTTGATTGTCGCGGGCGGTGAGGCAGGGGGGCATTGCGGAGATGTTTCGACCATGGTGCTTATTCCGGAAGTGTGTCGCGCCCTTTCTGATGCTGGCGCAACAACGCCCGTGCTTGCAGCAGGGGGCATCACCACAGGCACACAAATGGCTGCTGCCATGAGTATGGGAGCCGCTGGCGCGTGGTGCGGCTCGGTATGGCTTACCACAGCAGAAGCAGAAACCAACCCCATTGTGAAAGAAAAAATGCTGGCGGCATCTTCGCGTGATACCATACGCTCACGCGCCCGCACCGGCAAACATTCCCGCCAATTACGTTCACCCTGGACAGATTCATGGGAAAGCGCAGGCGCCCCCGAAAGCCTGCCGATGCCCTTACAGGGGTTTGTGAGCGAACCTGCTTTGGCCAAGGTCGATAAATTATCGCAAAGCGGGCATGAAGGCGCAAAGAAACTCGCCACTTACTGGGTCGGGCAGGGCGTTGGCCTTATGACGAAATCCATGTCAGCAGGTGCGGTGGTGCAGGAGTTCAAACAAGATTTCATCCAGGCGGTTGAAACATTAAATGATGCCATAGAGCATGTAGCTTAGTCATATGCTTTCAAATTCCTTTCCAATGCTCCAGTTTAATTTGGGTGAAGACATAGAGATGATGCGCGCAAGCCTGCGTAGCTTTGTCGATGATAAAGTCATGCCGCGCGCCGATGAGATTGATCGCACGGATATATTTCCGCGTGATTTGTGGATGGAGTTAGGGGCATTGGGTGTCCATGGCATGACTGTGTCGGAGGCGTATGGCGGTGTTGATATGGGCTATATCGCACAAGCCATTGCGGTGGAAGAAATAAGCCGGGCATCCGCCTCGGTTGGCCTCTCTTATGGGGCACATTCAAATTTATGTATCAATCAGATTTTTCGCTGGGCTTCGGATGAACAAAAGCGCAAATATTTGCCCAAACTTATTTCCGGCGCGCATTTAGGCGCGCTTGCAATGAGCGAACCGGAAGCAGGCTCCGACGTCGTATCCATGAAATTACATGCCGAAAAAAAGGGCGATAAATATATCCTAAATGGCACAAAATTTTGGATAACCAATGGCCCATCTGCAGATGTGCTGGTGGTCTATGCCAAAACCATAGCCGATGCAGGCCCGCATGGCATTACTGCCTTTCTCATTGAGAAGGAGTTTCCCGGGTTCTCATGCGGTAAAAAACTCGACAAGCTGGGGCATCGCGGTTCAGAAACGGGGGAATTGATATTTCAAAATTGCGAAGTGCCGGAAGAAAATGTTATGGGACCGCTGAATAAGGGGGTGAATGTGCTTATGAGCGGGCTGGATTATGAGCGTGCCGTTTTAGCTGCATGGCCGCTCGGCATTATGCAGGCCTGTCTTGATACGGTGCTGCCTTATGTGCATGACCGTAAACAATTTGGCCAGCCTATTGGCACATTCCAGCTTATACAGGGTAAACTTGCGGATATGTATACACGGCTTTCTGCCACACGCGCTTATGTCTATGCCGTAAATCAGGCTTGCGACCGTGGAGAAACCACACGCAAAGATGCCGCTGCCGCTATTTTATTTTCCGCCGAAAATGCAACCCAATGCGCGCTAGATGCCATTCAGCTTATGGGCGGCAATGGCTATGTAAATGATAATCCGGTCGGGCGGTTTTTGCGCGATGCGAAATTGGCTGAAATCGGCGCGGGCACATCAGAAATCCGCCGCATGTTGATTGCGCGCGAATTATTTAACGAAACGGCGTAAAGGCTGATAAGTTAAATGGGGTGGGCTCCTTTCGTCAGAAAAGAGTGCCGCTAAAAAACACCATTTTTCTTTGTCCTTTCTATAAAAATCATGTAGTGTGCTTTTATCCGCACCCCATAAGGGGGTATGGCTGGCGTTCACAAGGCTCCTCAAAACCGGCAGAAGACCTCTGCCGCAAAAAAATGGTCACCCCGCTGTTCTATAACGCCGGGGTGGCGACGTTATAGAATAGGTCACCGCGACTAAAAGCGTCGCGGCCATTGTTTTGTGGTCTTTGTGCACCCCGGCACCAAGTGGTTACTTGGTGCCGATTTTGTTTAATATTAACATAGGAGACGTAACATGAACGGCAATGACTATAGTTTAATAATGGATATTTTATACAAATTTCACAGTTCGTCAGATTGGATAAAATTGGTTTGGCTCATATGCTTCACCGCAATTATTTTAGGTAGCTTATGGTTTATTCACGATATGATTAAAATCAGAACAAAAGCAAAGGAAACTGAACCGCCTGGCGAGATAGCGCAATAGCATTGCCTGCCACACAAAGAAAAAGAGCCTGTTCGCGGGTGTGAGGATCAAGCGCCCATTCGCACAAGTATTTGTTTTGCTGCAACAGAAAAGAAAAAGAGCTTGTTCGCGGGTGTGAGGATCAAGCGCCCATTCGCACCAGCGAATGTGTAGCGTAAAAGAGAAGCGGCACTTATGCATTGGTTGCTTTAACCATAGCATCCAGCACATTTTGCGCGCCGCCTGTATCGATTGCTTGCGCGGCAAGGGCTAGTCCTTCATCTATGCTATCTGCTTTTTCAGCAACCAGCAAAGCCGCTGCACTATTGAGTAAGACAATATCACGATAGGCATTATTTTCGCCTTGTAACAGCGCTTTTAGGGCTGCAGCATTTTGGGCAGGCGTGCCCCCTTGTAAATCCTCCGGCGCGGCGCGGCTTATGCCAAAATCTTCCGGCGCAATCTCAAAACTGCTTATCTCACCATGCTTTAGCTGTGCGACATAGCTTATATCCGTCGTCGTCAGCTCATCCAATCCGTCTGCGCCATGCACAATCCATGCATATTCGCTGCCAAGCTGGTGCAATACATGCGCAAATGGGGCAAGCCATTTTTTATCAAATACGCCGAGTAATTGCCGCTTTGCGCCTGCCGGATTGGATAGGGGGCCCAAAAGATTAAAAATCGTGCCCGTTCCCAATTCCTGCCGCACCGACCCGACATGACGCATGGCCGCATGATGCGCCGGCGCAAACATAAACCCAATGCCCGCTTGGGCAAGCGATGCTTCAACTTTTTCCGCCGCAATATTAACGCCTAATTCTTCCAAAATCTGTGATGATCCGGATTTAGAGCTTAGGGCACGATTACCATGCTTGGCCACCGGCACTCCACAGGCTGCTACGACAAAAGCACATGCAGTAGAGATATTATATGTGCCCGATTTATCGCCTCCCGTGCCACATGTATCAATGGCGTTAGCAGGTGCCATAACCGGTGTTGCAAAGCGGCGCATGATTGTCGCGCCTGCACGAAGCTCGTCAATGGTCTCCCCCCGCACGCGCAACCCCACTAAAAAGGCGCCAATTTGTGCGGCACTTGCTTCACCATTAAGTAAAATTTCAAAAGCATCTTCCGCCATCGCGCGCGATAGAGGGGCACCGCGTGCAATTTCTTCAAGAATAGGCATTAATTTTTCCATATACTATCCTGTTTTTGCAAATATATTTCTGGTATAGCATTAGTAATATTTATATCAGCTATTTTCAAAAAATTAGCAAGCATTGCATGCCCATATGCAGATGCAATGCTTTCGGGGTGAAACTGCACCCCATAAAGCGGGCGGGTCTTATGGGTTATCCCCATAATAATATTATCTTTTGTCTCTGCCGTAATATCAAAACAAGCGGGTAGGCTTTCACGGGCGATAATCAAGGAGTGATAGCGCGTCACATAGGCAGGCGACTTTAAGTCAGCAAATATGGCCTTTTTATTATGATAAATATGGCTTAGCTTTCCATGCATGATTTTTGGCGCGCGAATAATCGTTCCCCCAAAGGCCTGCCCAATCGCCTGATGCCCTAAACATACCCCCAAAATCGGTAATGTCTCTGGCGCTTCACGGATAAGCTCCAAACATATACCCGCCTCGCTGGGGGTGCATGGCCCGGGGGAAAGAATAAGTGCAGGGGGTGCATCTGCCAGCACCTCCTGCACCGTTTTCTCATCATTGCGTATCACCCGACAGCTTACCCCTAAATCACCCAAAAAATGCACAAGATTATAGGTAAAGCTATCGTAATTATCAATTATGGTTAGCATTATCGGTTCTGCCTTTGTGCAGCAATGCGTTGCGCCTCTTTCGCTGCACGAAATAAAGCAGCCGCCTTATTTACGGTTTCATTATATTCATATTCAGGCGTCGAGTCATAAACAATGCCGCCACCTGCTTGCACATAGAGCTTTTTTTCCTTTATGATGCCCGTGCGCAAGGCAATGCACATATCCATATCCCCATTCGCAGCAAAATAGCCAATGGCACCGGCATATATGCCACGTTTTTCAGGCTCAAGCTCATCAATTATCTCCATTGCCCGAATTTTGGGCGCCCCCGATACGGTGCCCGCCGGAAAGCCTGCTTGAAGTGCATCAAGCACATCATAGCCACGTGCCAATTTTCCTGTCACATTTGAAACAATATGCAGAAGATGTGAGGTTTTTTGCAACCCAAACGCCATAGTCACATCAACCGTCTCCATTTCAGAAACGCGCCCGACATCATTACGCCCTAAATCCAATAGCATTAAATGTTCGGCGCGTTCCTTTGCATCTGCCAATAAGTCTTCCGCAATCGCTTTATCGTCTTCATCGGTAGCACCACGTTTTCGCGTGCCGGCAATCGGGCGAATATTCACGTCTCCCGCCGTGACACTTACCAAAACTTCGGGGCTAGACCCAATAATAGAAAAATCATCAAAATTGCAAAAGAATAAATAGGGTGAGGGATTAACCCGCCGTAACGCCCGATAAAGTGTAAAAGGCGGCAAGGGGTAATCAATACAAAAGCGTTGGCTTACCACAATCTGAAAGGCATCGCCCGCACAAATATACTCTCTTGCACATTCAACCATGGCATAATAAGCCGCACGCGTCATATTGGATTGCGGTTCGGCATGTTCAAAATCTATGGCATGTTCCGATAAATCCTCAAAGGGCGGGGGGGGCAGGGGGTCATATAATTTATCAACTATCGTTTGTATCCGTATGCGTGCTTCTTCATAGGCGCGCTGTGCATCTACACTATCTTGCGGGTGTATCGGTGCGACAAGGTAAAGCATATCCGTTACATTATCAAATAAGACAATAATTGTCGGACGAATAAGCAAGCAATCATCGACATCCAACGCCCGTGGATTATTATCGGGCAAGACCTCCATTTCGCGCACCATATCATACCCCATATAGCCGAAAAGCCCTACGGCAACGCCAGGCAAATCTGGGGGTAAATCCGCAATATGATTTTCTTTCACAAGGTCACGCAACGCCTCCAAAGGCGGCTGGGCAAGCGGGGTAAACACATTGCTTGCCAAAGCATTACGATTTATGTCTGCACGTCCATCACGCACGCGAAAAATCAAATCCGGCATAAGTGCAATGGCCGAATATCGCCCGCGCATATCACCATCTGCAACCGATTCCAATAAAATTGAATGGGGCACTCCATGGGCAATTTTCAAAAATGCTGCAACCGGTGTTTCCAGGTCGGCAATGCGTTCACAAATTAAAACCTGCTTTTTTTGTGCATTATATTTTTGTGCAAATTCATCATAAGCAGGGCTTATCGTATCCATCATAGCCCCATCATGCGCAAGGCAAAGGCCAGATTATCCTCATAAATCTCTGCGCCATAATCTTGCAGTAGGCCGTTCACCAGCAGGCTGGCCATATCACTACGCAATTTGCGCGTTTCACCATCGCGAAGTAAGTTTAATGCATAGGCATCATCTTGTGCAGGCGCTATAATATCAGCAACCTGCATCAAAATAAGACTATCACCAAAGCCGACCGGTGCCCAGACAAACTCTCCCTTACGTGCGGCAAATAACTTATTCAAAGCAGCTTGCGAGAATGTCTCATTCGTCGTCTGGCGTATCATTGGCTTTGTTGTGAGCACGTCACGAGTGAGCGTATTTCTAATCCCATCGAAATGTCCCGATTTGTTTCCGACATCCGCTAAATGCGTGGCAAGGCTTTCCAACATTTTCTTTTGTTCTTCGCGTTCCCAGTGCTGCGCGACAAGCTCACGAATATCTTCGAAAGGACGGGCAGCTTGGGGTATGATTTCATCAAGTCGTGCCCAATATAAAATACCATTTTCTGTTTCTTCCAAAGGAAGCGTTATATTGGTTTCGGCATCAAACAAATTATCTGCCAATTTGGGCAGTTTTTGTATAAGGGGGTTAAGCTCACCATTTTTATCTTCGCCATTTATATTTATGGCAGATATTTTATCTAGCTTGAGGTCGAATTTTTGCGCGACATCCTCTAAATCTGCCCCCCCTGCAAGATCATCAATAATGATTTCCGAAAATCTGATTAAATCATCGCTTGCACGTTCATAAACCAAATTATTCCGAATATCCTCATAAACTTCCGCATAGGGTGTCACAACAGACGGTTCTACCTTACGCACACGCACAATCACCATGCCGATCGGGCTTTCGGTGGGTTCACTCATTTCGCCTTCAGCCAATGAAAACGCAATATCGGCTAATTCTGTGGAGATAAATTCGTTTTGTGTAAGCACACCCAAATCAGTATCATCAAGCGTTTGACCAAGTGCCGTTACGATTTCAACGAAGCTATACGCTTGTGCACGCATATCTTGCGCTTTTTGTATATCTTCATCGGTAGATAGAATAAGTTGGTCAACGGCACGTTTTTCCGGATTTGTATAATAGGCAAGATTATAGTCATATTCGGCTTTTATATCTGCCTCATCTATGTCGACTAACTCAGCAAAGCGATCATGCGAAATAGATAATAATGTGGCTGAGCGCCGTTCCGGATCAGCAAAGCGTAAACGCGTCCGCTCATAGAATTGGCGCAATTCTTCTTCGGAGGCTGTTCCCGTCTCCCCGACGGAATCGAGCGAAATAATAATATAATGTGCACTGCGTGTTTCCAGATAATGTTCATATAATCTTTGTAATAATGGTGCAGGCGCGCTGGCCGATTCAATCGTGGCTTCGAGGAATTGCCTACGCAAGCTAAATTCTCTTTGGTCTTTTACGAACATTTCCTCGCTCAAACCATTGCGCCGTAAAATATCACGAAATTTGGGTTCATCAAATTTTCCAAAAGCATCATGAAAATTAGGATCATCAATAATGGATTGCGCAATATGGTTATCCGCATAGGCTAACCCCATATCATGCGCCGCATGGCTTAAGGCTGCCATATTCATGCGGGATTGCAACACATTGTTTTGTGCTTGTAACGCGCGCAACCTTTCTGCTGTAAGCGGTTGGTTAAACTGGTTTTGCAGAAACTCAACATGCTGACGATAGCGAATTTGAAACTCGTCACGCTCAATGATAATGTCTCCGACACGTGCAATTTGTGTGTTGCTAAACCCGGTAAAGCTGTCAGCAATGCCCCACATGATAAAAGCAAGCACTAAAATGGCGATGAGGGCAATCCCTGTAATGCCGCGCGCAGACTGTCTAAATTTATCAAGCATAATTATATTCCCTTTAGCCAATATATTTGCATAATACGCGTCTTATAATAATTGCGCAAGCAGGTGACATAAGGCTTTTTATCCTGTATTAAAAATAGATAACTATTTAATGCACATAATAATAAGGATTTATAAGATTTATGCGTTTACCTCCGCTTATTGCCGGTAATTGGAAAATGAATGGCTTGCGCGCCGCATTAGCGGAAATAGATACACTGCAGGAAAAAATTACCGCGACACCGCCCTTATGCGATATTGTGATTTGTCCACCAGCAACACTGTTAAACGAAATGGCCGCCCGTTTTTCCAAAAGCGCGATGGCCTTTGGTGGGCAAGATTGCCATAGTGCTGATACAGGTGCACATACGGGTGATATTAGCGCCTCTATGCTTGCTGATGCCGGCGCGCAATATGTAATTATTGGTCATTCGGAACGGCGCACTGATCATGGTGAACGTAATGCAGACATTGCCGCTAAGGCCAGTGCGGCGCATAAAGCAGGATTAAAGACAATTATTTGTATTGGCGAAACCTTAGCCCAAAGAGAAGAGGGGATAACCTTAGACATAACCGCCGCCCAACTTGCCGGATCACTGGGGGAAAGCTGCACCGCTGATAATATTATTATCGCCTATGAACCAGTATGGGCAATCGGCACGGGGTTGACACCATCACGCACGCAAATTGCCACTGTGCACGCCGCAATCCGCGAGAAGCTGATTGAGTTTTTTGGTGATGCCGGCGCAAATATACATAGTCTTTATGGTGGCTCGGTAAAACCAAATAATGCAGCTGAAATTCTGAATATTCCACATGTTACAGGCGCGCTAGTGGGGGGGGCAAGCCTAAAAGCACAAGATTTATATGGAATTATCAGCGCATGTGAAAGTAAAGACTAGGCAATTAGGTTAAAATGCGCTAAAAACCTGCCTCATATTTAAGGAGACAGATACGCATGGAGCTCGTTTTACTGGTTATTCATATCGTCATTGTCATCACAATGATTATTCTTGTGCTATTGCAGCGTTCGGAAGGGGGCGCATTGGGCATTGGCGGCGGAGGTAATTTCATGTCAAGACGCGCTTTGGGAAATGCGCTTACACGCACGACGATCATCTTAGCAACACTTTTCTTTCTAACCAGCATTGGCCTTACAGTTATCGCAACCCTAGAAAGTAATTATTCCGTATTGGATGAGGTTATTGAGACAGACGATAGCAGCAATATTCAGGCACCTGGGCCACTCATTCCTGAGTCTGAATCAGATTTACCCAAACCGGAATAAAAGAATCAAAGCACATAATTATTTTAGGATATATGTGTGAAAATGTGAGTTTATATACGGCAAAATTATAAAAAGAATCATTATTGTTTTATTTTGACTCGCTCGAATCAGTTTTCTAAGATAGAAAATATATCCATGACACGATATATTTTCATTACAGGTGGTGTGGTATCCTCTCTCGGAAAAGGGCTAACAGCTGCAGCCTTAGGGGCACTTTTACAGGCACGCGGCTATAGTGTCCGCTTACGCAAACTTGATCCATATTTGAATGTAGACCCCGGCACAATGAGCCCGTATCAGCATGGTGAAGTTTATGTAACCGATGACGGCGCTGAAACAGATTTGGATTTAGGGCATTATGAGCGTTTTACTGGCGTTCCCTCCAGCCGTAATGATAATATCACAACTGGAAAAATATATCAGACAATTATCGAAAAAGAACGGCGGGGAGATTATCTCGGTAGCACTGTGCAAGTTATTCCACATGTTACGGAGGAAATAAAATCCTTTATCACGACGGGAAATAATGATGTCGATTTTGTTCTGTGTGAAATCGGCGGCACGGTGGGTGATATTGAGGGATTGCCTTTTTTTGAAGCCATACGTCAGCTTGGTAATGAACTACCACGCGGAAAAGTGGTTTATGTGCATCTTACCTTGCTTCCTTATATTCATGCCGCAGGTGAGATGAAAACCAAACCAACCCAACATTCGGTAAAAGAATTACGCTCTATTGGTATTCAGCCAGATATTTTAATTTGCCGGTGTGAACGGCCTATACCTGCTTCTGAAAAGCGTAAAATCGCGCTTTTTTGCAATGTGCGCGAGAGTGCCGTTATTGAAGCCCATGACGTTGAATCGATTTATAGCGTGCCGCAAGCCTATCAAAATGAAAAGCTAGATACCGAAATACTTGCTGCCTTTGGCATAACCCATATTCCGGTTGCTGATATGAAATTATGGGATGAGGTTATGCACAGCATTAGCCATCCGGAAGGTGAGGTGACGATCGCCATTGTCGGCAAATATGTTGAATTGAAAGATGCATATAAATCTTTAAGTGAAGCATTAACACATGGGGGAATTGCTAATAATATCAGTGTTAACTTTGACTGGATTGATGCAGAAATATTTGAACGCGAAGACGCCATTGCTTATCTTGAGCATGTAAATGGCATTTTGATTCCAGGTGGTTTCGGCTCACGTGGCGCAGAAGGAAAAATTGCTGCCGCCCGTTTTGCCCGCACCCATAATGTGCCATTTTTCGGCATTTGTTTCGGCATGCAAATGGCTGTTTTAGAGGTTGCCCGCAATATGGCAGGGCTGACGGATGCCAACTCCACAGAATTTGGACAACATGGCACACCTTTGGTCGGGATTATGACCGAATGGATGAATGGTGATCAGCTTGAACAGCGCAAACAACATGATAATTTAGGGGGCACAATGCGCTTGGGTGCTTATGAGGCTTTTTTGAGCGCGGGGAGTTTGGCAAATCGCATTTATGAGGAACAGGTTATCTCTGAAAGACATCGCCATAGATATGAAGTAAATATTGCTTATCGAAACCATTTGGAAGGTGCTGGCTTATTATTCTCCGGCATATCGCCTGATGGGCTTTTGCCCGAAATTGTGGAAATACCATCCCACCCCTGGTTTATCGGTGTGCAGTTTCATCCTGAATTAAAATCGCGCCCCTTTGCACCACACCCTTTATTCACCTCGTTTATTGAAGCAGCCGTGAAACAAAATCGACTCGTATAAAGGAAATATGAATGACATCATATCATTTTGAAAAATGGAATATTCGCATAGGGGATAACGCGCCGCTTTTTTGCATTATGGGCATGAATGTGCTCGAGGATGAAGGGTTAGCACTTGAAATCGCAACCGAGCTAAAAGCCATCGCTGAGGAATTGGGCATTACCTATGTCTTTAAGGCCAGTTTTGATAAGGCCAATCGTTCAAGCATTAAGAGCTTTCGTGGCCCCGGGCTTGAAACAGGTCTTGCTATGCTTGAACGCATAAAAAGCAAGCTAAATGTGCCGATTGCCACTGATATTCATGAGCCCTATCAGGCGGAGGCCGTTGCGGCGATCGCAGATATTGTCCAGCTACCCGCCTTTTTGGTGCGCCAGACTGACCTTGTGCTTGCCGCTGCCAAGGCAACGCACGCGGCTGGTGGCTGGTTACATGCCAAAAAGGCGCAATTTCTTGCCCCGTGGGATTGTAAAAATATTATCGATAAAGTCCGCGAAGCCGCGCCAGATTTACCGCTTATCTTATGCGATCGCGGCACAAGTTTTGGCTATAATAATCTTGTGGTTGATATGTTGAGTATTCCTGAAATGCAAAAATTAGGCGTGCCGGTTACTATGGATGCCAGCCACGCTGTGCAGCTCCCCGGTGCTGACCCGCGCACAGACGGGGCTTCGGCAGGGGGCAGGCGCGATGGTATCGAAATACTTGCCCGCGCGGCCATTGCAGCGGGTGCCGATGGTTTGTTTTTGGAGTTTCATCCACGGCCCGATGAAGCCCTATGTGATGCGCCAAGCTGCCTGCCGCTTGCCCGCGCGAAACCCATGCTCAAAACGTTAAAAGCACTTTATACCGAGGTAAGAAAGGATTAACCCATGCAAGGCCTAAGCGCGACCGATCCTGATATGGTGATAGATTGGGGCAAAACCTCAAGAGATTATGCCAGACACCGCCCCCCGCCGCCGCCTAGTTTTTTTAACAAACTACAAGCATTAGGCATAGGGTTGGATGGGCAATCCATCCTTGATCTTGCAACCGGCACGGGTATTATCGCCCGCCAAATGGCACGACAAGGCTGCATCGTTACAGCAGGGGATATTTCTGAAACCCAAGTAAAAATGGCACAAAGTCTTGCGACTGATGAAGGTTTGAGCATAGATTTTTTTGTAAGCCCTGCGGAAGACATTACGTTTGCAGAAAATTCATTTGATTGCGTCACGGTTAACCAAGCCTTTTTATATTTTGATACGCAAAAGGTTATCTCCCTTATAAAACATGTTTTACGCCCCAAAGGTGTGCTGGTCATTTCACATTTTTCATGGTTACCTTTGGTGAGCAAAATCGCCCATGCCAGCGAGCAGCTTATTCTTAAACATAACCCGAATTGGACAGCACATAGCTATGACGGCACCACAGCACCAGCTTATCCGGGGCTTGAGCATGATTTTCATTATAAGGCTTATTTTTATTATGATGAAGAGATTGCCTTTACGCGGGCAGATTGGCGTGGGCGTATGCGCGCGTGCCGGGGGGTAGGGGCGGCTTTAACGGCAGAGCAAGTCGAGGCATACGACCAGGAGCATGAGCGTTTGTTACAAAATATAGCCCCCGAAAATTTTACAATACCCCACCGGATTGACGCCCATATTTTGGCGGTTAATTAGCTGATTATCAAAATTTTTCTTGCATATAATATAACTTATGCCTAACCTTTAAGCATGCGTTTTTTACCATTTATCATTTTTCTTTTCGCTGCTCTTGCTGCACCACCCGCATGGAGTAATGACGGTTTTCTAAAGGCGATGACAGCCTATAAGAATGGTGATTATGCCACTGCTTTTCAAATCTTTGAACCTCTGGCTGAACAAGGCGATGTGGATGCGCAATTTTATCTGGGTGGGATGTATATGAAAGGACAGGGCGTCATAAAAAATTATAAAACCTCACTCAAGTGGTATAAACGTGCCGCTGAACAAGGAGATGCAAAGGCACAATTTAATTTAGGCGTGATATATATGCACCCGCAAGCTGGTATAGAAGATTACACTCGTGCCTATATGTGGGCAAGTGTAGCAGCTGAAAACGGTCACGATATACATAGAAAATTAAGAAATCTAATCGCTAAAAATATGACTTACGGCCAAATAGAAGACGCAAAAAAACCCGCGCGTGAATGTATTAGGAAAAAATATAAAGGCTGTTAAGCAGGCTAATCAGCGCCCGCGATAGGGGGGGATATTTTGTTCGGGAATAAACAGCCCCGAAGGCGGGTCGCCCGTTTGCCAGAACACATCAATCGGAATGCCGCCGCGTGCATACCAATAACCGCCAATCCGCAGCCAGCGCGGCGCGAGGGTTTCAACCAGTCGCTTGCCAATCAACACGGTGCACGCTTCATGAAACGCACCATGATTACGAAAACTGCCCATAAAAAGTTTCAAACTTTTGCTTTCCACCAAATAGGCATCGGGCACATAGTCAATCATTAAATGAGCAAAATCGGGCTGGCCAGTGACCGGACACAGCGAGGTAAATTCGGGCACACTAAAGCGCGTGACATAATCCACATCCTTATGCGGGTTGGCAACGCGATCCAGCACCGCCGCATCAGGGGAAGCGGGAAGGGTGCTTTTTTGCCCAAGCTGATGCGCGCCATCCATTTTAACCATTATCTCCATTATAACGACAAGATTGCCCCAGACTATCACGCGCAACTTCAATTTCTGCTAAATGAGGCAGATCGGGGATAAGCCTATTCCATAACCATAGGCAAATATTTTCAAGTGTCGGCACAGATAGTCCCTCAATCTCATTGAGCATCATATGGTCTAATTGCGCGCTTGCTTTATGCGTAAGCGCATGGAGCTCGTCTAAATCAATGATTTGCCCTGTCTCCGGTGCAGGCTTTGCCGCCACGCTTACACGCACCCGAAAAGAATGGCCATGCAAGCGCCGATTGGGGTGCCCATCGGGATAATGGGGCAAGAAATGCGCGGCATCAAAATGAAACTCACGGCTTAATATCATAAATATATACCTTTAATTTATGCGCTTATATGCCTTATTCCATCCGCGTGGTCAATCTATGCCAATAATTTTATGCGTTTGCAGACTAAGCGTCCAGTGCGGATTTTCTAGGCAATAAGCAATCGCAGCACGCACATTATGCAGGCGTTCTGCTTCATCGGCAACATCCATAGGCTGTAGATAAAAATGTTCAAAATCCAATGTAGCAAAATCATCGGGTGATAAATCTTCTTGCGGATAAATAAATTTAAGCTCATTGCCTGTTTCTTGCACAAATGTGACATACGGTTTGGGGCTTACACAAATCCAGTCAACATCAGCGGGCACAGGCAAAGTGCCATTGGTTTCAATGCCGATTTCAAACCCTATATCATGCAGAGCATCAATCAGCGGCGCATCAAGCTGCAAGCAGGGCTCACCGCCAGTAAAGACAACATAAGCCGCATCATATGCCGCATGCACCCATTGTGCGGCTATCGCCGTAGCAAGCGCTTCTGCCGTTTTGAATTTGCCGCCATTTTGACCATCGGTTCCAACAAAATCCGTATCGCAAAACCGGCAGATAGCCTGGGCACGATCACGTTCCAGGCCAGACCATAAATTGCATCCCGAAAACCGACAAAATACCGCAGCACGTCCGCTTTGTGCGCCTTCGCCTTGCAGGGTATAGTAAATCTCTTTGACGCTATAGCTCATGGCTTGCTTGCCTGCCATGTTGCAAATCCGCGGGCACGCAACTCACATGCCGGGCACGCATTACACCCATAGCCCCATTTATAACGTATATCGCGCACCCCAAGATAACAGCTATGGCTATGCTCACAGATAAGCTCAACCAATATATCGTCACCTAATTCATGCGCGAAGGCCCAGCTTTGCGCTTTATCCATATGCATAAGCGGCGTATCTATGGTGAAATTTTGTGCCATGCCCGCATGTAAGGCGGCACCAAGTTTATCAAGCGTGTCGCGCCGGCAATCGGGATAGCCGGAAAAATCCGTCTCGCACATGCCACCGACCAAAACCGATATATTTCGCCGATAGGCAAGCGCCGCTGCATAATTTAGAAATAATAAGTTTCGCCCCGGCACAAAGGTTGAAGGCAGATTATTTTCCTGTATTATAATTGCACGTTCCTCAATAAGCGCCGTGCCGCCAATTTGCGCCAAAGCGGGCATATCCAGCATGTGGTCGGCCCCCAGTTTTTTTGCCCATTGAGGAAATTTTTGCTGTATCTGCGCCCGAACCTCCAGACGACAGGCAAGCTCTATATTATGCCTTTGTCCATAATCAAATCCAATGGTTTCTATGTGTTCATAATGCTTTAATGCATAGGCCAGACAAATACTCGAATCTTGTCCGCCTGAAAATAACAGCAATGCTTTTTGGTTTCCATCCATGCATTATGACTTGGAATAAATTAGGGTTTGGGTCAAGTGGTTTTAAGCATTTGAAAAGCAGATTAGTTTCATATATAAGATTGTCAAAATTTAAGAAGGGAATGAGATATGTCGGCCATTATCGAAATTATCGGACGCGAAATATTGGATAGCCGTGGCAACCCAACCGTTGAGGTGGATGTGCTTTTAGAAGATGGCAGTTTCGGCAGAGCGGCGGTTCCTTCGGGCGCATCAACCGGAGAATATGAAGCAGTTGAATTACGTGATGGCGATAAATCGCGTTATCTGGGAAAAGGCGTGCAAAAAGCACTTATGGCCGTAAATGGCGAGATTTTTGATACAATTTCCGGCCTGGATGCCACGCAGCAGCTAAAAATTGATCAAACCATGTGTGCACTGGATGGCACCGAGACTAAAGAGCGACTAGGGGCCAATGCGATTTTGGGCGTTTCCTTGGCCATTGCCAAAGCCGCTGCAAATAGTGCGGCTTTGCCCTTATGGCGTTATGTCGGCGGCACACAGGCCTCTATATTACCCGTGCCAATGATGAATATTCTAAATGGCGGCGCACATGCGGATAATCCGATCGATATACAGGAATTTATGATTATGCCTGTATCAGCCGAAAATATTGCGGAGGCAATTCGTATGGGCGCAGAAATATTTCATACGCTAAAGGCACAATTACATGCCGCCGGCCATAATACGGGGGTTGGCGATGAGGGCGGTTTTGCGCCTAATTTGGCGTCTGCCGATGCAGCGCTTGGCTTTATCATGCAGGCCATTGAAACAGCAGGCTATAAACCGCATGATGATATTTGCCTGGCGCTTGACCCAGCCGCAAGCGAATTTTGTGAAGAGGGCATTTATGATTTATCCGGTGAGGGTAAAAAACTCGATGCAGGCGGCATGGTCGATTATTATGCGGATTTGTGTAAGCGTTATCCGATTATTTCGATTGAAGATGGTATGGATGAAAATGACTGGGAAGGCTGGCGCGCCCTGACAGACCGCTTAGGTGCGAAAGTGCAACTTGTTGGTGATGATTTATTTGTCACAAACCCAAAACGCTTGCGCGAAGGCATTGATAAAGGCGTTGCCAATTCTATTTTGGTTAAGGTGAATCAAATCGGCACGTTATCGGAGGCATTAGAGACTGTTTTTAGCGCATATCAGGCCTCTTATAGTGCGGTTATGTCCCACCGTTCGGGAGAAACCGAAGACAATACCATTGCCGACCTTGCCGTTGCCACAAATTGCGGCCAGATAAAAACTGGCTCGCTTGCACGTTCAGACCGTTTGGCAAAATATAATCAGCTCCTTCGCATAGAAGAAGCGTTAGGCGATCAAGCCCTTTATCAAGGTAAGAAAGTGATTCGTTAAACGAATCACTTTTAGCAAACCAAAAAACCATTATCTGTAAACTATTGTTTTAATTTTATAATATAATCACTTGCCAAACGAATCACTTTTAGCTAAAACTGATTCGAGGAATGGTATAGTGATAGTAATACATCAAAAGCAAATTAATATAATCTTTGCATTTGCCGCGTTTGCTCTGCAAAAGCTCGGTGAAATGAAATGGCTATGGTGCGGGGTAATTATACTGAGCTATTTGATGTTTCATAGCTGGGCAGGGGAAAACGGCTATAAACGCAATATATCTCTCACTCAGAATATCGCTACAATGGAGGTGCGTAACGCAAATTTGCAGCGTGAAATAAGGAATATGGAACAAAATATTGCCTTATTAAAATCCAATGATCCGGGCATGGTTACCGAACGCGCCCGTATTGTTTTAGGGGTTATCGCGCCAGATGAAATTATGATTTTACGTGAAGCCCCCCCGGCGGAACAAAACCAGTTAAATATAATACCGTAAAATAGCCCTATAGAATTTTCTGCCATATTCCGTTATAAACCCTATATGACGGTTATTATTGATACACACAAACGCCCACGCCATCCGGAAAAACAAAATAATCCGGAAACACCGATTTTGCGCAAACCTGCCTGGTTACGTGTAAAAGCGCCTAGTTCAAAGCAATATGCCCAAACGCGCGCAATCGTAAAACAACATAATCTAGTGACGGTTTGCGAAGAAGCCGCGTGCCCTAATATTGGCGAATGTTGGAGCGCGCGCCATGCAACTTTCATGATTATGGGGGAAATTTGCACACGTGCTTGTGCCTTTTGCAATGTCTCAACCGGTGTGCCCCACGCACTTGATGCAGCCGAACCCGCGCATATTGCCGCTGCGGTGCAAAAGCTGGACTTACGCCATGTGGTCATCACTTCGGTTGACCGTGATGATCTCGCTGATGGTGGGGCGGCTCATTTTGCACAGGTGATAAAGGAAATTCGCGCACAATCCCCCCAAACAACGATTGAAGTGCTCACGCCGGATTTTTTACGCAAAGAGGGCGCCCTAGAAGTGGTTGTCGCGGCAAAACCTGATGTGTTTAATCATAATCTGGAAACTGTGCCACGGCTTTATCCGTCTATCAGGCCGGGGGCACGCTATTTTCACTCATTGCGCCTGTTACAACGGGTAAAAGAGCTTGATAGCGATATTTTCACAAAATCCGGTATTATGGTCGGGCTTGGGGAGAGCCGTGATGAAATATTGCAAATTATGGATGATATGCGGATAGCATCAATTGACTTTATCACCATTGGGCAATATTTGCAGCCCACGCGTAAACATGCCCCGATTGATCGATTTGTTACCCCGCAAGACTTCGATAATTTTGCAAAAATTGCACAGGCGAAGGGATTTTTAATGGTCGCCTCCTCACCCTTGACGCGCTCATCGCACCATGCCGATAGAGATTTTGCTGCGCTAAAAGCCAAAAAACATGCAGACGATAAAACTTAAACGCCATAGCCCTTATAGTGCCGCGCAAATGTTTGCGCTGGTCATAGATATTGAGGCTTATCCGTTATTTTTGCCTTACTGCACTGGTGCACGTATTATAAGCCGGAAAACCACCCCCAATGCGGCTTATCAGGAGCTTATAGAAGCAGATTTAATGATTCACTATAAAGCGTTACGGGGAAGCTATCGCAGCGATGTAAAACTTTTCGAAACCCCTTTGTGTATTGAAGTCACGCAGGCACAAGGACCATTTCGTAATTTATATAATAAATGGCAGTTTTCACCACATGAAAGCGGGCAGGGGAGCGTGATCGATTTTGAGCTGGATTTCACCTTTCGTATTGCGCTATTTAAGCGCCTTATTGCACCGCTTATTTCAAACGCCACGGCGCGCATGATTGATGCTTTTGAAAGCCGTGCCGATACGATTTACAGACCAAAAATAGACTAATATGTTACGTTGTCCGGGCGCTTAACATATCAATGGCCGCCGCAACTGTGGCCATCCGTACCTGTGCGCGGCCTATATCGCCAAAGGTCTGCCTGATATGCACAATGCCGCTTTCGTTAGCCGTTGCCATATGCACTGTGCCAACTGGCTTTTCAGCAGAGCCACCCCCCGGCCCAGCAATGCCGGATACGGCAATCGTTAATTTTGCGGTTGTCATAGTTAAAAGATTTTGTGCCATCGCGCTGACCACCTCTTCACTTACAGCACCATATTTTGTGAGCAGTTCTGCCGGCACATTCAAAATCTCACGCTTTGCCCGATTGGAATAGGTAATAAAGCTACGCCCTATCACATGCGAAGACCCCGGTATTTCTGTGATGAGGCCCGCAATAAGCCCGCCAGTGCATGATTCTGCCGTGGCAATGCGCCAGTGTTTTTGGGCGCATATTTCAAGCAAAGATGTTGTTTTTTCAATTAAATTTTTTGTGAAAATACTTTCCATAACTATTTATTCCTTCATAAAATATTAAAGTAACTTAATGTAAAAATCATACCAATTGTCCACGCTGCAGCCACACTGTCATCCAGCATAATACCATGCGCGCCCTTACATGATTTATCCACCCAATTTACCGGCCAGGGCTTTACAATATCAAAAAACCGAAAGAGAAGAAAACCGACCCCAACGCCGACCCAATTTGGGGGCACAAAGGCAAGGCACAAAAACATAGCCGCCGCTTCATCAATCACGATCGCGCTTGGGTCTTGATCTTTATCATTTTGCGCAATCCATTTACGGCATGCCCACACACCAATAAAGTATAAAACAAGTGAAATAATTATAAAATATAATTGATTGATATATAATAATAAGAAAAACCCAATTAAAGCAGAAACTAAGCTCCCGCATGTGCCTGATGCGGGACGCAATAAGCCACTGCCGCCAAAACTTGCAATCAGCACAACCGGCGAAAAAAACCGTAACCCGTATGGAATTTTATGCAAACCTATCATGATGGCAATAATAATGTCGCAACCGCCATAGCGGTAATGCCTTCTTTTCGCCCCGTAAATCCAAGCCTTTCCGTTGTTGTGGCTTTCACATTGATCGCTGTTTCCGCGATACCTAATAAAGTCGCTAATTTTTCCCGCATCACTGGCTTATAGGGTGTAAGTTTAGGCGTTTCACAAATAAATGTTATATCACAATTCGTAATTTTTCCCCCGCGCGCCTTTACCAGTGCACAGGCATGGGCAAGAAAGTCAGCCGAAGGGCGGTCTTTATGCGCCATATCGCTGGGCGGAAAATGCTCACCTATGTCACCTGCACCAAGCGCACCATAAAGCGCATCACATAATGCATGCAGGCCGACATCTGCATCCGAATGCCCCGCCAATGCCAACGCATGTTCAATTTCAACCCCGCACAGCATAAGCGGACGCGCCTTATCTTCACAAAATGCGTGAACATCTACCCCCATGCCCATATGTGATACGTAATGTGCAATAGGCTCAAACTCATCAGCAAATGTTAATTTTTTATTTTGTGCCTCACCATCGACCACCACAATATTCAACCCTGCTTTTTCTGAAAGAGCAGCATCATCCGTCATTTCAGATGGGGCATTCTCATATGTGGTATATAGCGCATCAAACCGGAAGCCTTGCGGCGTTTGCGCGCCATAGAGCTTATCTCGATTTACTGTATGCGTCACCATATTATTCTCAACATGTTTTAATGTATCCGCGATAGGTCGTGCGGCAATCACGCCATCTGCGCTGCCATTGTGCAAAGCCATATATACCCGCTCAATAAGGGCAACGCTCACAAAAGGACGCGCGCCATCATGGATAAGAACATGTTGCGGTGCATAGGGTTTCAGAGCATTAAGCCCGGCAAAAACAGAGCTTTGTCGTGTCTCGCCGCCAAAAACAACAGGTAAAAGTTTTTCTTGCGGCAAAGCCGCAAGTGCATCGTGGTAAAGTGCAGAATCATCTGCATGAATGACCACCTGCACTGCATCAATCTTATCATGTATCAGAAAAGCGTTGCATGTCGCAGCAAGAACGGGGTGCACCATGCCAGCAACAACTATAGGGCGATATTGCTTCGGCACACCCGCGCCGGCACGGGTGCCGCGTCCACCAGCAACAATAAGGGCGGCACATTTTATTTTCTCTTTCGTAACCATTCAGCACCATAGTAACCTGTTTCTTTTCATTTTTCTATAGCGCAAAACATGCATAATATTTGTGCATTTTATTGATTTGTTATATATTGCTTAAATTATGAGCATATCAATCAGTAAACTTTCTCTTAACGGACGGGTTTTATTGGCGCCTATGTCCGGCGTTACAGATCACCCTTTTCGCCAATGCGTCGCAAAATTAGGCGCGGTAATGACGGTTTCCGAAATGGTGGCCTGTGATGCCCTTGCACATATGCGCCCTGATATGGTGCGCCGTGCTCATGGGAAGGGGTTAACGCCTTTCATTATGCAACTTGCAGGACGCGATGCCCATTGGCTCGCACGCGGGGCGGAATTAGCAGAAGCCGCCGGGGCGGATATGATTGATATCAATATGGGCTGCCCGGCACGGCGCGTTACGGGAGGGGCTTCGGGCGCGGCTTTAATGCGCGATGAAAAACACGCTGCAACGCTTATATCTGCCGTGATCAACGCCACAACAAAACCGGTAAGCGTGAAAATGCGTTTAGGCTGGGATGATACCCATAAAAATGCGCCTATACTCGCGCGCATCGCCGAAGATTTGGGCGTGCAAATGCTAACCATTCACGGGCGCACACGCTGCCAGTTTTATAAGGGAAAAGCCGATCATTACGCCATAAATGCCGTGCGTGCCGCCTGCACGCTGCCGCTTATTGCAAATGGTGATATTTGTGATGGCAAAACGGCAAAACACGCACGCGCGCAATCAGGCGCAGATGGCGTAATGATCGGGCGTGCTGCCATTGGTCAACCCTGGTTGCCTGCACAGATTGCAACCTATTTGCAAACAGGCAAACAACCGCGCCCGCCCTCAGCACAACAACAAAACAAGATTATGCAAGACTGGTATGATGCAACCATTGCCTTTTATGGTGAGACCCTTGGCGTTCGCGTCGCACGCAAACATTTAGCCGGTTTCATTGATTATTTTGTAGACGATAAAAACATGGCCAAAACCATTCGTGCCCATATTTGCCGCCTGGACGAAGCCGCTGCCGTGCGTGATGCGATGGCCACGCTTTATCAAACCAAACCGCAAGAGCGCGCTGCCTAATGCCCGTTGATACAGCAAAAATTTTAGCGGCATTGCCAGAGCCGGTTTTGATTATCTCTCCCCCCAGCACCATTGAATATGCAAATTTTGCGGCAGAAGAGTTTTTCGGCATGGGAAGCGAGTTATTAAAGCAACGTAATTTTTCAGACGTCATCCCGCCAGCTTCGCCGGTTAATTTTTTAATTGAGAAATCATTACAAACCCATGAAAGTTTTAACGAATATGATATTGACTTAACGCATCCATATTTATCCCATAGCACGGGGAAAAGACGTATTGTCGATTTACAAGTCGTGCCTCTTTATGAACAAAACTGCATATTATTGGTCATCCAGCCACGATCTATGGCATATAAAATAGACCAGCAATTAACCCATCGTGGTGCCGCACGTTCAGTAAGTGGCATGGCGGCAATGCTTGCCCATGAAATTAAAAACCCGCTTTCGGGCATAAAGGGTGCAGCGCAATTATTGGAGCTTGACAATAGCGCGGCAAATGGTGAACTAACACAACTTATCTGTGATGAAACCGACCGCATTGCCGCTTTGGTTGACCAGTTTGAGGTGTTCACCAATCAGCCGCCACAATTAAATGACTCCATAAATATGCATAGCATATTAGACCATATACGCCGGCTTGCTGTAGCCGGATTTGGCGCCCATGTTAAATTCATCGAGCAATATGACCCTTCATTGCCCCATGTTTTGGGCAATAAGGATATGCTCATTCAGGCCTTTTTGAATCTGATAAAAAATGCCGTCGAAGCTATCGGAGACCAGCCCACTGCAGAAATTAAAATTTGTTCGGCATTTCGTCCGGGTATTAAATTAACCTTACCCGGACGCGTAAACCGTGTAAGTTTGCCATTGGAATTTAGCATTATTGATAATGGTCCCGGTGTTTCGGAAGATATTGCCGCACATTTATTTGACCCCTTTGTGACCGATAAAACCGGCGGTTCCGGCTTAGGGCTAGCGATGGTTGCCAAAATTATCGGGGATCATGGCGGCATAGTGGAATATGAGCACGCGAACGACTTAACGGTTTTTCGTGTGCTATTACCCATGGCGCCGCTTGCTCCTTCAAAAGAAACAAATGAGGCTCATAAGGAATAAATATGAATAAAGCACGTATTCTAATTGCCGATGATGACCAGGCCATTCGCACGGTTCTAACCCAAGCCTTGCGGCGGGCAGGCTATGATGTGAAAAGTGTGGCAAGTGCCGCAAGCCTGTGGCAAGCCATGACAAAGGAGGCAAGCGACCTTTTAATTAGTGATGTTGTGATGCCCGATCAAAATATTTTTGACCTTATTCCACGTATAAAAAAGCACCACCCACATATGCCAATCATTGTGATTAGTGCACAAAACACACTTTCAACCGCCATTGCCGCTGCCGAGCAGGGGGCTTATGATTATCTACCTAAGCCCTTTGATCTAAAGGAATTGCTAAGTCTCGTTACCCGTGCATTAGAGACACCGCGCACAGCAGCACGCACAACCGAGCAAGACGAAGAGGCGTTACCCCTTATTGGACGCTCGCCAGCAATGCAGGATATTTACCGCGCGGTTGCCCGCCTTACGCAAAATGATCTTTCCGTTCTCATAACCGGTGAAAGCGGGACGGGAAAAGAACTTGTCGCACGGGCACTGCATGATTATGGCACACGTAAACAAGGCGCATTTATTGCGCTCAATATGGCTGCCATCCCAAAAGATCTGATTGAAAGCGAATTATTTGGCCATGAAAAGGGGGCGTTTACCGGTGCTGTGCAACGTCAGGAAGGGCGCTTTGCCCAGGCGCGGGGGGGCACATTATTTTTAGATGAAATCGGCGATATGCCGCTTGACGCACAAACGCGCCTATTGCGCGTCTTGCAAGATGGTGAATATATGCCCGTGGGTGCGCGCTACACAATCAGCACCGATGCGCGCATTATTGCCGCAACGCATCAGGATTTACGCCGCCTTATCGCCCAGGGTCTTTTTCGGGAGGATTTATTTTTTCGCTTAAATGTTATTCCCTTACGCCTTCCACCTTTACGCGAACGGCGCGAGGATATCCCCTTACTTGCACGCCATTTTTTACGCGAAAGTGTGAAACAGGGCTTATCTGAAAAAATAATAGATAATGCCGCACTGGAAATTCTGCAAAAACAAAAATGGGAGGGCAATGTGCGCGAATTGCGTAACTTTATTCTACGCATTGCCGCCCTTTATACAGAAGAAGTCATCAGCACTGAGAGTATTCAAACCGAACTGGCACAAAATAAGGACGCGCAAAGTGATAATAGGGCGGATACCCAGCATTTTGCAGAAAGCCTAAGGCATTATCTCAATCATTACTTTGCCGAATGTGGTGATACATTACCCCCGCCAGGATTATATAACCGTATCATTAGCGAAGTCGAACGCCCCCTTATTATTGAAACACTTAAAATCGTGCGCAATAATCAACTCAAAGCCGCCACGATATTAGGGCTTAACCGCAATACATTACGCAAAAAAATTAAAGAGCTTGATATTGATGTCAAATAAGAGCGTATAAATCGAGGCTTGCCATAGCCCGTATTTTGGTATCATATAGAAACATCAGAACATAAGGGAGATGAAGCATATGGGAAGCGGACCACTAAACGGTGTTAAAATTCTGGAATTTGCAGGCATAGGACCAGGGCCATTTTGTGCGATGCTGCTTGCCGATATGGGCGCAGATATTATACGCATTGACCGCAAAACAGCACAAAGCTCAACCGATATGCCGCTCGATATTGCCGGACGCGGCAAACGCTCTATCGCGCTGGATTTGAAAAAACCCGAAGCGATCGAAACCTGTTTGAAACTGATTGAAACAGCCGATGCCCTGCAAGAGGGCTTTCGCCCCGGCGTGATGGAACGTTTAGGGTTAGGGCCGGATATATGCCTGGCAAGAAACCCGAAACTAGTTTACGGCCGCATGACAGGTTGGGGGCAATATGGTGCATGGGCACAAGCCGCAGGGCATGACATTAATTATATTTCATTAAGCGGTGCCTTAGCCGCGATTGGCCCCAAAGACCATCCCATTCCGCCACTTAATTTAGTTGGTGACTTTGGTGGCGGCGCGCTTTATCTGGCTATGGGCATATGTGCAGCTTTATTCGAAGCGCAACGCACAGGGCAAGGGCAGGTGATTGATTGCGCTATGACAGATGGCGCGACATCGCTTATGACCATGTTCTTTACCATGCACAAGCAAGGCTTCTGGAATTTGGAGCGCGAAAATAATATGCTTGATGGCGGGGCGCATTTTTATGGTGTCTATGAAACGGCAGATGAAAAATTTATTTCACTCGGCTCTATTGAACCACAATTTTACGCTTTATTGTGCGAAAAGGCAGATTTGCCAGCAGACGCATTCGCCAATCAGCATGACCGTAAAAATTGGCCGGCTATGCGTGAGAAACTGAGCACAATTATAAAAACCAAAACCCGTGATGAATGGGATGAAATTATGGGGGGCACCGATATTTGCTATGCCCCCATTCTGGATTTGGCCGAAGCCGCACACCATCCACATAATAAAGACCGTGCAACCATCACCGAGGCTTTTGGTATGATGCAACCCAATGTCGCGCCGCGCTTTAGCCGCACGCAAAGTAAAATTCAATCACCCCCGCCTTATAATGGCCAGCATAATGAAGAGGTGTTACAAGAGTGGGGGTTGAGTGAAACTGATATTGATACCCTAAAGACAGCGGGCGCATTATAGCCCGCCATAGACGCATTTATCGGCTATATGCGTCTTATTAAGACTGCCCCGAATTGGATAATCCGTAAAGCAATAATCGCCGTAATCGCACCCAAAAAGCCATAATATTTTATCTCAACCGGCTCAGTCATCGCCTTACCCATAAAAGAGACAAAAAATACAAAAGCCAAAACATGCGCGCCGATTGTATGAACAATACGCCATTTTTTAAGCCCCAAACGCCTTATCGCAGCATCATTAGAGGTAAAGGCCATAAGATACATAAGAACATAAAGGCCTCCACCACCAATCCAAACAGTAAGTGAAAGCGTCTCATCACTACGCTGCATATATAAGATAAGCGCGATTAAATGCACACTATGCGTAAAGGCAAAGCCAAGCCCGCTATTGCGTCTATGCCGCCGCAAAAAATCAAATAGGGGGTTTTGGCTTAACTGATAAAACGGCGCAGCGGCATAGCTTAATATGAAATAGATAAAGGAAATTTGTGCCGTCACGCGCGTCCAAAAACGATAATCCGCCACAGTAGCAGATTGGGCAAAACTCGCATAAAGCCCAATAATCGATACAAGCATCGCACCTGTCACCCAGTATTTCAGTGCCGGTTTTGCCAATCCATACCCATTTTCGCGGGCAATCATGTCTTTCCCCCTTGCGTGTTCAAAGATAAAAATTGTATAAATCAAAACGATCACATAGACAAGCAAACAAAATAGGGGCGTAAGATGGATTATCAGGCACCGGTGGAAGAAATTAAATTCGCATTGCACCAGGAAGCGGGCTTTGAACGGCTCATTGAAAGCGGGGCATATCCGGATTTAAGCACAGATTTACTGGATGCTATTTTGACAGAAGCGGCAAAATTTGCCGATGATATTATTGCGCCGCTAAACCGTCTTGGCGATCGCAAGCACCCGCAGCTTACAGATGAAGGCGTCCATATGCCGGCGGAGTTTACACAAGCCTATCAACACTATGTTGCAAGCGGCTGGTCAACCCTTGCCGCACCAAGCGAATATGGCGGACAAGGCCTACCGCTTGCGCTTTCAAATGCCGTTACCGAAATGATGAATAGCAATATTAGCTTTCAGCTTTGCCCCATGCTGTCCAATGGCGGTATGGAGGCTTTATCCGCACATGCGAGCGAAGAGCAAAAGCAAAAATATTTACACAAAGTCGTAAGCGGTGCGTGGTCGGCAACAATGAATCTAACCGAACCGCAAGCGGGCTCAGATGTTGGTGCGATTAAAACCAAAGCCATACCGCAAACAGATGGCAGTTATAAAATTACCGGCACAAAAATTTTCATCACTTATGGCGATCATGATATGGCAGAGAATATTATTCATCTTGTGCTTGCCCGCACGCCCGAGGCACCTGCCGGCACAAAGGGTATTTCTTTATTTGTCGTGCCGAAATTTTTTGTGCAAGAAGATGGCACGCTTGGCGCGCGTAACGATGTGCGCTGTATCGGGCTTGAACAAAAACTGGGTATTCATGCAAGCCCCACTTGTGTCATGGCCTTTGGTGAAACTGGGGGCGCAACAGGTTGGCTTATCGGCGCAGAAGGAAAAGGCATGGCCTGCATGTTCACCATGATGAATAATGCGCGTTTGCATGTGGGCTTGCAAGGCGTGGGCATTGCCGAGGCGGCGACACAAAAAGCCTTTCATTATGCCCGGGAACGCAAACAAGGCCGCGCCATAGATGCCGCAAAAACGGATCATAATGCTGTTTCCATTATTGCACATCCGGATATACAACGCAGCCTCATGACCATGCGGTGCCTAACCGATGCAGCGCGTGCGCTTTGCTATGAAAATGCCATTATGGCCGATATGGCACATAGCCAAAAGGATGAACACGCAAAGTTAAAGAATGATTTGCTTACGCCGCTTTCCAAGGCGTTTTCCACCGATATAGCCAATGAGGTGGCTGCAATTGGGGTGAATATTCATGGCGGCATGGGGTTTATGGAAGAAACCGGTGCGGCGCAATTTGTGCGTGATGCCCGTATTCTTACAATTTATGAAGGCACAAATGGCATTCAGGCAATGGAT
Organism: Parvibaculaceae bacterium; assembly: GCA_965227805.1. Lineage (GTDB taxonomy): Bacteria > Pseudomonadota > Alphaproteobacteria > RS24 > RS24 > CBDDGJ01. Next base: position 244,148 of record CBDDGJ010000004.1, on the reverse strand, counting down.
TTAGTCGGGCGCAAACTCCCATTAAAAGACGGTGCCATTGCCCAGAGCTTTATCGATGAAATGCGCGAAACAGCTCGGCAATGCCGCAAAAGTAACCATGCTTTATTAAGCCAAACGGGCAAGCAGCTCGATGATGCACTGGATACATTATGCGATGTAAATACATGGCTACTTACACAATTAAAGAGCGGCAATCAAAAAGCTGCCATGACAGGGGCAACCCCTTATTTGCGTTTATTTGCGCTGTGTGCCGGGGGACATTATCTTGCACGTGGCGGGCTTGCCTGTATGCAAAATACAAGCAATTTTTCCACACGCAAAATAACCAGTGCGCATTTTTTCGCGCTTAATTTTTTAAGCACACATAAAGGGTTTGCAACGGCAATTACAGCGGGCTCATTGGCTGATGCGTTAGGTTTTGAGAGTTTTATTGCCTAACGATAAAATCCCACATAGTATCGGCAGATAGTGTCGTGCAAATCTGTGTGCCCAAATGATGTTCCCAAACCGCATCTGTGCCACATTCTGCCCGCCATGCCCATAATCTTTTGCTTAAAGGGTGCAAGGCATAATCTTGTGTAAAGCCCATTGCACCATGCACCTGATGCGCAATGCGCGCGCCTTCGCCAGCGGCCATATTGGCGCGTAATTTTGCGGCACCCACAGCAAAATCAAGCGTCCCTGTTTCAGCAGCCTGAAACGCTGCCATAGCCGCATTATTAGCCGCAGCGGCCTCCAGCGCAAATTCGGCAAGCGATTGTTGCACCGCTTGAAACTTTGCCAAAGGTCTACCAAATTGTTCGCGCTGATTGACATAGTCTACAGATAACGCTAATGCCGCATCAAGTGCACCGGCAATTTGAGCACAGCGTGCCAGACATAACATATCTGAAAGCGGGAAGGGCGGTTTTGGTAATTTTGTGTAGTGTGCTGTTTGAAAAGAAATAATATCACGTGGCTCGCCGGCAATATTTTTCTTGCGGGCTATCTTGCCATCACCCGCAGCAAGCATGACTATATCTGTTTCATTATAACCGATAATATAATCGGGCTGATGACCATATGGCACAGTCAATGTTCCTGAGAAACGCGTGCCATCCGCCTTACCGTCACAATGCAAGGCAGGCATAATGAGGGTATCGCTTGTTTGCCCGCAGCAAAACTGGGCAATAATCAATTCACAAAGTGGAAAATCTAACGCATGAAATCCGGCTAACCGAAATAGGAAATAGGCATCATGCCAGCTGCCACCAAAGCCGCCCTTCGCCTCTGGCACCAATAAAAGCGCCAGCCCGCTCTCATCTATTTTGCGTTGCTGCACATCAAACGGATTTTGAGCGATATCCGCAAAGAGGCGCTCGGCCATAGCAATCAGCAATGTGCGCGCTTCACTCATCTAAGCCCCAATCCGCGTGCAATAATACCGCGTAAAATCTCGCGCGTGCCCCCACGCAATGAAAAAGAGGGAGACATCTGCAAAAGCTGAACAAGCATGGCCGCAAGCGCATCGTCACCGTGTAAATCAAGCCCCAAAATCGCATGTATAAGTTGTGGAATATCCTGTTCAAATTTATTACCCAAATCTTTGACCATAACCGCTTCATGCGCCGGGTCTTCGCCACGGTTCATTTTCACTGCGACAGATAAAGACATATGCCGCAAGGTCCATAATTGTGCGGATAAATTGCCGATTAAGGCCGTCAGGCGCGCATGGGGATGTGTTTGATTGTGGCGGATAAGCTCTGCCAAAAGTGGAAAAGCAGATAAATATCGCTCTGGCCCTGCGCGCTCCAGGGAAAGCTCTGCCGTCGCTTGCGCCCATCCTTCGCCCTCTACGCCCAAAAGATTTTCCTGCGGCACGCGCACATTTTCAAAAAACACTTCATTAAAATCATGCCCGCCTGCCAGATCAATAATCGGACGCACACGCACACCTGGCGTGTCCATCGGAATGAGGACTTGCGACAGGCCCTGATTACGTGAAGAGCCTTTTTGCGTCCGCACCAGCGCAATCATAATATGTGCCCGATGCGCGCCGCTGGTCCAGATTTTTTGTCCATTTATAATCCAGCTTTCGCCTACGCAATGTGCGTGCGTGCGCACGCTGGCCAAATCCGAACCCGCATTAGGCTCGCTAAGTCCGATACACGCATAAAGCCTGCCGCGTGCCATGTCAGGCAAATAGGCACGACGTAACTTTTCTGAACCATAGCGTAATAATAAAGGCCCGCTTTGCCTATCAGCAATCCAATGCGCGCCAACCGGCGCACCAGCAGCAAGTAATTCCTCAAGCACCACATAGCGCTCAAGCGCATTTTTCTCATGCCCGCCATAATGCTTTGGCCACACCATGCCGATAAAGCCTGCATCACCTAAAGCGGCGCTAAATGCCGCATCGCCCACAGACCAAGAATTAACCCGCTTTTGTGGCGCCCATGCATCCTTATAATATGCTAAAAAACTGCGAATATCTTTGCGGGTTTTTTCTACCTCAGGGGGTAGGTGAACCGCTTCGACATGAAAACTTTGCATAGGATTTATTTGCCAGCTTGTGGTGTAGGCAGGGGGATATGCGGCGCGCATACGCGAATATTATGCCCCATATAACAGGCACTGCACCCGCTAACACTAAACATAGTCAGAAACAACATTATGCATAATTTATGCATGTTTAGAAGTTTCCGTCTGCTTTTGCAATTTTTCAAGTGCACGCGTGAAAAAGCGTATAATCGTTTCCGGTTCTTGCGCACCGGAAAGCAGAAACCTTCCCCCCACCAAAATGGTTGGCACACCCGCCACCCCCATATCACGTGCTGCAGCATCATCCTCTCTAATGGCCTGAATATCCTGCGCGCTATCCAGCATGGCCTCTATAGACGCGACATCAAGCCCGTTTTGTTCGGCAATGGCGCATAAGGTGTTTTTATCACCCACATCCTGCCCATGCTCGAAATAAGCAGAAAACAAAGCCTCTGCTACATGATGCTGCGCCCCTGCCGGTGCCGCCCAGCGTATAAGCCGGTGCGCGTTAAGTGTATTGGGAATGCGGGTGATTTTTTCAAAGTTAAAACTGATCCCCGTTCCCTGCGCAACACTGATAAGGTTTTCACGCATGGCACGCCCGGCTATTTCGCCAAATTTCGCCTGCATTTGCTGCTTATAATCGCGTCCCGCATCAGGCATATGCGGGTTAAGCTGAAACGGACGCCAAATAAGATTAACCCGATAATCTTGTAATTGCGACAACACCATATCCAGCTTGCGCTTGCCGATAAAGCACCAGGGACAAATCACATCGGAAATAATATCAATTTGCAAAAGAGGTTTGGTATCTGTCATAATTTTATGCCTATGGGTAGCTTATATCTACGAATAGGCGTAACTATGATATAATTTCTGCATGGAGGCAATATGACAGATAGTGTAAATATAAAAGATTACTATGACTTAAGCGGAAAAACTGCACTTATTACAGGTGCAAGTTCTGGCTTTGGCGAACGCTTTGCACATATTTTAGCTGCTGCCGGGGCAAATATTATCATTGCCGCGCGCCGTATGGATAGGCTGGAAAATTTGAAAACCGAGCTTAACGCATATAATACGCACATATTACCCTATGAATTAGATGTTACCAAAGCAGAGTCTATTGAAGCTGTTTTTGTTGCTGCAGAGGCCGCCCATATGCCGGTTGATATTCTGGTGAATAATGCAGGCATGAATATCACCAAGCCGGCCCATGAAATAAGCCCTGCGGAATATCAGCAAATTATTGATACCAATATGACCGCGCCCTTTTTTCTGGCGCGAGAGGCTGCGCGGCGCATGATTGCGCGAAAGAGTGAAGGGCGCATTATCAATATTGCTTCGGTCGGGAGTTATCGGGTTTTACCGGGCATTACGCCTTATTGTATGTCCAAAGCTGCCCTTGCCATGATGACAAAGGGGCTTGCGCGTGAATGGGCGCGTTACCATATCAATGTCAATGCCATTTGCCCGGGCTATATCGCAACTGAAATCAATGATTTCTGGTGGGAAACAGAAGGCGGTAAAAAGCAAATCAATAGCTGGCCGCGCAGGCGTTTGGGCGAAAAAGCCGATTTAGACGGCGCCTTACTCTTACTTGCAGGCGCTGCAGGGCGCGGGATGACCGGCACGCTTATTACTGTCGATGATGGTCAATATATATGAGATATATTTATGCTTATTGATAGCCATTGCCATTTAGACTTTCCCGATTATGATAAAGACCGCGATGCGGTGATCGCCAACGCGCGTGCGGCGGGTGTAGAGCGTATGCTCACCATTTCAACCAAGCTAAGCAAAGCACAAGAGATTATCAGCTTGGCCGAAACTTATCCCGATATTATGTGCACAATCGGCACGCACCCGCATGAAGCCGAAAATGAAGCGCTGGCGCAATGCGATGATATTGTCGCCCTTGCTAACCATAAGAAAGTTATCGGCATTGGCGAGACGGGGCTGGATTATTTTTATGAAAATAGCCCCAAACGCATACAACAAGAGCAATTTCGCGCGCATATTGCCGCAAGCCGCAAAACCCAATTACCGCTTATTGTGCATACGCGCAATGCAGATGAAGATACATGCGCCATTTTAGAAGAGGAAATGGAGCAGGGGGCTTTTCCCGGCCTTATCCATTGCTTTACCGCAAGTGATGCGTTAGCATGGCGCGCCTTAAATATCGGGTTTTATATTTCCGTTTCCGGCATTGTGACGTTCAAAAACGCACAAGCCTTACGCGATACACTCAAGCATATTCCGCTAGACCGTCTGCTTGTGGAAACCGATGCGCCCTTTCTTGCCCCTGTGCCGCATCGCGGTGCGCGCAATGAGCCCTCTTTCGTGGTGCATACAGCCGATTATCTTGCAGAACTCAAAGATGTATCTACCCAAGACTTATATACTGCCACCACACAGAATTTTTACCGTCTCTTTAGCAAAGCGGAATAGGGGTGATGCAGTTACAATTTCGTATATTAGGCTGTGGCTCTTCTGGCGGCGTGCCGCGCATTAACGGCGACTGGGGGGCATGCGACCCGAAAAATGATAAAAACAGACGCACGCGCTGTTCGCTTCTCATAAGGCGCAAAGGCACGCAAGGCGAAACAAGCGTTCTTATTGATACATCGCCCGATATGCGGGCACAATTACTCGATGCAGGTATAAACAGCCTGGATGGTATTTTATACACACATGATCATGCCGACCAAACCCATGGTATAGATGATATACGCGCGCTGGTTTATGCACAAAAAAGACGCATAAATGTATGGATGGATGCCGCAACCAGCCAGACGCTCACCGCGCGTTTTGCCTATTGCTTTGAACAGCATAAAAATTCAATCTATCCCTCTGTTCTAACTGCCAATCTTATTACTGCCCAAAACACGCCAATAAATATTGAAGGGGAAGGGGGGGCTATTCAATTTCACCCCTTTCTTGTGCACCATGGACGCATTGACGCGCTGGGCTTTCGTATCGGCGACACGGCCTATACCCCGGATATAAGCGATTTACCCGTAGAAAGTTATACTGCTGTTTCAGAGCTTTCCTGCTGGGTTATTGATGCTTTGCGTTATGAACCACACCCCACCCATTTACACCTTGAAAAAACGCTTGCGCTTATCGATCAATTTAAGCCCAAACGCGCCATTTTAACCAATCTGCATATTGATATGGATTATGACACACTCGCCGCATCCTTACCGACACATATTATTCCCGCTTATGATAGCCTGGAGTTTACAGTTTAATGTTAATAAAATCATGCAAAGTTTAGTCTAGGTCTCTTGTAGCAAATAAACGCCATGCCGCATAAAGCAATAGCCAAATAAGCACAAAAGCCCCAATAATGGCGACACCATAGCCAATACTGCCGAAAAAATTTGTGCCGCCAAGCGGGTTATCCCCAAGGCTTAACGCACGATTGGAAGATGCATTCCCGAACCAGTAAAATACCGTATTCGCCCAGCCGACAAAAATTAGCCCATAAGTGGTTTTCTTTACCATAGCCGCGCTTAACGGAATAAGCGGCAAAGCAAGGGCAATAACAATCAGCATGATGCCGTTTAACGCACCCCCCGTATGCGCGCGCGCCCACCCGTCACTTGTGCCGTAATAGGGCATCTCAACAATGAATCCCGGAAATAATTCAAGCCCCCCAATCAAACCGAAAGCCAACATAAAGCCGGCAAGCATAGCGATTGCAAGAATTAAAATACCATGGCCAATAAGTAATTTTTGTAAATTTTGCATAAGTGGTCTCCCTTTTATACTGGTTTATGGTGGCGCATTATTTCGTTCATTTTTTTCTTATCAATTTCCAAAACCGTGCCGCCATCATCAACATAATGCCGCCACGCAACCGCAATCGGGTTTTGCTTTGTTGTCACCAAAGGGTGCGCCCGCGGTTTATAGCGGCGTAAAAAGATAGGGCGTGCATGCCACGCCATGGATAAAAATGTTCTTGTAAAAAAATAAAGTGCTTTGGCCGCTCGAAACGGATTTTTGAAGTAACCCTCGATACGACACATATGGAAATAGGCCCGAAAGGTCTCCTTCACAATGTGATAGCCGGCATATAAAACCATCCATTTGCGATAAAATTCGTGCTCGCCGTAAAGGGCTTTATACACATTGAAAGCAACCTCACCATGCTCAACCTCTTCCACCTGATGCCACACCCATAACGCCTTCATAACCGGATGTGACTCACTAAGCCATTTATCGTAATTATTGAGGATAATCATACCCGCCAAAAAGGTGAATGTTTCATAACCAGCTGTAAAGCCGAGCAAACGTTTCAACTTATCTTTTTTACCGCGTTGCGAAAAGTAATCACGGGCTTCGGCATCAAGAACGGCAATTTTCGGATATTTACGCGATAGCCATTTATTATACGCAATGAAATTACGCGCATGATGTGCTTCTTGTGCCGTAATGGCGACAATGTCTTTGCGTAATTGCGGATCATCAATCTCTCTTTTTGCCATATTCAAAGCGCGCACAAGATAACGTTCGAAATAGGGCACATGCACGCCAAGCGCATTTATAAATATGGAAAACTCTGGCGATGATTGACTCCATACCGTATGGTCTAAAGATATATCGGCATAGTCAAAATCAAATGCGCGAATGTCAATATGATCCATCGGGTGTTTATCAGCAGCGTATATAGGCATCTTTCACATACCTCCATAAAAGAGCTTAAACCAAGCGAACCCACAAAATTATAGCTGGAAATTAAAAAATGTCCATAAAACGACATCACTTTAATTATAAATAAATGTCGCATAATATATATTATGTTAAATAATAAGTGTGTTTACCTATAATACTTTATAATAGACAGTTTTTCCGACATAAAACCTTTGGATTAGAGAGCTTCTTAGAGTAATAACATTCTTTTAACCCTAGCTTCCCATCGTCTTTAATAAGGCGCATATTAGAATCATCCGCTCATAACAAAATAATTGCCGCTAGCTGTAAAATGTTTCGTGGAATCGACTTATAATCTACCCAATCATGTCAGCACCAACCCATATTATTGAAGAGTTACGCACACTTATGGCGCGCTTACGTGATCCTGAAACTGGTTGCCCGTGGGATAAGCAACAAGACTTTGCCAGTATCGCGCCTTACACGATTGAGGAAGCCTATGAGGTGGCTGATGCCATAGCCCGTGGTGATATGGATGATTTGAAAGATGAATTGGGTGATTTACTGTTTCAAGTTATTTTCCATGCCCGCATGGCCGAAGAAAAAGACATATTTGATTTTAACGATGTAACATACGCGATTATAGAAAAAATGCGCCGCCGACACCCACATATTTTCGGGGATAAACACATAACCGATATACAGGATGCAACACAAAATTGGGAAAGCATAAAAGCTGCCGAAAAGCGTGCTAAGGGTAAACAAACAGATAGTTTACTTGCCGATATACCGCATAATTTACCGGCACTGTCTTATGCTGTAAAGTTACAAAACCGCGCGGCACAAATTGGTTTTGATTGGGAAGATTCATCTCATATTTTCAGTAAGTTACAAGAAGAAATTACTGAATTACAAGAAGAAATGCCTTCGCACAATCCAGACCGCCTTGAAGACGAGCTGGGCGATATTTTGTTTGTCGTTGCCAATCTGGCGCGACACTTGAATATCAATCCAGAAGCGGCTTTACGCCGTGCCAGTCACAAGTTTACCACGCGATTCCACTATATGGAACATGCAGACCCTGCCCTTGCCACACGTGACCTCACAGCTATGGAAGCCCTCTGGCAACAAGCAAAGCGTCATCATAAATAGGCCGTATGGAACGTATATCACCTGCCGCGCCTATTTCACATTATGCGTTTGCAAATACCACGGGATCAACCGGCATAATTGTCGAAATGGCGTGACGGTAAACAAGCTGGTCATGTCCGTCGCGACTAAGCAATACAGTTGCATCATCAATATCCGTAATGCTGCCTTGTAGCTTAACACCATTGACTAAAAATACCGTAAGCGGCACTTTTTGGCGACAAATATGGCTTAAAAATACGGTTTCCAAATTTTCACTGGCCGCATCACTTGTTAGAGGATCAGATGAAATATCATGAATTTTTGCGTTACTATTTAACATGGATTACTCTCCGTCTTAACCATTTGGGCATAATGGCTATTACTTGTTAATTTTACATAAAGGCGCCCTACCTTCTTCTACGCGAAAACACCAAATCAATGATTTTGCTGCGCTCATTCCCACCACTTATGAGTGTAATAGAGACGCCGCAAAAAGCAATCAATTTATTAACTTTTTATTAACTTTTTCCATTTTTCTTCGCCATATTCCGCATAATCACTATAAGCATCTGCTAATTTCTTTGCATATATGCCTGTCTGACCATCCGCAATTTTCGTGCCATTTACACAAATAACCGGTGTTATAATCATTGTGGACGCTGTGGAAAAACATTCGCGTGCAGATAACACATCCTCAATACGAAATGGCTCTTCACTAACCTTGATTTGTAAACCCTCACAAATGGTAAATAAAGCATGACGCGTAATGCCGCCCAAAATCTTTTGATCCGCCTGATGCGTGCGCAAAACACCATGCTTATCAACAATCCATATATTTGCCGATGTTGCTTCGGTTATAAAGCCTGCCTCATCCACCAACCATGCATCATCCACACCTTGTGCGTGCGCCATACGCCGCGCAAGAATATTTGGCAACAGCCCAAGTGATTTAATATGACAATGTGCCCACCTATCATCCGGCAAGGTGATCACTTTTATTTTCTTATCCGATAGCCCGAAATGCTTGTTTATATCTATAGGACGCGCCGTAACGGTTAAATGCGCGCGCATATTCGGTTCACCTGCATGATCACGCCCGATTTTTGCTGACGCAATGCCCCGCGTTACCTGAATATAAACTTTTGCATAATGCAAATGATTGCGGCGCACGGTTTCACGCATAATAAAGCGCAAGGTTTTTAGCGTAACTGGCAATTTTATATCAACAAATTCCAGAGATTTTTGCAACCGCGTCAGATGCAAGTCCTCATCAATAAACTGTCCCCGTTGCACCAAACAAACCTCATAAATGCCATCGGCAAATTGATAACCGCGATCTTCAATAAAAATTGCCGGTGTGTTCAAAGCCGTATAACGACCATTACAATATGCAATACGTGACATAAAGTCATCCCCTCCTATAGAGCCCCTCTTAATGGCCCCTTGTGCCAGAAATCTTTATTAAGTAAGGTGAAAAATATTACAAGTTCTAATCGCCCGATAATCATAAAGAGCGCCGCAATAAATTGCGAGAAAAGTGGCAATTCAGCAAATAAATTATATGTTGCACTCATAAATAAAATAGCGCCACTATTGGTGATCATAGCCATAATCAAACTCCAACTTGTAATCAAATCATGCCCAAGCATTCCATATATAAGCAATCCGCCTGCAATCAAAAGAATTAAAATTGATAAATATACCCGTATAGATGCATTATCAATCTCGGTTAAACGGCGGTCATTTAATTTTATACCATGCACCCGCGATGGGTAAGCCAGATAGCTAAGTCCCCGAAGAATATCTTTTATAAGAATAATCAGGCGTGATACTTTCATGCCCCCTGTCGTGGACAAACTCATTCCACCAATAAAACACGGTAAAAGCACCCATATTAACGGCCATCCGGCCAGGTTTTCATGTGGTAAAAACATAAAAGCACTCGTGCTAAACAAGCTGATACTCTGCGCTATATGAGCCATAATCGTCCCGCCAAATAGCCCAAAACCAATCAGACCAAATATCAAAACGATACTGGTAAACACGCGTAACTCTTCATTTATAAAGACCCATTGTTTTTGTAAACCGATGAGCACCGGAACGCTTAATGCGCCGCATATACATCCAAACACAATTCCGAACTGCGAAAACAAAGACAAAAAATCCGGAAGTGCGGCTGAATTTATACTAAACCCCGTGGTAGATATAGCTGATAATCCTAATGTTATTGCTTCAAAAAATCCACTACCGCCCCAAAAAACCAGCACAATGGTAAGCACGCTTAGCCCTCCATAAAGCGGCACTAAAATACGCAATGGCCGGCGAATACGCCTGACCAGATCATCGGCTGCATCATATTGTAATAAAGGTAAAGCGGATAAAGACACCCCACCTATCGCCAAAGGAGCGATAACGGTAAAAGCGAAAAGCAAAATCCATAATCCGCCAATCCATGCCAAAATTGCACGCCATAGTAAAATAGACGGCGCTGCAAATTCAGGATAACCAATCACACTAGCCCCCGTAGTCGTCAATGCCGACACAGCTTCAATATAGGCAGCCGCAAAAGAGGTAATCTGCCCTTCTGCATAAAGCGGGATAGCTGCCGGAAATGGAAGCAGTATCCAGAATAAAACAATTGTTAAAATCAGATCATTATTTTCTACGGCTGGCCTGTCTTTGCTATACCCGCCTAAAATGAAAATTCCGGAAATAAAACCAGTAATTAAAAATCCAATCGCAAAAAATTGTGCATATAGGGCTTTGTCTTCAAACAAACTCATACATAAGGGCAGCAACATGGCGACGGCCAAACATAATCCACCCCACCCCAACACATAAAATATATGTCCTACACGCATAAACTATATGCCTTACCGGGTTATCGCCCACGCTTGGTTGGCGCAAAAAATAATTTTTCCAAATCATCAATCGCATCGGCCATAGCAAAAGCAACAATACGATCGCCGGGGGTTATTTCTGTATTTCCGCCCGGCAAAATAATGTCATCGCCCCGCATAATTGCACCGAATTTAATGCCATAAGATAAATCCAGTTCATTGATTTTTTTGCCCGAGACTTGTGATTCATCAACCGCTTCCAATTCTATAACCTCGCCTGCCCCATCGGTAATTGTATGCACCTGCCGCACACGCCCACGGCGAATATGGCTCAAGACAGAAGAAATCGTTATTGCACGCGGGTTAATCGCTACATTCATGCCAAAGTCACCGGCAAGTTTTTGGAAATTATTATCATTTATCAAACACATACCGCGTGCACACCCTTCACGCAAAGCAAGCATCATGGTTAGAATATTTACCTGATCATCATTGGTAAGCGTTAAAATAAGGTCGGAATCGCGTATCCCCGCTTCTGCCAGAATCTCCTGCGAAAACCCATTTCCGCGCAATACAACGGTATTTTTTAGCAGTTCGGCAACATATTGCGCCCGCTCCAGGCGCGATTCGATCATGGTAAGCCGATAATGTCCCTGTTTTTCGAGTGCTTGCGCGACCTGCAGGCCAATATTACCGCCCCCAATAATCGTCATATGCCGCGCTTGCTTTTCTTCATGCCCAAAAATTTTCAATGTGCGCTCTGTGTCTTGCGCCGCCGTAATGACATAAGCATAATCGCCATGTAAGATTGAATCTTTTGCCTCAGGTGCAAGCAGTTTTCCATCCCGCTCAATGCCGACCACAAAAGCATTAAGATCAGGAAATAGCTCGCTTAATTGCTTCAATGGCGTATCCACCACGGGGCAGTTATCTTCAATGCTAATGCCGATCATCTGAATATGTCCGTTCGCAAATGTTGCCACATCAAACGCACCAGGAAGCGCGAGCCTACGCATTACCATTTGTGCAACTTCACGTTCTGGAGAAATAATAACATCAACCGGAATCGCATCGGCCGAAAATAATTCATCGCGGCGCATGCTCACATATTCATGATCACGCACCCGCGCAATGGTTTTTTCTATGTTAAATAGGCTATGGGCAACCTGACATGTTACCATATTAACTTCATCGCTTGCCGTCACAGCAATCAGAATATCTGCCGTTTGAGCACCTGCCTGCTGTAAAATACGCGGATGCGCACCATGTCCTAATATGGGGCGCACATCAAGCGTATCACGTATCCGCTCCATCAATGCCGGTTCTTGGTCGATAACCGTAACATCATTGCCCTCACCGGCCAAATGACGTGCAATGCCAAAACCAACCTGCCCTGCTCCGCAAATAATAATTTTCATGCCTATCGCCTTTTATTAAAGGAATAGGCGCGTTTTACACTATTTTATAAAAAAACCCTATATCTAATATCACACATAGTGATCGGTGCGGGCATAGTCAGCCACACCTAATATTTTCAACTTACGGTGTAAAGCAGTTCGTTCCATACCGATAAACGCGGCCATTCGTGATACATTACCGCTAAACCGGCTAATTTGTGTGCTTAAATACTCACGTTCAAAAAATTGGCGTGCCTCACGAAGCGGTAGATTCATGACTTCATCTTGCTCTACATGACGAACAGCACCCGCTATATTTGTTTCCGCCAAAATATCCGCCGACAAAGCATGAATATCAATCTCATGTTTTCCCTCAAAATCGGCAGCAAGCAGCATATATTCAACATAGGCAGATAATTGTCGAAAATTGCGCTTCCACTCATGCACCTGTAAAACACGAAGCACCGCATCGGTTATCATAATCGGTTCCAGCTTATAGCTCTGCACGGTCTTTTCTGCAAAATAATGCACAATTTGCCCAATATCGGTGCATCTCTCGCGTAGCGATGGAATCTTGATTGTTTCAATAGCAATGCGATCATAAAGGGCAGCAGATAAGCCGCATAAATCTCTACCCCTTTCAAAAGACATACAAGACGCAGTGATAAACCTTGTATTTGATGCTTTATTTTTATCCTGCTCAACCAAGTAACACAATAAACGATGTTGCAGTGTGTCTGTCAATTTTTCAATATTATCAATATAAAATGTTCCATCCACCGCCTGTGCAAGCAAACCTTCAGTCATACCACCGAATAAAAGCGCCTCCCATTCTTCTTCACTTTCACCTTGTTGTGGTGAAAAAGAAATAAAGCGCATATGCTTGCGCGATGAGTTTTCATGGATAAAATGTGCAAATTGCCTTTTCCCACTTCCTTCAGGTCCTGATAGGAAAATACGACATGCACTGCCAGATAATTTTTCCGCGTCTAATCTTATTCTTTGGGCTTGTTTAGATATGCCGATAAATATATCGCGCGCTTCGTAAACACCATTATTTTGTATTAAATTGCGTTGACGCGCCGTCTCAAATGCGAGCAAAATATGTGCACATAATTTAACAGGTGAACACGGGAAATGCAGATATGAACAAATCTGTACATGGCCGATTGCTTCAATCGGATTAAACTGGTCGTGTAAAATAATAGCCGGAAGTGCGAGCGTTTCTAATAAAGTTTCATAAGCAAAGCTGTGTTCATGTGCATCTATAATAACAAGCCCGAAATCATGCTGCTTAAGTTCATCACGAATAGCAAATGCCTCGCTATAAGACACTAAATGCGTATCATAGGCCAGTCTACGTAAATCCAGTTTTACTGCTTTGAATAAATCTGCCCTTTTAGTAATGAGCAATATGTCACCAAACATGCGAACACCCCTTAATTTGCTTTACTTAAGTTTACTCCTTTTTGTAAAAGCCGCATGTCCCCCGAAAACTCCTATATCCTGCTTCCTTAACTGTATAAGGATTGCATAAAAAATATACAAATACAAGAACTATTTTAATTTTACACCAATAAAGTGTATTTATGGTATAAATAAATCACAAAATCTCTACGCATGCGATACATTAAAACCCCGCTAATCTTCTGCATGCGACACATCAAGACGTGTAAATGCATTTTCGGGGGGTGGTAATTTTTGTCCTGCACATAAAGGCGTCCCAAGGGCAGAAAAATCACGCGCATCTGCTGGAAGCGCTAAATTATCCAGAATTTTACCTGCACCAATCGGGGTTGCCGGTTGCATCCAGATAGCACACTGGCGCACAATTTCTGCCGCAACATAAAGCACATCTGCCATACGTTGCGGATTTTCCTGCTTGAGCACCCAGGGAGCTTGTGCTGCAAAATAACGATTGGCTTGCGATACAAGCGCGCAGACCGCACTTAAATAATCGTGAATGGCCAGATTTTGCATCGCCGCACGGCATGTAGCCGATAGTTCTGCTGCTTTATCCAGTAATGCTTTATCTTCATCCGTTAAAACAGGTGCCGCCGGCACAATGCCATCGAGGTTTTTTTCGATCATGGATAAACACCGCTTTGCCAAATTACCCAGATCATTGGCCAAATCCGCATTGACACGATGAACCATAGCCGTATCGCTAAAGCTCCCATCGCGGCCAAAAGGAATATCGCGCATAAGAAAGTGACGTAGCGCATCTGTGCCGTAATGTGTCGCTAATGCAAACGGGTCAAGCACATTGCCCAGCGATTTCGACATTTTTTCCCCTTGCACAGTCAAAAACCCATGGGCAAAAATATGGTGCGGAAGTTCAAGTCCTGCCGATAATAAAAAGGCAGGCCAATAAATCGCATGAAAGCGGGTAATATCCTTACCGATTATATGATATTGCGCTGGCCAAAACTTCTGAAATAAATCAGCGTTATCACTGCCAAACCCTAAAGTTGTGATATAATTGGTTAGCGCATCCAGCCACACATAAACAACATGCGCATCATCATCAGGCACGGGAACGCCCCACTTGAAACTTGTGCGCGAGATTGATAAATCTTTAAGCCCCGATTTTACAAATTGCACCACCTCATTATAGCGCGAAGCAGGCTGAATAAACGCGCGATTGGCGGCATAATATGCCAGTAACTTTTCCTGATAGGCTGAGAGGCGAAAAAAATAGCTTTCTTCTTCTACCCAGTCCACTGGCGTGCCTTGCGGTGATATAAAATCACCCGCTGAATTTTTTTCTAATTCGTTTTCGGCATAAAAGGCTTCATCGCGCACCGAATACCATCCTGCATAATTGTCTTTATAAATATCGCCCTTATCGCGTAATTTCCGCCATATTTCGCGCACAGCCTTATGGTGGCGCGCTTCGGAGGTGCGAATAAAATCATCCGGTTCACAATTTAGACAGCTCACCATATTGCGAAATTGCTGCGTCATTTCATCAGCTAAATCCTGTGGCGGCATATTGCGCGCGCGCGCTGTCTGATCCATTTTTTGCCCATGGTCATCTGTGCCGGTTACAAAATAAACATCGCGCCCATCCAATCGCATAAAACGCGCAACCACATCGGCAGCGATCAGTTCATAAGCATGACCAATATGCGGCGGCCCGTTTGGATATGAAATCGCCGTGCTGATAAAAAAACTCTGTTTCATAAAACTGCTTATATAATTAACTGCCCTGTGTCGCAATATCTGCATATAAGCTAAACCATTCTAAAATTGTCTGCTTACGATCTAAATTTAAGTGCTCTGTTTGCCGCGCCATATCACCTATTTTTTGCCATAGATCGAGCAACTGCATCGCAGGTGCATGTGCTGCAAATTGCGATATAATACGGCTTTCCTCTTCAAAAAATATATCCACACCCTCCCCCCTTATGCGGGCTTTAATAAGACGGGCGAGCCAGTCTTGCAATAAACCGGCAAAAAGAGAAAATTGTGCCTGTGCCCCGCTTGCCGAAAGCCTGGTGGCAAGCTCATGTAATTTTTTACTATCCGGATTTTGCGCCCGCCCGATATGTGTCAGCATTTCCTGATAAAGCGCAAGCCCGTTCTCACCAACAAGCGCCAAGGCTTTATGTGCATTCCCTGCTGCAAGATTTGCACCCGCCTTGCGTGCTTGCGCATCGGCTGCTGGCAGATGATATTGTATGATGGTCTCTATATCTGGTGGTGTGAGTTTCGTGAAATCAAGCCGTAAACAGCGCGAGCCTACCGTATCCGGCACCCATCCGCGATTATGCACGATTAAAAATATCATCACCTGCGCTGGCGGTTCTTCAATAAGTTTCAACAAGGCATTATGCCCATTAACATTCATATCATCCAGACTATCAATAATGCACACCCGCCATCCACCTAATCCGGCGCTTAAATGACAAAATTGGTGCACATCTTGAATGGCATCTACGCGAATGAGTTGTGCAAATTTTTCTGTTTTTGTATCATAAAGCGGTTGCACAACATGCAAATCCGGATGCGCTTTTGCATTGATTAGCATATTTGTTTGGCACGCGGGTGGTGTATCACCATCCGTAAGCGCATAAGGCGACCCATTGTGTAAAATCGCGCGGGCAAGCCGATAGGCCAACGTCATCTTGCCGACACCTTTAGGGCCATTGAACATCCACACATTGCCGCCATGACCGCTTTGCATGGCTTTTAGAAAATTATTGACTGCTCTATCTTGCCCCAAAACATACGGCGCATAGGCGGGTGGATAAGGGTTATCAATATCAATCAGGTGGGGGGGGTCACTATCAGTCATTAGCAAAAAAACGCGCACATAATTCATATTCTAGGTTACGCCATATTGTTAGCATATCTGCTTGAGCATCGCATATAACAATGCGCTGTGCATTTGTTTCGGCAATGTGTAAAAATGCCGCCCTTATCGTTTCATGATAGGCCTGCCCTTTTTGTTCAAAACGCTGTTCTTCCGGTGTTTCGCGCATCGCACGCGTCAAGCCTTGTGTCACAGGCACATCAAATAAAAATGTTAAATCCGGTTGATAGTCACCAATAGTAAGGTTATGTATATGCATCACTTTTTCTTTGCCTAATTCCCCTGCATATGCCTGATAAGCCAGGGTTGAATCAAAAAAACGATCGCAAATTACCCATTTACCTGCCGATAATGCCGGTTCGATAATATGCACAATATGCTCCACACGCGCCGCAATGATCAATAAAAGCTCACTCATAGCCTGCCACTGGGCATCCGCGCCTTGCACCAATAGAGCACGTAAAGCCTCCCCTTGTGCTGTGCCGCCTGGCTCACGCGTTTCAATATAATCAATATTTTTTTGGGCAAGAAATGCAGCAATATTTCGCCCCTGCGTCGTTTTGCCTGCCCCCTCGCCTCCTTCAAGCGTAATGAATTTTCCACGCCGCATAAGGCTTACCCAGAGATAAGATATTTTATGCCAGAAATAAACCGTTGCATTACCCCCTGACGCGCCACATTTTGTTGCGCAATAAGGGGTATTTTTTGTGTATCCAATCCCGGAAAAGTAATGCTAAGTTCCCCCATAACCTCACCTTTCTTTATCGGCGCCACCATATGCGCCTTATATGTTGCCGTAGCAACCATATGCCCATGGGCACGTTGCGGCATAATAACGTTGAAATCTTCCGGCACACCTAATTGCACCTGCTTTTGTGTTCCATGCCATAATGGCGCGCGTAAGACATCACCTTGTTCATTGTAAAGAGGCTGGTCGGGGCGCGCAAATATATGTGATGAAAATGTCCGAAATGCCCAGGAAAGCAAACGGCGCGCTTCCACACGGCGTTTTTTATCGGTTTTCATACCGTTTAAGACCATAATAATACGCCGTCCAGCACGTTCAGCTGACAAGGTTAAGCCATATTTAGCCTCTTGTGTATGACCCGTTTTTAACCCGTCTACACCAAATGTGCCCAATAATGGGTTACGATTATATTGTATAATATCATTCCATCTAAACATTTTTTCAGAAAATAGCGGGTAAAATTCACTATAGTCAGAAATAAGCACACGGCTTAAAATGGCCAAATCACGCGCCGACATTTTATGATCTTCATGCGGCCATCCAGTTGCATTTACAAAATATGACTGTGTAAGCCCTAATTGTTGTGCGCGCCTATTCATAAGATCAGCAAATTGGTCTTCCGACCCCATACCCAAGCCTTCCGCCAAAGTGATACTCGCGTCATTACCAGATTGAACAATCACACCGCGCAATAAATCTTCTACCGTTACCTTTTCCCCTATATTCAAGAACATAGTGGAACTGCCCGAGCGTACGCCGCCTTTTATATATGCATTTTTGCTTACAGTAAATTCTTCATCCATGCTTATCGCGCCGCTTCTTAATGCATCAAAAACAAGCAGCAACGTCATCATCTTGCTCATGCTTGCAGGTGCCATCGGAATTGTCGCCTGTTTATCGCATAATATAACGCCTGTTTCATAATCGATAATATAGGCATAATCTGCATTAAGCTCAGACGGACATGCCGCCGCTGCTGGGCGTGTAAACAAGAAGAAACTGCATAATAGAGCAATAATTACAAGAATACGATCATCAATATAGCGCATCATTTACCTCTTTTACCTTTGCAATGAAACAACCATTGCATCCTTATACCCTAAATCTACAATTTGGCTAAGTGTCCGATAAATTGTTTCTGTCATATGTGTATGCCCAACACGCACGCGAAAGAATTGTTTTTGATTATTATTGATTTCGGATATTTCAGCTTTGGAAATATGCGATATATCCCTAACAATACGCTGTGCTACATTATGATCACTATAAACACCAATTTGTATTGCATAAAGCGGTGCCGGCACATTGCGCGCCAAACTATTGTCTATTGGTGTTTGTTGTGACGGGTCTATATCCGTTCCAAAATCAGAGGGTATATCAACACGCACTGGGCTTTCCAACGCCGACTCGATAACGGCATCAATCGGCGCAGCATTCACATAAGCCTGCTCAGGCGGGGTATGAGGCTTTTTGGCAATTCCTGCAGAGGTTTGTGTCGGCGTTATTTTATCGCCCGCAAATATTTGCTTACCCGTAGCGTCATAGCGGGGCGCATATCCTAAATATTGCACGCGCAGCTGTGCTGTGCCTTGTTCAAGATAACCTAAAATTTGTGCCGCGCGGCGGGACAAATCAATTTCACGATTTTTTTTGAAGGGACCGCGGTCATTTATCCGCACAATAACGCTTTTATTATTTTCAAGATTAGTTACCCGCGCCCATATCGGCATTGGCAAGGTGGGGTGCGCGGCAGTGAGTAAATTCATATCAAAAATTTCGCCATTCGCGGTGCGTTTCCCATGAAATTTCGGGCCATACCACGACCCGACCCCCGTCATATCATAGCGTTTATTTTCTTGCGGATAATACCATTGATTTTCTATTTTATAGGGTGTTCCGATTTTATATATCCCCCCGGCTGCTAATTTCGCGTTTTGTTCGGCAGCAATATTTTGTGCTGTTCTCTCGGCACCTCCACTTACAGATGAATCATATATATCACGCGGCGCACAAGCGACCCCGATATATAGCATAGGTAGCGCATATAAGATTAGCACTGCCCTGCCGATAACATATTTAATTTGTGGGAGAATTACCCGCGACACAGTTTCACACCCATTCTAATTACCTGCATATAAATCTATAATAGATTCGTTTTATAGCGCGGCACATAATTTATTTCCTGACTGATGCATAATGTCCATTGTGAAATATAAGCGGTAAAGCCGTATCTTTTGTTCGAAAGTCAACCACTTCGCCGACAAAAATAATGTGATCACCGCCATCATATTCATGGGCTGTTTTACATTCAAATCTGGTGGAACATAAAGATAAATCAGGTGTATTATATGTCGTTAGCGAAAAATCAATATCCTTGAATCTATTCGCTTCAATGCTGGCAAATTGCGTCGATAAAGCGGTTTGATCTTCTTCCAGAATATGCACCCCAAAACACTTGGCGTGTAAAAATGCATCCAGTGAGGTGCTTTCGCGCTGCAGTGACCATAAAACAAGGGGGGGGGCAAGCGACACTGCATTAAAACTCGAACAGGTAAAGCCAACCGGTTGATTGTCCTGGTTCATCGTCGTAATAACCGTAACACCGGTTGGAAACGCACCTAATGCTTTGCGAAACGCCTGTTTATGAAATGTCATCTAGCGACCTATTTAACCTGCCCCAAATCATTATAAGCTGCCACGCGTTCAAGATAAGCCACCACATGCGGATACGCGTCCAGAGGCTGGCCGACACGCGCAAAAAAGGATACAAGACAATAAAACACAATATCGGCATAGGAAAATCGGGCACCACATAAAAACTCACGTGATACAAGCTGTGCATCAAACCACGTCAACCCCTCTTTCGCCATGGCTTTAGACGGCGGCGCAATATCTCCATGAATGGGAATGCGTCCAGCAAAAAACTCCGCCCCTTCGGCATGGCGATACCCATTTGCCATAGGTATAATCACCATATAATCAGCACGGCGCATCCACATGCGCGTTTCGCCGCGTTCTGTAGCTGTATCTCCTACCAGAACGGGATCGGGCTTTATTTCTTCAATATATTCAATCATCGCCGTGGTTTCGGCAATAAGCCGCCCATCATCAGTGACGAGACAGGGAAGCTGCCCTGCCGGGTTGATTTTCAAAAAGTCTTCTCTGCGGTTTTCCATCTTGAGCATGTCAATTTCATGCGTTTCAATGTCCATATCCTTCACGGCCAAAGCCATACGTATAATACGTGGATTAGGCCCTATAGCTGTGCTATATAATTTCATAAAGCATCTCCCTATCTATTGCATTTACATGTGTTCTGCGCGAATTTTGAACTTAACTTCATCATCGGGGGCTAAATTTTCCTTATCCCGCACGCTTGCTTTTACCGGTAGCATATAGCATTTATTTTTTCTATCCGGAAATAAAGATGTCTCCCACATGGTTTTACCAATGAGCACTTCAACCCGAATGCTATGAAAGCCCTTTTTTCCCTTATCAAGCGCAAAAAACTGAATTTTATGCGAATCCTCCACTGTGAGGCGTAAAAAATGCCATGCGGCTTTCTCAGCCTTGTAAAGCGTAAGGGGGGCAGTTAACTCAAACACATTATGTGCCGGCCCTGCGACAAAATCAATATTTTGTGCTGCGCGTGACACCTTTAATATAATTCCTTTTCAACCGCCTTTTCATAGGCAATCAGTTCATCTTCACGACCGTCGCGCACTTTATGTGCCCAATCAGGGTTGGATAATAAAGCCCGCCCAACGGCAACCAGATCAAATTCATTTTTCTCAAGCCGTTCAATCAGTTCATCAAGGGGCGCAATGCCCGCCCCCTGCCCTTGGAAAGAGGTTACAAATTCGCCATCCAGCCCGACCGACCCTACGGTGATGGTTGGCTTGCCAGTGAGTTTTTTTGTCCAGCCCGCAAAATTAAGGGGTGACCCTTCAAATTCCGCCTCCCAAAAACGACGCGTAGAACAATGAAAACAGTCAACACCTGCATCGACAAGCGGGGCAAGAAATTGCTCCAATCTTTGCGGCGTATCAGCGAGTTTGGCGTTGAAATCCTGTTGTTTCCATTGCGAAAGACGTAAAATAACCGGAAAATCTGCGCGAACACGGGCGCGAATGGCACGAATAATCTCTGCCGCAAAGCGCGTGCGCCCGACCATATCGCCACCATATAAATCATCACGCCGATTGGTGCCTTCCCATAAAAATTGATCAATCAGATAACCATGTGCGCCGTGCACCTCAACCGCATCAAAACCAAGCCTGTCGGCATCTGCGGCGGCTTGGGCATAAGCCGCAATAATCTCTTCTATTTTTCCCGGGCTTAGCGGATCCCCGACTTTGCGATCACCATATTTTACCCCTGAAGGCGAAACACTTGGCGCATCCGCATAAGCGCCCTCACCCGGATTGCGCATTCCCCCCTGATGCCAAATTTGCGGGGCAATCAACCCCCCGGCGGCATGCACATCATCGGCAACTTTTTTCCACCCTGCCAGCGCTTTTTCGCCATAAAACAGAGGAATATTTGCATGATTACTCGCCGCTGGTTCATTGATAACTGTCCCCTCGGTCACAATCAGCCCCACACCCCCCGCGGCACGCCGGCGATAATAAGCCGCGACTTTTTCATCCGGTACACCATCCGGCGAAAAGATTCGCGTCATCGGCGCCATGACAATACGATTAGGAATGGTCAGATTGTTAAGGGTAAAAGGTGAAAATAAAACATCATTTCGGCTCATTTTTATGCTCTCTCTTTATTTATTTCGGAAACTGGACTATATGAATATATAATAGGGCTATCACACATATCATGCCCTATGCAATAAATATAAAGTAAATGGACTCAATGATTAAACGCGACGCAAAATTTCAAATCGGTGATGTTGTAAAACATAGAGTTTACCCCTTTCGTGGTGTTATTTTTGATGTCGACCCGACCTTTAACAATACCGAAGAGTGGTGGTTATCTATTCCGGCAGAGATTCGCCCACATAAAGACCAACCCTTTTACCATCTTTTAGCTGAAAATGATGCGAATGAATATATCGCCTATGTTTCGGAACAAAATTTGCTTCCCGATACAAGCAACAAACCGATGCGTCACCCGCAAATAAACCAGATATTTCATAAGTTTGACGGTGCACGCTATACGGTAAAATTTGACAATACCCATTAGCTATATGTTTGGTGCCATTAAACAATATATCGGGAAAATTCTGGTAAATTACCTGGAAAAGCCAGTTTTAGACTATAACGCCTACCAATTTCTTTCGCTGGCTGAGCTGGAAAAATATCTACAGCCCGGTGATGTGTTGCTGGTGGAAGGCAATCAACGCGTTTCGGTGGCAATTAAATATTTAACCCAGTCAACCTGGTCACATGCCGCCATTTATGTCGGGCGAAAGGCAGGCTTAAAGGATGAATATGGCTATGAGGCCCCGCTTATTGAAGCCGATGTGGCCAAAGGTGTGGTCGCGTGCGGACTTACAAAATATCTAGGTTATAATACACGCATTTGCCGCCCCGTGCTCATCACCCCAGAAGACCGCGACAAGGTCGTTGAATTTATGTGTAATTCTTTGGGCATGGAATATGATATTCGCAATATTTTCGACCTTGCCCGCTTTTTACTGCCACAACCGCCTGTGCCGGTGAAGTGGCGGCGCCAAATGCTGGCTTTGGGGAGTGGTGACCCCACCCGCGCCATATGTTCCACACTGATTGCCCGCGCCTTCCAAACGGTGCGTTATCCTATATTACCGCATATAACGCGCGCAAATAAGCAGGAAGTTTTGCATATTCGTCATCACTCGCTCTTTACACCGCGCGATTTTGACCTTTCGCCCTATTTCCAGGTTATCAAGCCGACGATAGAAAGGCGCATTGATTATAAAACACTCACATGGCAACCGCTCATATCGGAACAAGACCAAGAGCAAGACCAGATAAATGCGTAAAGATCACCGCCCCTATTGGCTTTATAAGCTCAGCGCCTGGATAAACCGCTTTTATGTAACCCATTATATCGCCCCGCAATGCACAAGATTCGGTAAAAACTGTGAGATCATCGCACCGCATCGCTTGGAAATTTTCGGGGATAATATTTCCATTGGCGATCATGCACATATTCAAACCGCAAAGGGCAGCATATCACGGCTTTGCACATGGAAAAATAATAGCGGTGCAGATGGGCATATCACCATCGGTAATCATGTATTGATAAGCCCTGCCATGCATATGGTATCGGCAAGCGCCATCGAAATTGGGGACAATGTTATGTTTGCCGGAAATGTATATATAAGCGATGCCGATTGGCATGGCATTTATGACCGCATAGCTAGCCCCGGCACAACCGCACCGATTATTATTCGAGATAATGCCTGGATTGGCGAAGGCAGTAAAATCCTAAAGGGAGTGAGCATTGGCAAAAACGCGATTATCGGCGCAGGGTCTATTGTGACAAAATCCATTCCGGATAATGTAATTGCGGCGGGAAACCCCGCCCGTGTGATAAAAAAACTGGATAATAGAGACAAAATAAAAACACGTGCGGCTTTATTCGCAGATGAAAATTCTTATCAGCGCGATATGCGTTATTTATACAAACTAAAACATAAAGAAAATTCAACAATATCTTGGATTAAAAGCAAAATATTTCCAGGGTTAAATGATTAAATGCAGTTAAATATCTCCTTTTTTCTAAGCCTTATCCTGCTTGCTGCTCCTGCAAAAGCACAAGATATGCACCATGGGCTTGCCATGCATGACGCGCCTGCATTGGCAGAAAACTTTACCCATTACGCTTATGCAAACCCCGCTGCCCCACAAGGGGGGAAACTGATAATTCCTCAAATTGGCAGCTTTGACACATTAAACCCATTTTCTATTCGTGGAAATGTCGCCCAGGATATACGCGGCCTTATCTTTGAAAGCCTGATGAGCCGCCATATGGATGAACCTTTCGCCCTTTATGGCCTAATCGCACAAAGCGTTTATACGCCGCCCGAACGCAGTTTCGTCCGCTTTCGGCTTAACCCTGCCGCCCGCTTTTCTGACAACATGCCTGTGACAAGCGAAGATGTCTTGTTTTCCTGGCAATTATTACGCGATGCAGGGCGCCCCAATCATCGCCATTATTACGGAAAAGTTGCGCGTGCCGAAACAAATGGCGCATATGAAATTACCTTTTATTTTGACCCCGAACAGGCCGATCGTGAATTGCCACTCATTATCGGCCTCATGCCTGTTTTACCCAAACATATTTATGAAAGCCGTGACATTCAAAACACGACACCGCATATTCCGATAGGCTCCGGACCTTACCGGATCTCACATTTTGACATGGGGCGGCAGATTATGTTTCATAAAAACCCCGATTATTGGGGGAAAGACCTTGCTGTCAATCAAGGGCGTTATAATATTGAAACGCTGGTGCATGATTATTATCGCGACCTAAATAGCGCTTTTGAAGCCTTTAAGGCAGGTGCTGCACATATTTGGTATGAACACGCGCCCGACCGCTGGCAGACGAATTACACGTTTCCCGCGATGCAAAATGGCGATATAATACGCAAAGAAATTATACGCAAAACCCCTTCGGGGCTAAATGCACTGGTGATGAATACGCGCCGCCCGCTTTTTGCCCAAAAAGATGTGCGCGAAGCCTTTGGCCTGTTATTTGATTTTGAATGGATAAATAAGCAGTTTTTTCATGGGGCGTATAAGCGCACGCAAGGCTATTTCGGCAATACGCAATTAAGCGCGCAAAGCTATGTGCCCCCCGAAAGCGATGGTAGCGGCAATGACAGAGTTTTACAAAAACGCGCCTTGCAGCTATTAAAAAGGCATGGGGTTTATAGCAAACAAGGCAAACTCTATAATGCGACTAATCAGCCCATTACGGTCGAAATTCTGGTGCAGAAACGCGATAATGAGCGCATTGCGCTAAGCTATGCCTATATGCTGCGCCGTTTGGGTATTGTTGCAGATATTCGCTTTATTGATGCCAGTCATTATCAACGCCGCCTGCAAAATTTTGATTTTGATATGATTTTCTACAATTATTATGCGTCGCTATCACCAGGTAATGAACAGAATTTCTATTGGGGAAGCGCTGCTGCCGAGACCCCCGGCTCACGCAATTATCCTGGCATTAAGAATAAAGAAATAGATAAGGCAATTCAGAGCCTTATCTCTGCCTATTCATATGCTGATTTCACCTCAGCTGCCCGCAAAATAGAGTCTGAACTGATGGCGGGGCATTATGTCATTCCGCTTTATCATAACCCCACGCAATGGCTTGCCCACGCATATCAGCTTCATATGCCGTCACATATAGCGCTTTACGGCACATCCCCCGATTTATGGTGGATAGACGCAGAGTAAGACGCTTAAACTTGAAGCCCCCTTAAAGCCCCAATACCACTTTCGTCATAATACCGCGCTGCACTTCATTCGACCCAGCATAAATTGTGGCTTTGCGCCGGTTAAAATAACGCGGTAGCACCATGGGCGCTCCATCCACCCCTATATCGGGCACATTACTATTGCTTTGCGTATCTGCAACAAAGGGAAAGCCATATTGGCCGACAGCCTGCGCGCCCAATTCACTAATTGCCTGTTGCAACTCTGTGCCGCGCGTTTTAAGAAATGAAGATGATTCCGGCCCAATATTCTGCCCCGCACTTACCTTGGAAAAAATACGTAATTCCGTATATTCCTGCGCGATAATTTGGCGTTCGAGTTCAGCAGCCTGTTCGATAAAATCAGCATCATCCGCAAGCGTTGCATCGCCGATTTTTATTTGTGCCGCAAGGTCACACACCCCTTTCAAATCATGTTTCAGACCTGCTGAGTAAGGATTACCGCGTTCAAATTCCAGCAAATATTTTGCACATGTCCAGCCTTTATGTTCTTCGCCGATAAGGTTTTCTTTTGGCACTTTTACATCTTCAAAAAACACCTGATTCACTTCCTGTTTGCCAGTAACAGGACCATCCAGCGTTATAATCGGCTCAACGCGCACGCCGGGCGATTTCATGTCAATCACCAGGAAAGAAATACCATCCTGTTTTTTGTCCATCTTTGCTGTCCGCACAAGACAAAATATCCAGTCGGCATGTTGCGCCACACTCGTCCAGATTTTCGAGCCATTACATAGATAATGATCGCCCTTATCGTCTGCCCTCATTTGCAGGCTTGCCAAATCAGAACCCGAGCCCGGCTCAGAATAACCCTGACACCACCATACATTGGTTGCCAAAATATCGGGCAAAAAGCGTTGCTTTTGTTCTTCTGTGCCGAATTTCATAATCACCGGTGCCACCATTGTAAGGCCAAATGGAATTGTATGCGGGGCACCCGCCTTATCCATTTCCTGCGTATAAATATATTTTTGCGTTGGCGTAAACCCTGCCCCGCCATATTCTTTTGGCCAGTTTGGTGCAATCCAGCCGCGTTCATAAAGGCGTTTTTGCCATGTTACATGCGCCTCTTTGCTCATATAGCCATTTTTTGAGCGTTCCATTTCCATGCGCAAATCATGTGTATACGCCTCATCAATAAAAGCGCGCACATCATCACGAAATGCAAGATCTTCTGCACTAAAAGAAATATCCATAACTAACCTCTCCCTTTATAATGTGCTTACGACATTTACCTTTTTTATATCCGGCGCACCAGCAAGGCACGGCCCCATAGCCTGCATTGCGGCTTTTACGCCATCCCCCTTACCATGCACGGATAATGCTTGCTCATCCGCATAGGTTTCCATAACATAATAAACACATGCATCATCCGGATCACGACACAAATTATATTGTAAGCAGCCCGGTTCTTCTGCTTTTACCGCGCTTTGTCCCTGTCTGAATGCAGCTTCCAAATCATCTTGCTTACCGTCTGCAATGGTGAGTTTTACGAATAGTCCAATCATATTTTTCTCCCTTATTGGTCTTTATATTTTGCTGTGCGTTTTTCAATAAATGCCGAAACGGCTTCCATATGGTCTTGCGTGCCATGCATAAGCGCCTGTGCGGTTGCCGACATTTCCATAAGCGTATCAAATGAAACGGATTGCCCGTGGCGTAATAACCTTTTACCGGCGCGTAATGTTTCGGGGGCCTGCGCGCAAATTTGCACAGCACGCTCCTCAACCTCTTGCATCAGCACTGCCGGGGCGGATACGTGTGACACCAAACCCCACGCCAATGCATCCTGGGCAGATATTGTCTTGCCAGTATAAAGCAATTCTGCGGCACGCGCCATGCCGATAATGCGGGGCAAAAGCCATGCGCCGCCATCTCCCGGAACAAGTCCGATTTTCAAAAATGTTGCCCCGAATATAGCCGTTTCAGAGGCAATACGCATATCACATAAACAAGCAACATCATTCCCCAAACCAATGGCCGGCCCATTTACCGCTGCAATGCTTGGCACTTCAATATGCCAAATGGCGCGCACAATTTCATGAATCCCGTGGCGATAATGATCGGCAATTTTACTCCCGCCGCCGGCAAAAGTTCCATCTTGCGCGCGCATGGCTTTAATATTCCCGCCGGCAGAAAAAGCCGATCCCGCGCCGGTTAAAATGACACAACGCACATCGCGGTCATCATTGATACGCGCCGCTACCTCCTGGAAAACCTGCCCATCCCCCGCTTCACCGAGCGGATTACGCATATCCGGCCGGTTAATGGTGAGGGTCACAACATGGTCTTGCTTATCATATAAGAGGCAGTCGCTCATAGCGCTTAAGCCGTGCTGAACCGCTTAAGATGATGGTCAATATTTCCGAATAAAGTATCAAGCATGGTAAGGCGTTTGAAGTAATGGCCAACATCTAGTTCATCCGTCATACCCATACCGCCATGTAATTGCACCGCCGCTTGCCCGATAAAGCGCCCCGATTTACCGATTTGCACTTTCGCGCCCGATGCAGCTTTTTTACGTTCGCTTTCTGCTTCAACAAGTTTCATATTCACCATATAGGTCATGGATACGGATTGTTCATATTCCATAAACATATCAACCATACGATGCTGCAAAACCTGGAAACTTCCAATCGGCACACCAAATTGCTTGCGCGTTTTACAATATTCCACCGTAGCATCATGGATCATTTTCATATTACCAATCGCCTCGCCACAAATCGCGCCAATGCCATAATCAATCGCTTCTTCAAGAATAGACAAGCCTTCATCTACCGCACCGATAAGGGCATCCTTGCTTACCTTCACATTTTCCAGCGTTACCTCACTAGCATGGCCGCCATCAACTGTCGGATAATCCTGTGTGCTTACCGCTGCCTTATCGATAACAAACAAGCTAATACCCTTTGCATCACGTATATCGCCAGAGGTCCGGGCTGAAATAATCAGCTTATCTGCCCAGGGCGCGCCATGCACAACCGCCTTTGTGCCATTTAGAATATAGTCATCACCTTCGGCTTTGGCTGTTGTTGTCACATCTGCTAGATTATAACGGCTTTGTGGCTCGCTATAGGCCAATGCCCAAATTGATTCACCACTTGCAATAGCTGGAATAAGCTCTTGTTTTTGCATATCATTACCATGCCGGCTTAATATACCGCCACACAGCACCACAGTCGGCAAATAAGGTTCAACCACCAGGCCGCGTCCAAATTCTTCCATAATAATCATGGTTTCAATCGGGCCACCATCCAGCCCACCAAATTCTTCCGCAAAAGGAGCAGCCAGCAAGCCCAATTCGGCAAATTGTTGCCAATTTTCCTTACTCATTCCCGTATCCGACTTCACAATCTTCATGCGCTTGTCAAATTCATAATTATCCTGCACAAAGCTCTGCACCATATTGCGCAGTAACACCTGTTCTTCACTGAAGCTAAAATCCATAAATGTCTCCCTTATTATATCTGTTAAAGTCCCAAAACCATTTTCGCGATAATATTACGCTGAATCTCATTCGATCCACCGTAAATTGAGGTTTTGCGCGTATTGAAATAGACTTGCGCTGCGCCGTGACTGGCTTCGGGGCCAATAGCAAGATAATTATCACCTGCCCCTTCCATCATCGGCATAAATGGATTGGCATAATTACCAACGGCTTCCATTGTTAACGCGGTTACTCTTTGTTGAATTTCTGTGCCTTTGACTTTCAAAATAGAGCTTTCCGGCCCCGGCCCTGCCCCTTTGCTTTCTGAAGCCAAAGTGCGTAACTCGGTATATTCGAGCGCTGTCAAATCAATTTCCAGCTCGCTTACCTTGCGGCGGAACGTCATATCATCAATCAGCGGCTTGCCATCACTTAACTCACCGCCAGCAATATCTTTAAGCCGGGCAATCGCTTTTTTCGAGCGTGCCACACCGGCAATGCCAGAACGTTCATTCCCAAGCAGGAATTTTGCAATCGTCCAGCCTTTATTTTCTTCACCAACCAAATTTTTTGCAGGCACGCGCACATCTTCCAAAAAGACTTCATTCACCTCATGCGAACCGTCAATCGTAATAATCGGACGCACAGTAATGCCGGGTGTTTTCATATCAATCAGCAAAAAGGAAATGCCCTCCTGACGCTTCTCACCATCCGCAGTGCGCACAAGACAGAACATCCAATCGGCAAATTGTGCCAACGTCGTCCAGATTTTGTGACCATTCACGACATAATCATCGCCATCGCGCACGGCGCGCGTTTTAAGCGCGGCTAAATCCGAGCCTGCACCCGGTTCAGAATAGCCCTGGCACCACCAGTTTTCGGCAGATAAAATGCCCGGCAGCACCCATTTTTTTTGTTCTTCATTGCCAAAAGTGTAAATCACCGGTCCCAACATATTCACCCCAAAAGGTAAAGGCGCGATTGTGCCAAAATAGGCACTTTCTTCACCGAAAATATATCTTTGTGTAACGCTCCACCCTGTGCCGCCATATTCTACCGGCCAGCTCGGGGCAACCCATCCCTTTTTATATAGAATTTTGTGCCATGCCAGAAACTCATCGCGTCCCAAATCGGCTCTATCTTGACCAATAAGGTCTTTTGGATAATTTTCCTCAATAAATTTATGCACTTCTTCACGAAATGCAATATCTTCCGCGCTAAATTCTACATCCATTATCATTTCTCCGAATCCTTGAACAAAATATGGCTCTACAATAAACAAACCCATTAAAATTTCAAGTCACCAAACTCAAGAAAACACTTATTTACCTTATTCCTATTTTGGCGTATTATGCGCTTGTGACACATAAAAACATTAAATCGCCCTGCAAAAACCAATGCGCTGTATCTGGCACATATGGGTTTTGTATTAGCTGCGGGCGCAAACTTGCAGAAATCGGCAAATGGACAGGCTTTTCAGATAATGAACGCGCGGCCATTATGCAGGAATTGCCTGCCCGCCTTGCGCGTATGAAAGCTAATGAACGCACGGCATCCTAAGTTTAAGATAAACTTAAATTGCGCCGGCTTTTTGGGCATAAAGCCATCCCATATCGGCAAGCGGTCTTACGCGATCCGCATTTTGCATGGCGTGTTCGCTCGAAGCTGTGCCATCGCGCACCCGCCCGACAATACCTTGTAAAATCCCCGCTAAGCGGAACATATTATAGGCAATGTAAAAATCCATATTTTCAATACCGTCCCGCCCTGTATGTTCACAATAAGCGCGTGTATATTCCTCGGCTGTCGGAATATTAAGCGGCACCAGATCCGCCCCCGATAATGTTTGCGTATTCGCACCATCTTGCGGCATATACCATTGCATCAGGTGATAGGTAAAATCTCCCAAAGGATGTCCCAATGTTGATAATTCCCAATCCAAAACCGCTAATATTTGTGGATTTTGTGCATGCAAAACCATATTATCCAGACGATAATCTCCATGCACGATCGAGGTCGTCTCATCATGGGGGATATTATGCGGCAACCAGTCAATCAGCTTATTCATGCTCTCAATGGTCTGGGTTTCTGATGCCTGATATTGCTTCGTCCAGCGCGAGATTTGACGCGCAAAATAATTCCCCGGCTTGCCATAATCAGCCAATCCGATCGCTTCATAATCAACCATATGTAACTGTGCGAGGGTTTTAATTTTAGCGTCAAAAATTGCCCGCCTTTGTGTTGCATCCAAATCTGGTAATAGCGGATCCCATAAAATGCGCCCCTCCACCATATCCATAATATAAAACATTGTGCCAATAACGCTTTCATCTTCACACAAGCAATATGTGCGTGGCACTGGAAAATCCACCTTTCCTAAAGCCGTGATAACGCGATATTCGCGGTCTACCGCATGTGCTGAAGGCAATAATTTCCCCGGTGGCTTGCGCCGCAATACGTATTTTTTTTGCGGTGTAACAATCTGATAAGTCGGGTTAGATTGCCCCCCCTTAAATTGACGCACATCCACTGCACCTGCATCAAACCCCTCCACATGCGCTGCCGCATAGTCTATCAGACGCTTTTCATCAAATTTATGGGTTTCGGCAACTTCTTTTGTGCCGCCAAATTTTTCTTGTCCCTCATCTGCCATATTTATCTCCCTTTAAGTGCTTTCGCGTGCCCGCCAGCCTATATCCTTGCGATAAAAGCCTTGCGACCAGTTAATCTGTTCAAGCGCCTTATATGCCTTATCACATGCATCGTCCAGCTTAGCCCCACATGCAACAATATTCAAGACACGCCCGCCTGTAGCAATTATATGATCACCGTGCCTTTGTGTGCCAGCATGAAAGAGAATAATATCATTTTGCGCGCCAAGCGTCTCAAGATTTTTAATACGCGTTCCCTTATCATAGGCACCCGGATAACCCTGTGCCGCCATAACCACGGTTACGGCAAAGTCATCTTTCCAGTCAAGTCGAATATCACGAATATCCCCTTTGGCCACAGCCATCAGAGCAGGCACAATATCGCTCTCAAGCCGCGCCATAATCACCTGACATTCAGGGTCACCAAAACGCACATTATATTCAACCAGCTTTATCCCCTCATTTGTGAGCATAAGGCCGGCATAAAGCACCCCCTTAAACGGCATATCCCGCGCCGCCATTTCTTTGAGGGTTGGCTGAATAATGTTGGTCATCACTTCATCTATACGCGCTGCTGTCATAAGTGGTGCCGGCGCATAAGCGCCCATGCCGCCCGTATTGGGGCCTGTATCCCCTTCGCCCACACGCTTATGGTCTTGCGCCGTGCTTAGGGGCAAGGCATGCGTGCCATCACAAAGAGCGAAAAAACTGGCTTCTTCGCCTTGCATAAATGCCTCAATCACAATTTCCACACCCGCATCACCAAAAGCACCATCGAAAATCATATCAACCGCATCATGTGCCTCACGATCACTTTGGGCAATAATTACGCCTTTGCCAGCCGCAAGCCCATCTGCCTTAATCACAATTGGCACTTTATGCTGCGCCAAATAATCATGCGCGGCCTGGGCATTGTCAAAACGCGCATAAGCTGCTGTGGGAATATTGGCTTTGGCGCATAAATCCTTGGTAAAGCCCTTTGAGCCTTCTAATTGTGCCGCTTGCGCTGACGGCCCAAAAGTAAGAATATCTTGCGCCGCAAGCGCATCAGCGACACCGGCAACAAGCGGTGCTTCCGGCCCGATCACCACAAGGCCAATATTATGCGCCTTTGCAAAGGCACACACGTCATCCGCATTTTCCGGGGCGCATGGTGCAATTTCAGCAATATCCTCAATGCCTGCATTTATTGGGGCGCAATAGAGCTTTCGCAAAAGCGGGCTTTGCGCGATTTTCCAACATAATGCATGTTCACGCCCACCACCGCCTAGCACCAAAATATTTATACGTTTATCGCTCATCTTTGCCCTTTTGCATATATGATTCTTTCCGGAATTATGGCAAAATAGCGCACATGAATCAATCTGTAAGCAATCATGTTGAATATAGCGTGTCGGAGATTTCTGGCGCGGTAAAACAGCTCGTTGAAAATGAATTTTCCTATATTCGTGTGCGCGGTGAATTGGGACGCGTATCGCGCCCGCAATCGGGGCATATTTATCTCGACTTGAAAGATGAAAAAGCCGTGCTTGCAGGCGTTATCTGGAAAGGTGTCGCAAGCAAACTCCCCCTACAGCCTGAGCAAGGCCTAGAAGTTATCTGCACCGGTAAGCTCACCACATTCCCCGGGCAATCACGCTATCAGCTGGTTATTGACCATATGGAACCTGCCGGCGAAGGCGCACTTATGGCCTTGCTTGAAACGCGCAAGCGGCAATTTGCCGCCGAAGGTTTATTTGATGACGCCCGCAAAAAGCCCCTTCCCTATTTACCCGAAACCATTGGCGTTATCACCAGCCCCAGCGGGGCGGTTATTCGCGATATTTTACACCGTTTGCAAGACCGGTTTCCCCGCCATGTCATTGTATGGCCGGTGCGCGTGCAAGGCGAAACATGCGCGCAAGAGGTCGCGCGGGCCATTGCCGGTTTTAATGCAGCACCGCAAGGCACATTGCCCCGCCCTGACATCATTATCATCGCCCGTGGCGGGGGCAGCATTGAAGATTTATGGCCCTTTAACGAAGACGTTATTATCCGAACGGCAGCAGCCTCGGATATTCCACTTATTTCGGCGATTGGCCATGAAACCGACACAAGCCTGCTTGACTATGTTGCCGATTTACGCGCCCCCACGCCAACCGCAGCGGCGGAATTTGCCGTTCCTGTGCGCGCAGAATTACAAGCCGCCAGCGCGCAATTTTCCACCCGCCTTACCAGTGCCCAAACACGTTTTATTACGCGCCAAAAAGAGCGCTTATTCGGGCTTGCCCGCGCCTTGCCCACGCGCAGCGATTTACTTGCCATACCAATGCAAAAACGGGATACATTGGCACATCGTTTATTTTCCGGCTTAAAACAGGCTTTAATGATGCATCGTGCAAAATTTGCCCGCTTTGAACATCACCTCCACCCCACGCATGTGCAACAAAATATTACGCGTCATCAAGAAGCTGTAGAAAAACTTCATTCCCACTTACAGAGCACACTCAAAACACATATTACACAAAAGCAAACCGCGCTTGCACATTTAGGGAAGCAGCTGGATTTACTCAGTCATGAATCCGTGCTTCAACGCGGCTTCGCCCTTGTGCTGGATGAAGACGAAAAACCCATTCGCCATGCGCGCGATACCAAGCCCGATGCAAGAATATCTATCCATCTCGCCAAGGGTGAAAAACTTGCTGCGCGCATTGAAACCAAACATAACCCAAAAAAACATATAAAAGCGGCGCAACCAGATGACAGGCAAGCAAAACTTTTGTAAAAGCATAATATGGATAAAATACGCGGCATGGATCAGGCAAAAATATTATTTCTGGATGGTGATTTTGAAATCATCAAACCCGGTTCCTTTATCTATTGCGCCCACACCGGAAAACCTATCATGCTGGAAGACTTACGCTATTGGAATGTTACCCGCCAAGAGGCTTATTATGATGCCGAAGCTGCATTTGCTGCCTATCAACAATATCAGAATGCGTAATTTTTGGGTTGCGATTTTTTTTCTGCCCTTTATCTGTTCACCTGCTTTTGCTTTTCCCACACCGCGTGATGTGGATTTACCGCCCTTTTATGTAAAGCACGCCCAAGGGCAATTCATACAAGGCGGCCTCGTCATTTTGCATTTACAGCCGCAAACCGGGGTTTTTTTGGACGGCATAGCCATTCCCGTTTTGGATGATATAGCTATTCTCGGTTTTGGTCGCGATGCACCGGAAGCAATAGAGCTTGGTTTTAAGCGCCTCAAACAGCAGCATAGTGCTCATATTTTTCTTCGGGCGCGCACTTATGACATTCAGCGTATAAATGGCCTGCCACCCAAATTCGTCACCCCACCCCCCGAAGATTTGCCGCGCATTAAGACGGAAGGCACATTAAAACGACAGGCTTTAGACACATTCACACCGCATAGCTGGTTTCTTGATGGCTTTACGTGGCCGGTAACAGGAAAGATAACCGGCATATATGGCAGCCAGCGCTTTTATAATAATGAGCCGCGCCGCCCGCATTACGGTATTGATATTGCCGCGCCACTTAGCACAGCTATTCGTGCACCTGCAAGCGGGCGCGTAAGCCTCGCTCAGGAAGATATGTATTTTGAAGGCGGCCTTATTTTCATCGATCACGGCATGCAGCTAAGCACTGCCTATTTGCATCTGAATGATATATATGTGAAAGCCGGTGACCACGTAAAAGCCGGTGATATTATCGGCACAGTGGGGTCGAAAGGGCGCAGCACCGGCGCGCATCTGGACTGGCGCGCTTACTGGAATGGCAGACGCCTAGACCCTGCCCTGCTGGTTGCGCCCTTCACACCGGCAAAGCGGGGTGATTAGAATTTTGTTAAAAATGAAATAAAATGTGCTTCATCCGCAAGCATAAGCTCAATATCCAAAACCTCTACGCATTGCGCCAATCGTGCGCTATATGACCCTTGCGCCGTATGTAAAAGCCGCACCCTATCTTTCGCCGTCGTAATGGGGATTGAATCGCCTGTTTTTTGCAAAATCATATGTGCATCTGCTTCGGAGAAAAAATAATGATCGGGAAAGTCATGCGTGCCGATAATCTCATAACCACATTCGTTCAAGCTGTCATAAAATTTTTGCGGATAGGCAATACCACTAAACGCAAATACTTTTTTCGGCTGCGGATTACACACCTTTACAGCCCCAAAAAAGCAGGGAATATTGCTTCGGGCGCAATCGTCAATAAGGTGTTTCACACTGGTATGTTGTGCTGTGCCGATAATCAATAACCCATCCATTCGCTTCACAGCATGGCCCAAAAGCTCCCGCAAAGGCCCCGCCGGAAACACCAAACCATTGCCCAGGCCACGCGCGCCGTCAATAACAAGCAGATTTTTGTCATGTGAAAGAGCGGGATTTTGAAACCCGTCATCTTTCAATAAAATATCATAGCCCGCTGCAATGGCCAGTGCGCCGCTTTTTGCCCGATCCGCACCAATATAGACCGGGTTATCTTGTGCCAAAAGAAAAGGTTCATCTCCCACATCACGCGCCTTATGTGTGGGCAAAACCTGTATGGCCTCTTTTAACCTTCCGCCAAACCCGCGCGATAAAATGGCAGGCTTGTGGCCAGCCGCGCGTAAAAGCCGGGCACAAAGCTCTATTGTGGGGGTTTTACCTGCCCCGCCGAGCGTGAAATTACCAATGCAAATTACCGGCACGGCGAGTTTTTTGGGGCGCGTAAATATACGGCGTAGCCATACCAGCCACGCATAAAGCACACCAAGGGGATGCAATATAACCGCCCACCCGCGCCTATTATTTTGCCAAAACTGTGGTGCCCGCATCACTCACCCATATAATTAGCTATGCTGTTAAGCGTTATATCACCCGCGCCGCTTTCTTGTTGGACACAGTTAAAAGCGGCTTGTGATAAATCACGCACTTTTTGAGGATGAGCAAAAAAATCATGCACCATCATTTCCAATGCCGCCGCGTCTTTGACCTGCCTGGCAGCATGCGCATCTTGCAGCATGGTAAAAATTGTTGTAAAATTACTATAATATGGTCCGAAAATAATTGCATTTTGCAAGCGTGCCGGCTCAAGCGGATTTTGCCCGCCATGCGGCACCAGGCTACCACCCATAAAACAAAAGGGCGATAGCGCATAAAACATCCCCATTTCACCAATTGTATCGACAAGATAAATATCAGTCTGCGCGGTTATAGGCGTGCCCTGACTATGTTGGACAACTGAAAGCCCCGCCTGTTCAATCAATTTACAAAGCGCGCTGCCACGCTGCGGATGGCGCGGCGCAATAATTGTGAGCAGATCTTTATATTGTCGCTTTATATTCTTATGGCACGCGATAATAATATCCTCTTCCCCCTCATGTGTGCTGGCTGCAAGCCAAAATTGTCGTGTGCCGATGGTGTGGGCAAATTCTTCATAATCACCTTTATCATAAGCCAAAGCTGGCGCATCAAATTTGAGATTGCCGCTTATAAGCACCTGCTTCCCCCCCAACGCCTCAAAATGCGTAGCACTAATTTTATCTTGTGCAAGGATAACATCAAAGTGACCAAGTAAATTTTGTGCCGCATATTTGATTTTCTGCCAGCGCATGAAACTATTTTGCGACATGCGTCCATTGATGAGTAATAAAGGCTTTTGGCGCGCTTTTACGCCATGAATTAAATTCGGCCATAATTCCTGTTCTACGAAAACTGTTATATCTGGCTGCCACTGGTTCAAAAATCGCCGCGCGCATAACGGAAAATCATAAGGTGCATAATGATGAATGAGGCGCGTCATATTGCCCTGTTCTTTGCGCGCTGCAACCACATGGGCGGAGGTAACAGTGACGCTGGTTAATAAAATATGAATCCGTGGATAATCACGCAATAGAGTTTCTAAAAGCGGCCAAATGGCAATAACCTCCCCCACACTTGCACAATGAAACCAAATAAGGGCACCATCCGGACGGGGCATATGTGCTCTGCCGAACCGTTCAGAAAACCGCCATATATCTTCCTTGCCCCGTAAAAAACGATAGGCCAGCCAAATAGGGGCACATAAAAGCAGCAGAAAAAGTAGAAAATTATAGGCCCTGATCATTTCGTTTCTTTGAACTGAGCATGAAAGAGCGTATAATATATGGCTTTCTTTTGTAAAAGCTGCTCATGTGTGCCAGCTTCGACAATGCGCCCTTTATCCAAAACCAAAATTTTATCACAATGAATAATGGTCGATAAACGATGCGCGATAATTAAAGCGGTGCGCCCCTGCATAAGCGTTGCGATCGCCTTTTGCACATGCGCCTCCGACGTTGTGTCAAGCGCAGAGGTTGCTTCATCCAATAATAAAATCGGTGCATTTTTCAAAATAGCACGCGCAATAGCAATGCGTTGCTTTTGCCCGCCGGATAACCGTAACCCGCTTTCACCCACACGTGTTTCATAGCCATGCGGTAAATCGCAAATAAACGCATGCGCTGCCGCAAGGCGCGCTGCCTGTTCAATTTGTTCTTGCGTTATATTTTCACAGCCAAAAGCAATATTGTGGCTTATCGTCTCATCAAATAAAAACGGATCTTGTGTAACCAAAGCTGTAGCGGCGCGCAAATCGGTAAGGTGAACGGTTCGAATATCCTGCCCATCTATTTTAATCACACCTGCGTCAATATCAAAAAAGCGTAATATGAGATTAAGCAGAGTCGATTTCCCTGCACCTGATGCACCAACCAAAGCAACGCTTTGCCCCCCCTCTACATGAAAGGACATATCAGATATGGCCGGAACATCCTCATCGCTATAATGAAAATTGACATGCTCAAAACGAATATTCCCCTGCTTGATGTCAAGCGCCTGCGCATCAGGGTGATCATGAATATGCACCGGGCGATCCAACAGGCTAAAAATACGCTGTGCCGCCGCTACACCTTCTTGCATTGCGGTTTGCACATTGGCAACCGCACGTAACGGATTATACACCATCAACAAAGCAGCCACAAAGCCCATAAACTCGCCTGCACTAAGCGCACCGCTCGCACTTTGCGTCCCACCAAAATAGATAATTGCACCAACCGCAAGGCCGCCCAAAATTTCTAAAACGGGTGCTACTGTTGCACGGGCGCGAAATGCCTTCATGGTAAAATATAATACATTATTGATTGCCGTGCGCGCACGCGTAATTTGTGCGTCTTCTTGCGCATATGCCTTTACGATACGCAGCCCTCTTAGCATCTCTGTAATCACGGTTGAAAGCTCAGCCGTTTCCTCCAACCCCAGACGCGATGATTTGCGCGTAAGCCGGCCTAATTGTAATGTGACACTCATCCCCAGCGGCATAACGATAAGCACGAATAAAGCCGCCAACTGCCAATTCATGATAAATAATGTGACCAACAAAGCGATCACCGTAAGCAGGTCACGCGCAAGCGCGATAACGGTTGTATTCACTGTATCGCGCATCCGAATACAATCGGTCATAAAAAGCGAAAGATAGTCTGCACTATGACGTTGTGCAATCGCTGCTAAATCACCATGCAAGATTATTTGGGTTAAATCGGTCTGTAAATTTGCCGTGGTTTGTTGTCCAACATAGCGCAAAATAATGTTAGAAATATAGGTCATTATGCCCCGAAAAAATTGTGATCCTATAATAGCAAGAGGAATAATAATCAGCATTGTCTGGTTTTGCCCGATAAAGATATCATCAATCGCGCGCTGAATAAGCCACGGCAATGCGCCCGTCATCGCCGCCACCAGCATATTGGTGAAGATTCCCAATAGTAATAAACCGATAAAGGGACGCAAATAACTTCCCAGCATGCGCTCAATCAAGGCGAAAGATGCGCTACGTCTTCGATTAAACCGTTCGATAAGTTTTGCCTGTTTTTGTGCGTCCATTAAAGCCCCGCCAGCGTCATACCCTCGACAAATAATGTCGGTGCATCTACCCCCCGACGGAAACTTAAATCATTGGCTGCAACCATATGCATGAACATATCACGTAAATTTCCGGCAATCGTAACCTCACTAACCGGATAGCTAAGCTGGCCATTTTCAACCCAAAACCCGGCAGCGCCGCGACTATAATCACCCGTGACACCATTTACCCCCATACCGATAAGCTCTGTCACATAAAACCCGCTTCCCATGTCCCGAAGTAAGTCTTGTGGTGATGTTTCCCCTGCCGCCATATATAAATTCGTAGTGGTCGGTGCTGGCGGGCTGCCTATGCCGCGCCCGGCCCGCCCATTAGAGGATAAATTTAACTGCTTTGCCGTCGCAACATCTAAAAGCCAATGGCGTAATATGCCCTGCTCTACCACTGTAAGCGGAAGAGCGCCTAATCCCTCGCCATCAAACACAGTCGAACGTAAACCACGCTTGCGTAAAGGATCATCTATAATGGTGATCGCTTCGGGAAAAACAGCTTTCTCCATATCATTGCGTAAAAAAGACGTGCCACGTGCAATGGCACTGCCGGAAATTGCCGATACAAAATGCCCGAGCAATGAAGCTGATATACGCGGGTCAAAAGCAATCATGGTTTTACCGCTCTTTACCTTGCGCGGCGTCATACGCCGAATGGCACGTTCACCAGCCCGCCGACCAATATCCTGCGCTGTTTCGAGTTGGGCTTTATGCCGCGCACGATGCATGGCATAATCGCGCTGCATATTATCGCCCGCCCCTGCAATAACAGAACACCCAAGCGAAAAATGCGAACCGCTAAAATCACCCGCAAAGCCATTACTGGTAACCAATGTTGTGGTGGAACGCGACCAGCTGGCACTTGCGCCTTCCGAATTGGTAATCCCGTCTATAGCCCGTGCAGCATCTTCTGTTTCTTGTGCCACATCAATTAGCTCTGCACTTGCGGGACTATACGTATCCAGCAAATCCAAATCGGGAAAGTCACGGCATAGCATATCAGAATCTGCTAACCCACAATATGGATCAGGCGGGCTTGCTTTCGCCATGTCCACGGCACGCTGTGCCAATCTATCAATCATAGATGCATGTGCCCCTGTCGCCGACACAAATGCCTGACTTTGACCGATAATCACCCGCAAACCCATATCCCGGCTTTCAGCACGTTCAACATCCTCAATCGCACCCAAACGAC
Source organism: Parvibaculaceae bacterium (assembly GCA_965227805.1). Taxonomy (GTDB): domain Bacteria; phylum Pseudomonadota; class Alphaproteobacteria; order RS24; family RS24; genus CBDDGJ01. The sequence goes on along the minus strand of CBDDGJ010000004.1, from coordinate 202,909 downwards.
ACGAAACGCTTAACGCTTCATCACTGCTTATAAGCGCATCGCTGGCTTGGGCGCCTAGTTCTATTGCGCGCGCAACGGCTTGCGCGGCCAGGTCTATTGTAGCCTCACTCATTTATTTTCTTCAAAGCCTTCAGTAAAATTACCCGCAACACGGCGCCTTTGTCCGTGATGTTTTATATCACCCGGTTTATCTTCTTCATTCGGGCGCGAAGAGGCACGGCGCAAAATATCTATATACCCTGAGGCTAGCTCCATTTTATCCTTAAACCCCCGTGCGACCAAATTATTGTGCAATGCCCCCAAACGAAAACAGGGAATATGCATAATTAAGTGATGTTCGACATGATAATTCACCCAATAGGGTGCCAAAAATAGACGCGTTAACATATTTGTGCGTGTCGTGCGCGCATTGCGAAACGGGTCACTATCATCCGGCACAATCGCATGTTCAGCAATATTACGCAGGCGCGTTATCGCCATGTGATAGGTTAAAAACGGCAAAAGCCAAAATATAAAATAATATGACCAATGGAATAAGAGTGCACATAGTGCAAAAATAATCATATTGGCGATCACGGCACCGCCCAATTTTTGGCGAAACTGCGCAATATGCTGCATAAAATTTAGGTCTTTTCCCCCCCATGCATTTAGAATTTGCGCTTTTCTTTGTTGATAACCAGTTTGTCCCGTTAAGTCGCGTATCAGCTTGCGCCATAGGCTTTTACGGGTAATCGGAAATGGTTTTGATAAGATAAGATCAGGGTCTTGGCTCTGTTGCGCATGCGCGTGATGCTGTAAATGATAACGCCGATAGCTCGCCGTATCTGCAAGAACCGGAAAAGCACAAAATATATCGCTTAACCAAATATTTGCCTTTGGCGATGAAAAAAGCGCGAAATGTGCTGCATCATGCATCAATATAGCAAGCCCTAATTGACGCGCGCCGATGAGGGAAATTGCAAGAATAAAGGTTAGAGGATTTGGAAACATATAAAACAATGTCATTGCGCCGAAAATAATTGCCCAACAATGGACGATCAAAAACGCGCCGATAGCATTTGAACGCGCCCGTAAAAATTGTAATGTAGCTTCATCCACCAGCTGTGTTGCCGGAATATGTAGCCGCGCATTTTGTGCCATTATATTTTCCCCTATAATATGCCGAGTAAAATCGCCAGAAAAACCAGCAAGCCGAAATTACGATTGCTGCGAAACAAACGCAAGCATAAAGCCGCATTATATATATCCAATATAACGATTTGACGCATAAGATGCAATGCCGCGACAACAAAGCCAGCCCAAAAATAACTGCCTAAATCGGCATAAGCTGCCGCCCCCGCGATACAGCCAAGACATAACATATAAAATAAGGCAACAGCCGGGCGCGTCATATCCCCCAATTTTATCGCCAGTGACTTAACCCCGATCAGCAAATCATCTTCGCGGTCAAGATGCGCGTAAATCGTGTCATACCCTAAAGTCCAGAATATACCGGCACTATAAAGCAAAACCGCCTCCAAAGATAGTGTGCCCGTCACCGCCGCAAAACCGACCAAAGCGCCCCAATTAAATGTAAGCCCCAGAAATAATTGCGGCCAATCGGTGATGCGTTTCATAAAAGGATAAATCGCCACAAGCACGAGTGAAAAACTGGCCAGAAAAATGGTAAAGGGATTGAAATATAATAATATGGCTAAACCGATACCCCCCTGCCCGATTAAGAAAAGAATGGCGTTAAGTAAACTTATATCACCTGCGGGCAAAGGACGTCCGGCTGTGCGTGTAACTTTCGCATCTATCTTACGATCAATAATATCGTTGATTGTGCACCCCGCACCCCGCATAACCAGCGCACCCAGACCAAAAAGACATATATAAATTAGCAAATCAGGAAAAATATGCATAAGGCTTTGCGTTTTCACCAAAGCAATACCACTCCCCCATAAACAAGGCGTAAGTAGCAACCATGTGCCGATAGGCCTGTCCAAGCGCGCAAGCCGCGCATAAGGCACAAAAACAGCAGGTAAAAATCTGTCCACCCAATTATCGGCAATCGCATCTTGTGGGCTATGTGTTATCATAGCTTTCTATAACAAAAAAAACCTATTGCGTCACCTAATGAAACCCCTTCGCCTAAATCTGCTTTATTTTTTTTGTATGACATTATAAATGTGCCTATATGGATACACAAATAAAATGCCGTCTTTATGTAGAGGATGCCCTTCGCTTACATGGGGAAATATATGTGAAGGGAAAATCCTACCATTATTTAAGGCATGTCATGCGCTGCACGAAAGAAGACAATATTGCTTTATTTAACGGGCATGATGGCACATGGCAGGCAGGTATTACACATATAGGAAAACGAGACATATGCCTAACCCCGGGTGCACAAATTGCCGCACAAGGCATAGCTGCCGATATATGGCTTTATTTTGCGCCCTTGAAAAAAATGCGGATGGACTATCTTATTCAAAAAGCCGTTGAAATGGGTGTTAAGGAGATTCACCCGATTTATACAGCTTACACACAAAAAACCGGGAGCGGTATGCGTGCCGATAAATTACGTGCCAACGCGATAGAAGCCGCCGAGCAATGCGCCATCAATTACCTTCCGAAAATTCATAGTGCACAAAACTTTACGGATATGCTTAAGGCACATCCGGATGATCGCATGCTTGTTTATGGCGATGAAATGGCAGATTTATATGAAGGTCATACCGCCCTCACACAGCTTGCTCCGGGAACAAAACTCGCCTTATGCATTGGCCCCGAAGGCGGCTTTAGTGCTGATGAGCGCATGCAGTTGCACACGCACACCAACAGCCTTGCCCTTAATTTGGGCCCGCGTATTCTACGCGCGGATACGGCCTGTGTTGCCGCCCTTGGCCTTTTACAGTTCTTTGCGGGCGATTGGCGCGATTAGCTTAAAAGAGCATCATAGCTTCGCGCACCAGCATTACGGCCAATGCAATCCATGATAAAATAAATATGCTAAAGCGGAGCATCACAATATTTACCACTGTGTGCACAAGCGAATGGATAATGCGTAGCCCCACAAATGCCCATGCTGCCTGCACATGTAAAGCATCAACGTGCCCGGCCAACACAATCGCAAGCGATATTACATAGAATAAAGTCGGTTGTTCAAACAGATGGTTATAATTATCTGCTATACGCGTCACATTTGGGGGCAATCCAAGATCGCTTGTGCGTTCTGCCGCCTGAGCATCAAGCCCCATACGTGTCATGGCCGGAATGCGGGTTGCATACATCCATATACACATAAGCGTTGTCCATAATCCTAAAATAATGACAGGTTGTAAGAGTGCTGTTGTTTGCATTTTTTCCTCCCTTTTATGCTTAACAGTAAAATCAATACATAAATTCAAGCATATTGCACGCTTTTTTTACACTTTATTCCCGTCAGCTAGCACCCCGCATAACGCTGCGCCATACAATTTTCTGCACGCTTTTCTGCTTCATCAATATCACTGAGCGTCATAGAGGCACGCAACCCATCAAGAAATGGCACGAGCTTCGCCCCATTTTTTTCGGCGATTTTTGCCCACATATAAGCCGTTATATGGTTTTGCTTCACCCCTTTACCTGCCGCGTGTAAGCGCCACCCTTCAATAGACTCTTGCATTTCACGCGGCGCATATAGGGTTGCTAAACGCTGTTGCGCATAGGCGTTTCCTTGTTGTGCCGCACGCTTATACCATGTTTCGGCATGTTTCGTATTTTTCTCTACGCCGCGCCCAAGTTCATAAAATTGACCAAGGTAAATCTGCGCTTCAACCACATTATTTTCTGCTGCTGCGTGAAACCAGTCGGCTGCTACGGCTAAATTTTTCATTCGATCATTTTTGCTATGTAACATCCCCAAAGACATTTGTGCACGTGGGTGATTATATGCTGCCGCCTTTTCAAACCATTCACGCGCCGTTGCACTATTTTGTTCAACACCATCGCCATCAAGATAAGTCGAGGCAAGCGCCATAAAAGCGTTAACAAAATTATGTTCAGCCGCCTTTAGCCAATAAATTTCTGCCCGTTGCGGATTTTTTTTTGTGCCTTCCCCCTGTTTATACATAAGCCCTGCATTATAAAAGGCTTGTAAATGACCATTGGCGGCAGCGGCCTCATACCATGCCAGTGCTTGGGGTAAGTCAACCTCTATCGCTTGCTCACCTTCGCCCACGCCTTTATGATAAAGCAAGCCTAGTTTGAATTGCGTATCAGTATGGTTTTGTGCCGCCGCGCGCATCCACCACATCAGCATATCTTGCAGCGTAAATTGCTCTTTGCGTCCGCTTAAGGCGATAATGCCGAGCATGTGCTGTGCATCGGCATAGCCCTGCTCTGCTGCACGTAAAAATAAGTTTATCGCTTCATCCTGGTTTTTTTCAACGCCATGCCCGTTTTCATAAGCCATACCCAATAAATATTGTGCTTGCGGATTATTTTGTGCAGCTTGGTCTTGCCACAATTTTATAAGTTCATCTCCCCTTTGTGGCACAGGATACTCACCCAAACTCTGCATAAGCGCAATATTAGCTCTGAAATCCCCCGTTTTTGCTGCACGCCGTAACCATGATAATGCCCGCGCATCATTGCGCATAACCCCTTGGCCTTTTTTATAGAGAAATGCTAAATCAGTCTGTGCAGAAAGAAACTCTTTTTCGGCAGCATAGTGTATCCATTTATAGGCTTGGGCATAATCCTGTGTGACACCCAGCCCTTTACTATATAATATACCTAAATAATAAGCTGACAGCACATCCCCACGCCCCGCGCCTAGTTTCCAGTTTTTGGCAGCAGTGGCATAATCAGCATTCGCAAACGCCTCGTGACCGATTTCAAAAACACTTAATCGTTTTGCGTCAAGCGGCAAGGCGAATACCACCGTAAACAATAAGGTGACAGCACAAATTTTACCAATAAAATTATAATACATCATTTATTTACTCATAGGTGATGCGTCCATATAAATTGAATCTCGCAATTTTGCCAATAGGCTCTATCGCTTTAAGCGGCATGTGCGATATGTGCAAGTTTTTCGACAATATGTTTTATCTCTTTCAGGCGCTGCGTCTCATCCATCCATTTTCCTTTTACAACAAGATGATGGTCAGCACGCAATTTTACAGTGTGCGCGGCTTCGTCAAGATAGGCAATTAGCCCTTGCGGATTGGCGAAGTTATTTTGTCGAAAGCGAATAACCGCGCCCTTATCGCCTGCATCAATTTTTTCTATATTCGCCCGATAGCAATGATTCTTAATCACAACCACACGCAATAAATAATCGGTTTCTTTTGGCAATTCACCAAAACGGTCAATAAGCTCCGCCCCAAAAGCGTTAATATCATCGCTGCTCTGCAAAGTCGAAAGCCTGCGATAAAGCCCCATACGAATTTCTAAATCACGCACATAGGTTTCAGGAATAAGCACGCCAAGCCCTATATTGATTTGCGGCGACCATGCTTCTTGAACAAGCTCACCTTGTTGATTGGCAATCGCTTCTTCCAACATGGATTGGTAAAGCTCAAAGCCTACCTCTCTTATCTGACCGGATTGCTCTTCCCCTAAAAGATTACCGGCACCGCGTAAGTCCAGATCATGGCTGGCAAGATTAAAGCCCGCACCCAAACGGTCAAGCGATTGTAAAACATCCAAACGCTTTTGTGCCGCTGGGGTTAATATTTTTGTTGCCACATAAGTAAGATACGCATAAGCCCGCACTTTAGAGCGCCCCACCCGCCCGCGCATCTGATAGAGCTGGGCAAGCCCGAACATATCGGCTTTATGAATAATTATCGTATTGGCGGTTGGAATGTCCAATCCCGATTCAATAATGCTGGTCGAGATTAAAACATCAAAATGGCCATCATAAAAGGCAGCCATCCTGTCTTCTAGATCACCAGCAGCAAGCTGCCCATGTGCTGTAATAAATTTAACCTCTGGCACATGTAATTGCAAAAATTCCACCACCTCATCCAAATCGGCGATGCGCGGCACAATGAAAAAACTTTGCCCCGCGCGATATTTCTCACGCAATAGAGCCTCGCGCATCACCACTGCATCAAAGGGGCTGATAAATGTATGCACCGCCAAACGGTCAACCGGCGGTGTGGCGATAAGTGATAAATCCCGCACCCCATTTAGCGACATTTGCAATGTGCGTGGAATCGGGGTGGCGGTTAAGGTTAGCACATGCATATCCGCGCGCATTTCCTTCAGCCGCTCCTTATGGGCAACGCCAAAATGCTGCTCTTCATCAACAATTAAAAGCCCCAAATGTTTGAACGATATTTTTTTGGCCAATAGAGCATGCGTGCCAATAACAATATCAATCGTGCCTTCTGCTAATCCTTGTTTGACATCTGCCGCCTGTTTGCGCGCGACCAAACGCGATAATTCGGCAATATTTAGCGGGAAATGGGCAAATCGCGCGGAAAATAACTTCATATGCTGGCGCACTAATAATGTCGTCGGCGCAATCACTGCCACTTGCTGCCCGGACATGGCCGCGATAAATGCCGCCCGCAAAGCAATTTCAGTCTTACCAAACCCCACATCACCGCAAATAAGCCGATCCATCGGCCTGCCTTGCGCCAAGTCACCCAGCACCGCCTCAATCGCTGTTAACTGATCGTCTGTTTCCTCATAAGCAAAGCGGGCACAAAATTCATCATATGCGCCACCTTGCGGAATAAGCGGTGGGGCTGATTTCAAACTACGTTGCGCGGCAATTTTAATCAACTGGTCTGCCATATCGCGTAATTTTTTCTTAAGCCGTGCTTTGCGCGCTTGCCATGCCGCCCCGCCAAGCCTGTCAAGCACAACGCTGAGCCCATCTCCCCCATAGCGACTTAATAATTCAATATTTTCCACCGGCAAAAATAGGCGCGCATTATCCTGATAAACCAGTTTCAAACAATCATGCGGTGCTCCCGAAATCGAGAGCGTTTCCAAACCTTCAAATCGGCCAATACCATGTTCAACATGCACAACATAATCACCATAATTAAGGCTTGTTGCTTCGGTTAGAAAATTATCTGCCCGCTTTTTGCTACTACGGCGCACCATGCGATCGCCCAAAATATCCTGCTCGCCAATCAGCGCAAAATCTTCTGTTTCATAGCCTGTTTCCAATCCGAGCAAACATAAACCAACTATATGCGGGCCAAGACGCTCTACATCCTGCCAGTGGTTACATATGGTTATATTATGCATATCATGATCTGCTAAAACCGATATGAGGCGGTCGCGTGACCCTTGTGTCCAACACGCAATAGCAACGCGCTTTCCCTTTGCGTGTAATGCGGTAATATGTGCAATCAGCTCTTCGAAAACATTGGCATTTTTCATCTGCCTTTCAGCCGAAAAATTTCGTCCGATATGTGTCATAAAAGTAAAATTATGCGCTTTGTTTTCACCACCTTCATTAAAATGAGATAAACACATAAACCCATTGTTATTCAATATTTTTTCTATTTCATTTAATGTTAAATATAGCTGTTCGGGTTCACAAGGGCGATAAGGCGTGTTCTCCACGGCTAATGCTGTTTGGCGCGCCGTAAAATAGTCTTCTATTTGTCCATCGCGGGCGTGCATAGAATCTTGCGCCTGCATATCCAAACTCACATGATAGTCACCCATATAATCAAATAATGTCTCCAAAGGCGTGTCATAGAATAACCCCAGCCAATGCTCCATCCCCTGATAGCGCATGGTTTCGCTCACAGCCTGATAGAGCGGGTCTTGCGCCGCTTGCCCGCCAAATGTGGTAACATAGGCACGGCGGAATGTCTTAACCGTATGTGACTCAAGCAGAACTTCATTTGCGGGCATAAGGTGAATTTTATCGCATTGTTGGGTGGTGCGTTGTGTTTCGGGATCAAATTCGCGAATAGACTCGATTTGATCGCCAAATAAATCAAGCCGTATAGGTGCCAGTGCACCGGAAGGAAAAAGGTCAATAATATTTCCTCTAATGGCAAAATCACCCGCTTCCATCACCATTGTCGCGCGCACATATCCATGTGTAGTCAAAAAATCAATCAAAGTTTCGCGCGCAATCATATCGCCAGATTTAGCTGCAAAATGATGCTGTGCAATATGCGCACGCGGCGGCAATTTTTGCATAATAGCCGTAACTGTCGTCAGAATAATAAGGGGAGGTTTTACACCACTTTCCAGCTGCGCCAACACCGCCATACGTGCGGCCATAATATGCGATTGCGGTGATAAACGATCATAAGGCAAACAATCCCATGCCGGAAAAGTCAAAACCGGAATATCCGGTGCAAAAAAAGAAAACCCCCGCGCCAAGTCATCCATACGTCGTGCATCACGCGCAATATGTAAAAGCGGTTTATCCGAAAGCCGCGCAATATCGGAAACAAGATGTGCATCAAATCCATCCGCAACACCACCCAGCGTAAAGGATGCCTTTGTGCCCATCGCTTTTTTTAATTTATCAAGCATCATGTAAAGCAAGGCTTATACGCGCATCATCTATATAGGAAAGGGATAAAAACTTATGCAATAAGGCGAAATCCTCTTCAGGCGCAGCTGTTCCCGCACCGGTTATCCAGGAAAATAAGTCCGTATCACTAAAGGCCAAAATGCGTTCATAATCATCCAGTAAATCATCGGGCAAAGTGGGTAAATATGTTTGTGCAAAAGCAGAAAAAATAATATCCATTTCCTTAATACCGCGATGGCAGGAGCGGAAATATAACTTCTTGCGCCGTGACTCTAGTGCCGAAACATCCATAATAAATCCGTTAATAAACTAAGCCGACATGGATAGCAAACTTATAAAATCATGTATAATGCATCCCATGCGACCTGAGCAATTAAATCCGCTTTTTGCCGATGTCCAAACCCTTAGCGGCATCGGACCTAAATTGGCAAACACGCTAGACGGCTTTATTGGCCGGCGCGTGATTAACTTATTATTCCATATTCCCTATAATATTATTGACCGCCGTGCGCGCCCAGCCTTAACCGAGGTCGTAGACGGGCAAATTGCAAGTTTTGAAATTGATGTGGTAAGTCATCACCCGCCGCCACGACGCACCCTGCCCTATCGGGTTATATGTGCGCATGAAACGGGATTATTGCAGCTGGTTTTTTTTCATGCACATAATACATGGCTTAAAAAAGCACTTCCGGTCGGGGGAAAGCGTATTGTTTCAGGGCGCATAGAGCATTTTCGTGAACAAGTGCAAATGGTGCATCCCGATCACATTGCCACGATGGAAGAGTTTGCACGCCTTCCGGCCATTGAACCGGTTTACCCGCTAACGGCAGGGCTTACCGCCAAGCCTTTTCTAAAAACAATATTAGCCGCGCTCCCATATATTCCCGCACTGAATGAGTGGCAGGATGAAACATGGCTAAGCCATCAAAACTGGCCATATTGGCATGTGGCATTGCAAAAAATGCATCAGCCGCAAAATGAGCAGGATTTAGATATAAATGCGCCGCATCGCCGGCGATTAGCCTATGATGAATTACTTGCCAACCAGCTAAGCCTTGCCCTTGCACGCCGCTATAAACGCGAACAAATGGGGCGCGCTTTTCCACGTAATGATCGGTTTATGGTGTTACGAGATAAATGCCTTACGCTTTTGCCTTTCGCCCTTACGCGTTCACAAAGCCAGGCAATAGAAGAAATCGGCAATGATATGGAAAAGCCCGAGGCCATGCTACGCCTGCTGCAAGGTGATGTCGGGAGCGGCAAAACCTTTGTCGCCCTTATGAGTGCCCTGCATGCCATTGCCAGCGGCGCACAAGTCGCCATTATGGCACCAACCGAAATTCTTGCGCGCCAACATGTCGAAACCCTTGCGCCCTTTCTGGATGCGCTTAATATCCGTTGGGGCTTATTTACCGGTCGAAATAAAACCAAACAGCGTGCCCAAAATCTGAATGACCTGGCACATGGTAATATTCAATTTGCGATCGGCACGCATGCGCTATTTCAAGATGATATTATTTTTGATGATTTGGGATTAGCCATTGTTGATGAACAACATCGCTTCGGGGTTAAGCAGCGTATGAAATTATCGCAAAAAGCCCGTAAAGGCACAGATATTTTAGTGATGACAGCAACCCCTATTCCGCGCACGCTTATGCTGGCAGGCTATGGCGATATGGATGTTTCGCGCATGTTTGATAAGCCTGCAACACGCAAACCCATCACCACGCGCGTGATGCATTTTGAGCGTTATGATGAAATTGTGGACGGGCTCGCCCGTATATTTTCACGTGGGGAGCAAGCCTTTTGGATATGTCCGCTTGTTTCCGAAAGTGAAAAGCTAGATTTGGCTGCCGCAGAAGACCGCTTTCACGCCTTAAAAAAAATCTATGGCGCAAAAATCGGGCTTGTGCATGGGCAAATGAAAGCAGAACAAAAAGATGACGTCATGCGCCGGTTTCACGCAGGCGATATTCACCTGCTGGTTGCCACCACTGTGGTTGAGGTGGGCGTTAATATACCCACTGCAACCGTTATGATTATTGAACATGCCGAACGCTTTGGCTTGGCACAATTACACCAATTACGCGGACGTGTCGGACGTGGCGAAAAACCTGCCTCTTGTATATTGCTTTATCACGGCACATTGGGGGAAATCGCCCGCGCGCGGCTGGATTTATTACGCCAAACCGAAGATGGCTTTCTTATTGCCGAAGAAGACTTACGTTTGCGCGGGGCAGGTGAGATGCTGGGCACCAAACAATCCGGCGTGCCTTATTTCCGCCTTGCCAATCTCGAATTTCATGGTGATTTGCTCCCTGTTATACATGATGATGTAAATCTTATTTTACAAAATGATGCCCGCCTTACCAGCACACGCGGACATGCATTACGGCTTTTGCTTTATTTATTCGAACGTGATGACGCCATACAATTTTTACGCGCAGGGTAGCTTTGTTCTATGTCTCTGGCGCATCATCTTCGCTTAATCCGGCAGAAATAATCATGCGGGCTGCCTCTTCCACTGTCATATCCAATATGACCAAATCTTCTTTGGGAACAAAAAGCAAAAAGCCGGATGTCGGGTTCGGCGTGGTAGGCAAAAACACACCCACTGTTTTTTTGCCGGCTCCCTTATTCACCCGCGCATCAGCATCTTGTGTAACAAAAGCAATGCAATGCAAGCCCTTACGCGGATATTCAACAAGTGCCACCTGCTTAAATGAAGAGGAATCCTGACTTACTGCCGTTTTTAGAATCTGCTTTACCGCCCCGTAAACCGAGCCGATAACCGGCATACGTTTCATGAGGCGATCCCCCATGCCAACCACTGTGCGCCCGAATAAATTGGCGGTAAGCCCACCGATTAAAATCAAAATAATTACCGCCATAATCACCCCCGTGCCGGGAATATCAAATGGCAAATAGTAATCAGGCCGATACCGCAGGGGGATAAGCGGCTTAAACCAGCTATCGAAAAAGCCGATAATGAGAACAATCAGATAGACACTCACAAATATTGGCGCACTCACCACAAGGCCGGTGAAAAAATAATTGCGTAATACTGTAAATAAAGTCCGCTTGGGCGGGTCTATTTCATTTTGTTCGGGTAAATCACTCATATATAAGCCCTTAGCATAGTCTTATTATAGAAACAAATGATTAAATCCAGCGGCGCACGCGTTTTTTATAATCGCGATATGTATCGCCAAATTCGGTCTCCAATCTTTCCTCTTCACGCCTAATCCAGTTATATCTTGTTGATACATGACGAAAAAAAATCATCCATCGACCGAATAGCTTCTACTATTTGCTTAAATTCACCCCGATTTGTGATTTCGTTCGGGAAGGATGAACGCTTGTCTACATTTTCGACCAATTCAACCCAACCATTAGAATTATTTTTTGAAAGTTTGACTGAATGATTCTTTTGCTTTAAGCGACAAGACTCATTATGCCACAGAATAGTTTTAGTCTCTTCATTCAAATTACTACTTATATTAAAATCCAGATACAATCCTTCGTCCTTTGAAAATCTTAAGGCGTAATATGCAGGAAAAAATTTATCGTCTGTTTTTGATTCATCCTTGAAAAATGCTTTCAACGCTTGAGTTTTAAAGTTAAATCTATTGTTTGAATTAGGGTTAGTTAAAAAACAAATGTCAGGAAATATTTTTTCTAAGTGGTTTTCAATTACCTTATAAATTTCTTCATTGTTATCAGGTCTATTAATTATCAAGACATCTAAAGCGTCTTTATTATGTTTCCAAATTTTTTCACAGAGTTCCTTCACTTTATCATTCGACACAATACCCTCCTTAATCAATAAATCGTTATAACTTTCTAACATCATTCTTGCTTGGTCTGGAATATCACGGGTTTCATTAGCCAAAATGGCTTTTATGATGTCATGGATCGTTTGATATTGAGCTATCAACCAGTTTTTTTGTGCCTTCTCATTTTTGACCTCTACGCTATCTGGTGTAAGAAAAATATAGAAAACATCCCACTCATCTTCTTGTGATTTTGAATTGCCACTTGCGCCCGTTCCTTTTCGTGGATAAACTTTACCAGCAGTCGCTTCATAGGCAGCTATCTGCGTATCACTTTCCCCCGCCCAAACCTTGTTTTCAATCACAATAACAACATGATTAGCTTTATCTTCTATCAGCAAATCAATGTTATTCCATTCCCGCTTAATGACAATATCTCGCTCATGTTTTGGAAAATACGCATAATGTCTCAACGGGACTAATATATCGTCACTCTTACTTTCATTATCCCCTTCTTTTGCGGCAACCTTGCCCAAAAACTTCGCCAATATTTCATAGCCTAATTGATGCTGATTATCGCCAAACATCCACGCAAGCACATTGGAGTGCTTAATTTCTTGACTGCCCATGCCGGTGATCTCAAGCACATTGATAGGCAGTAATAAATTATTGATTGCTTCTAAATCATTCTGCACATCATCAGAGTATATAAAATCTTGCACTGCTTTTAACTTTTCTTCATCTGTCATATTGTTCATGCTCTATAGTTTCAATTCATATATTTCTGGTTCATCATTGCGATGATTTGCACCAGGGTTGATAATGACTGTATTGTGGATTTTATCTATTTTGGCAAGTGGTCGCTCAACATGACCGCATAATACATAGTGAGGCTTTAATATTTGTTGTTCCAGCAAGGTTTGCAACTCAAAATCTCCCCAATCGCTAACAGATCCGGCTTTTTCTTCTTGTGATGTTTGAGTTCCTGCAGGGGGGACATGCGTGAGTAAAATATCACAATCATCGAAACATTGATAATCAGGCGCCATATAGGGTGACACCCCAAAACTAATATCATTGATAACTATCTTTTTTTCATCAACATAAATGTTCTGTTTAGTGATATTAAGTAGCCAATCACATTCACATAAATCATCATAGTCATGATTGCCACTTGCAATCAGTAATGGCTTGTCAAATTGAAGCAAAAAATCAGCTACCCATTGTGTTTGACTTTGAAAGTCATTATTTTTGACATTTAACAAATCCCCGCTCAAGCAAAGCACATCATAATGAGCTTGGTGCTGATAAAGATAGTTAAATTGCATCTTGTTGTGATGCAGGTCTCCTGTTAACCATATTTTCATAAACACCCCTAGTCATATAACAAAAAAGCATATTACATATAATTTATAGTGAGTTCCGCCTATTCTTTTTGGTCGTGCCAGTCGCTTTGATGTGGAAGCAGTTTGACCTTTCCCTATCCTTGCCTCGTAAACCCAACGGGTATATAAATCCCTAGCACAGAAAAATAAAGTCATAGAAGGAAAAAACTACTAAATCCAACGGCGCACGCGTTTTTTATAATCCCGATATGTATCGCCAAATTCGGCCTCCAATCTTTCCTCTTCACGCCTAATCCAGAGGCGATAGACTAAAATCATGAAAATCGGCGGAATAACAAGCCCCCATATATTGCCGGTAATTAAAACAACACCCGTAATAACCAGCGCCATGCCGACATAAATCGGATTACGCGAATATCTAAGCAAGCCTTGCTCAACCAAAGCCGTCGGACTTCTATCGGGCATAATCGTCGTTTCGGCTTGTTTGAATAATTTGTTAATGGCAAGCGCAGGATAAATACCGGCGATAATCAGAATAATGCCAATAATATTTATACCCGAAGGCAACGCAACAGGTGCAGGGACATAATATCCAAGCGCAACGGCAGCCAAAATACCGTAAAGCGTAAGCAAAGGTGGGTAATGTAATTTCATAATCTTTCCTCTATTTCATAAAATAATGATATAAAACTAAAAACGGTCAGTTAATTACAACGCACCTTGAAGGCGTTTCATTACACTTGAAAAATCAAGTCCACCGAAACCATCGGCATCAAGCTGCTTATAAATCTCCTGTGCGTGTTCCCCCAAAGGCGTTTGCGCTTCAACAAGATTGGCCGCCATCTGTGCCAGATTGAGATCTTTTAGCATCATGGCAACCGCAAAACCAGCGGCGTAGTCGCGATTGGATGGTGCTGCTTCAACCGGGCCAGGTGCCGGGCAATATGAAGTCATAGACCAGCACTGCCCCGAAGCGGTAGAGGCAATATCAAAAAATGTCTGTGCATCAAGCCCCAATTTTTCGGCTAAATTGAACGCCTCACAGGTGCCAATCATGGAAATGCCCAACAACATATTATTCGCGATTTTTGCAACCTGCCCATTTCCCGAAGCCCCGGCATGAAAAATATTTTTTCCCATAGCCGCGAGTAAAGGTTTTGCCTGCAAAAAAGCAGGCGCCGTGCCCCCCACCATAAAGGTGAGCGTGCCCGCATCACTTGCCGCCGTGCCGCCTGAAACAGGTGCATCAAGCATATCAAATTTCTTCTCGGCAAGTGTTTTTGCAATGGCGCGGGCATCATCAACAGCAATGGTCGAACAATCAATAAATAATGTGTGCGCACGCGCGCCGCGCACAACCCCCGCATCACCTAAATAAACATCACGCACAATATCGCCATTGGGCAGCATGGAAATAATCACCTCGGCCTGTGCACCAAGCGACGCTATATTATCCGCCCGTTTTGCGCCCGCAGCAAGCAGGTCTTTAAGCGCATCCGCATTTACATCAAACACCTGTAAATCATGACCGGCTTTCATCAGGTTAAGACACATGCCGCGTCCCATATTCCCCAAGCCGATAAATCCAATTTTCATAAGAACATCCCCTATTTCATAGTTGGAATGATAAATTCGCTTCCTTCAACATCATCCGGCCATTTTTGTGTAACTGTTTTGATTTTTGTCCAAAATTTTACACCCTCAGTCCCATGCTGATTTGTATCGCCAAAACCCGAACGCTTCCAGCCACCAAATGTATGATACGCGACCGGCACAGGAATAGGCACATTTATCCCAACCATGCCAACATTAACCCGCTGGGCAAAGCTGCGCGCAATGCCGCCATTGCGCGTAAAAATCGCAACGCCATTTCCATATTGATGCTGCGACGGATAAGACAGAGCCTCTTCAAAATCTTTTGCCCGCAAAATTTGTAAAACAGGGCCAAAAATTTCTTCCTGATAAGAGCGATGCTCTGTTTTCGCATGGTCCAGCAAAGTGCCGCCCATAAAGAAACCATTTTCATAACCCTGCAATGAAAAATCACGGCCATCGACAATAAGCTCCTGGCCTTCATCTACAGCCAGTTGAATATAATCGGCAACCCGTGCCTTATGTGCAGCAGAAACAAGCGGCCCCAAATCACTATCTTCAGAAAGCGAGGGGCCAATGCGTAAGGCTTCAACTTTCGGCTTTAAGCGTGCCACTAATTCGTCTGCTGTTTCGTCCCCCACTGGCACAGCAACTGGTGTCGCCATGCAGCGTTCACCAGCAGAGCCATAGGCCGAACCCAGTAATTGTGCTACAGCATTATCCATATCCGCATCGGGCATAATCAGCATATGATTTTTTGCCCCGCCAAAGGCCTGCACCCGTTTCCCATGCGCCGCACCCGTGGCATAAATATACTGTGCAATATCCGAAGACCCGACGAAACTAAGCGCCCGAACGCGCGGATCTTCTAATAAGCAATCAACGGCGCGCTTATCGCCATTCACCACATTAAGCACACCAGCAGGCGCGCCCGCTTCCATCATCAATTCCGCCAAACGTAACGGCACAGATGGGTCTTTTTCCGAAGGCTTATTGATAAAGGTATTGCCGCACGCAATCGCAACCCCAAACATCCACATCGGAATCATAGCCGGAAAATTAAATGGCGTAATACCAGCAACCACACCTAAGGGCTGGCGCATGGAATAGACGTCAATGCCGGGGCCTGCCGCCTCGCTATATTCGCCCTTTTGTAAATGCGGAATACCACAGGCAAACTCAATCACCTCTAATCCGCGTTGAATATCGCCACGCGCATCGGGTAAAATTTTGCCATGCTCGCTAGATAGCATTTTTGCCAGATTATCCATATCCTTTTCGACAAGCTGTTTGAAGGCAAACATAATGCGTGCCCGCCTTTGCGGGTTCAGCCCTGCCCATGCGGGAAACGCATTGTGGGCAGATTCAATGGCTTTATCCATGTCTTGCGTATCAGCTAACGCAACTTTTGCCTGTTCTTCACCGGTTGTCGGGTTGAATATAGGGGCAAACGCGCCAGACGTGCCAGCAACAGACTTACCGTTAATAAAATGCTCCACCTCTTTCATGTGACAACCTCCTATGCGGCAATTAGAAAAATGCCAAGGTCAATAAACAGGTAAAATGTAGCCAGCAAAGCAATCATATAGAAATAACTGCGCGGACTTGGATTTTTCTCGGTCGCAATCGCATAATATAAAACCATATGGATAATCCGTGCGAGTGCATATATGCCAATGATTATGCTTAAATCTTGTGCATCATAACCGGTGAAAATGGCAATAAGACTTAACCCCAAAAACGGAATAATATTTTCCAAAGAATTGCGAAAGGTTCTATCCGAACGAAAGACAAAAGAGTCATGGCCAAGATTTGCATCCAAAACACCCGGGATCATATGCTTTTGCCGCCGATGCGCTGCCACTGCAACAGATGTTTGCACAATAATCGTGCCCAATATCACCCAAAGACCTATAAAACTTAACATGTAATCCTGATACATAATTTTTCTCCTTTATATTATATGTGCATCACGTGAATAAACCCGCCTATCCCTAATCTGTGGTTTCTATGCCCGGTGATACGCGCGTAAAAACAAGGTCGAAGCGTTCCATGGTTTCAGACGCTGTTTCGATTGTCCAGAATAAGCGGTCATTTTCGATAGCAATCGGCGTGACAATAATGGGCATATAGTTAGCCGCACTTTCTTGCGGGGTGCATGTAACCAGTGATTGCGCCGCATCTATCACACAATCAACCGTTATAACGTCTAGCTTATAGCTAAATTTTCCATTCTTTATATCAATAGTGGTAAATAGGCGCGTCATATTCTCGCAAAGTGTCTGTGTCATTTTCTGTATGGCGGTTTCATCTAGCGGCATGTCTGTTTGAGGGAAAATTTGTTTCAAATTATTAGCAACTGATGCACTGCATGCCAGCATGGAGTTCTCCTTATCCAGCACCCATTGGCCATCGAAAGCGCTGTCTTGCGAACAGGCTGACAAAAAAATACCAGCCGCTAAAATTATCGAAAAAATATATTTCATAAAATGCGATCCTCAATATAAGCGTAAACTATAACAAAGATAACCCACTGTATAGTGGTTTACGCATTACGAAAGTTTGAAACTTA
Source organism: Parvibaculaceae bacterium (assembly GCA_965227805.1). Lineage (GTDB taxonomy): Bacteria > Pseudomonadota > Alphaproteobacteria > RS24 > RS24 > CBDDGJ01. Next base: position 185,131 of record CBDDGJ010000004.1, on the reverse strand, counting down.
AAACACCCCCAAATAGGCAAAAAGCGCTGTGCTACCCATTAGATAAGCTCCGGGCATTTTCAGCAAATGACCATGCTTGCCCAAGCCCAAAAAAACAAACAAAGCCGCACCTAACGCATTCACCCCAATAATCGGATAGGCAGCAATACCGTCCGCCGGATTATAAGCGATATAAATCAGGGCAACTCCCGAAACAAAAAGAAAGATTGTGAAAGCATGCCACGCGACAAGGCTGAGTGACTTGGTTAGAGGCATCATATCACTATTCATTATATTTCCCATATAAATGCGCGCGCCTGGCACCCCGTGAATCACCATGCCAAGCAAGGAAATCGCCGCCGCGATCATCAAAAACCAATAGTCCATTTTATCTCTCCCCTTTATTTTTATAATAACCCGTTTTACCATCACGGTTTCAGTTATCAGGAATCAGCCTCTTTCCAAAAACCGAAACATCGTCTTGTTTTTTATAGTTATTACTTTCGTAAAAATCACTTACCTCTATGTTATCTGACCTTACAAGTAAATTAATTTTGGGGCAACCTAATTTCTTAAGCCTGTATTCGAGCGCGTCTACGAGCATTTTTCCGAAACCATTCCCCCTAAAATCAGGATTAACTGCTAAATAATTCATAACCCCGCGATGCCCGTCATACCCGCCCATTAGTGTGCCAATAATTTTATTTTCATGTTCAAGAACAATAAACAGATCATCACCAAACCCTTTTTTTCTATCTAAATCTTTATTCGGGTCATTCCATGGTCGCGTTAACTTACAGGTTTCCCATAACGCAATGACTTGCTGTCTATCTTTCGCACTATATGGACGAATTATTGTCATGTTATTTCAGTCTTAATATCTAATTTTGTTTTTACCACGCACGCATTTTATAGATAAAACCTTACTGAGCTTTGAAAATATTAACAAGACTAATGCCAATAATGATAAAACACAATCCAATAATCATTTGCCAATTAAGCACTTGTTTGTAAACAAAGTAACTTAGAAGTGTGACTAACAAAATACCCAAGCCTGCCCATGAGGTATAAACGATTGACAGGGGCAGCTTTTGCGACACAATCGCCAGAAAATAAAAAGAAACGGCATAGGAGATAAGCAATAAGGCCGTTGGCACGAAGCGCGTAAAATTTTGTGACGCCGGAAGCAACATTGTTCCCAGCACTTCAAACGCAATCGCTGCAAAGAGGATCAAATATGGGTTCATTTATTCCTCTATAACACAGTATCCGTAGTCATAATTTGGGGGTGCCGATAGCTTATCTTTATAATCACTTATTCTGCATTTTCTTCCATATTAACCGCCGCGAGCAATAAAAGGCCAGCGAATATTCCCAGATTTTTAACGAAATTCTGCGTTTCATGTTGGGTATCAACACCTTCATAAACATTCCAAAAATCATGCAAATTGAAGTTTATCAGCAAGACCATCACAGCAAAACCAAGCGCGCAAACAACCACCTGTTTATTAAATAACAGACAAATACCCCCGCCAATTTGTGCAATACCAGCAATCGCTAATAAAACGGGGATCATAACCATATTGTGGGTTTCCATTAGTTTGACGTGCATATCCCATGATACAAACTTACTAATTCCTGGGATAAGGAAATATAATGCCAATAGCACTTGTCAAGCCCCATAATTTTATGCCAGTTTTTGTGAGAGTATTTTTGTGTTTTGGTTGAGTATGTTTGTTTCTGGTGCTGGTGGTTTGTAGTTTAGTGCTTGGTGCGGTCTGATATGGTTATATTGCTTTACCCAGCCTTTTATTACCACCTTTGCTTCTGTCAGCGACAAGAAGGTTTCTGCATTTAACAACTCGGTTCTGAGTATACCGTTAAACCTTTCATTAAAGCCATTTTCCCATGGCGACCCTGGGGCGATATAAAGCGTTTCGGTGCCCACATTACGCAAGAAACGCTTTATATCGGTGCTGGTAAATTCTCTACCATTATCCGACCTGATATGCTCAGGCACGCCGTGTTTGGCGAAGCATTTTGCCAGTGTTTCAATCACATCTATGGACTTGATATTGTAGCCAACTTCCACAGCTATCGCCTCTCTGCTGAACTCGTCGAGCAACGTTAACATTCTGTATTTCCTGCCATTATGCAGCTTGTCCCCCACAAAGTCATAGCTCCAAATATGGTTCTTATATTTGGCACGAAGTCTGAGGCAAGAGGAAGTGCCATCATATATGCGCTTGCGCTTTTTGTGTCTTTTAGGCAGCTGCAAGCCTTCTTCGCGCCATAGTCTTTCTACCTTCTTATGGTTAACATTATGCCCCTCAACCCGCAATAATGCTGCTATCTTGCGGTATCCATAACGACCATATTGCTTGGCTAGGCGTATCATATCAAGCCGTAGCTGTTCATCGCTGCAAGCTTGAGTGGGTTTATACTGACACACGCTTCTTGGAATATCCAAAGCCTTGCAAACTTTACGCTGGCTTGTGCTCAGCCTTTGTTGGCAATGGACTGCAACACAGCGCTTATCTGCTGTGGTTAGGCCTTTTTCTTGTCCAAAAAATCGAGCCCCTCCTTGAGAATCAACTTATCTAACTCTAGCGCAGCAACTATCTTTTTAAGGCGCACATTCTCCTGCTCCAAGGCTTTTAGGCGTTTAACCTCGCTATTCTTCATATGACCATAATTGCCACGCCAGCGGTAATATGTCTGCGGGCTAATGCCACTCTTGCGGCAGGCAGAATCGGTATCCATACCCCCACCAATATTCACCTCAACCTCACGTAATATGCGGATTATATCATTGTCACTAAAACGTTTTCTGCTCATCTTTTACTCCTATAATTGATGTTTCTTAAAATCCTAACGAGAAATATACACCCAATCAAAGACAATAATCTCTCGCTAAAACTGGTACAATTATAAGGGGGAAGGACACACTCTACCCACATTTACGAATACAGATTTCATTGTTAGCTCCTTATTTTATGTCTTATAAATTATGGTTTGCCAAAATTGTAATCTATATTGACTGCGTTATACAAGTCAGTACCTTCTCCTACTCCACCGTAACAGATTTAGCAAGATTGCGCGGCTGGTCGACATCCGTGCCCTTGGTGCAGGCCGCATGATACGCCAGAAGCTGCAAGGGAATAACATATAAAATCGGCGCGGTGAGCTTATTGGTTTCAGGCAATTCGATTGTAGACACAAGCCCGTCCCCGCCAATCGCAGCAAGCCCCTTTTTATCTGATAACAAAATCACCTGCCCTTTACGCGCAATAATTTCATGCATATTGGATATGGTCTTTTCAAATAAACCATCGCTGGGTGCAAGCACAATAACAGGCACATGCTCGTCAATCAGCGCAATAGACCCGTGCTTTAACTCGCCCGCCGCAAAACCTTCCGCATGAATATAGGAAATTTCTTTGAGCTTTAGCGCGCCCTCAAGCGCAATCGGGAATTGTGCCCCGCGCCCAATAAATAGCGCGCTTTTTATCTCGGCAAAACTTTCAGCAATCATCTGAATATGCGGTTCATTATGGATAATGTCTCCGACCAAACGTGGCACACTTAACAGCTGTTCAACCAAATCAGCTTCCTGCTTCTTATCTATTTTTTGCTTGGCGCACCCTAAACTTATTGCAAATGCGGCCAAAGCAGCTAATTGCGCGGTAAACGCTTTGGTCGAGGCAACGCCAATTTCAGGCCCTGCATAAGTCGGTAACACAAAATCTGCCTCGCGTGCCAAAGAGCTATCGGGCACATTCACCACCCCCAAAGTGGCAAGCCCATGCGCTTTGCAATGGCGTAATGCGGCTAATGTATCTGCTGTCTCGCCGCTTTGGGAAATGAAAACGGTAAGGCAATCTTTTTCCATCGGCGCATCACGATAGCGAAACTCGGACGCAATCTCACAATTTCCCGGAATATCCCCAAAGCTCTCACTCCATTGCCGCGCAATTTGCGCCGCAAAAAATGCCGTGCCGCAAGCAACAAAAACAATACGATTTACGGCAGATAAATCAGGCATATTTACCGGCATGACAATTCTGGCAGTGGCGCTATCAATATATTGCTTAAAACTACGCGACAAAACATCATCTTGCTCATGGATTTCCTTGGCCATAAAGTGACGATAATTACCCTTATCAACCATAGCTGCCGTGCTATCCACCAGCGTTATGGAACGCGTAACTTTCGCCCCGTCAGCCAGAAAAATATCTGCACCTTCTGGCGTTAAAATTGCCCAATCATCATCTTCCAAATAGCAAATGCGCCGCGTAAAAGGCGCAAGCGCAAAGCTATCCGATCCCAAATAAGTCTCGCCCTCGCCATAGCCGATGGCAAGCGGGCTGCCTCTGCGGGCAACAATAATTTTATCATCATGCCCCGCAATAATAAGGGCAATCGCATAGGCCCCCGTTAAAGCTGCAAATGTCTTTTGTGCGGCAGTTTGAATATTTTGCGTTTCGTCAAAATAATGCGTGAATAAATGCGCGATAACTTCCGAATCTGTATCGGATTCAAATATTGCACCATAAGATAACAATTCTTCTTTAAGGGTTTGAAAGTTCTCGATAATTCCATTATGAACAACAGCAACTTTATCGGTAATATGTGGATGTGCATTTTTAGTCACTGCCTTGCCATGCGTCGCCCAGCGTGTATGCCCTATGCCTAAATTTCCTTCCAACGCTTGTTCAGATAAAATAGCGGAAAGTTCAGAAAGTTTGCCTTGTGCCCGCCTGCGGTCGAGCACACCATCATGAATGGTTGCAATGCCCGCACTATCATAGCCACGATACTCCAGCCGTTTCAGCCCGTCTAAAATACGCGCGGCGACCGGCTGTTTCCCAATAATACCAACAATGCCACACATTTATTTACGTTCCTTCGCAAATTTTGCCCGAAACTTCGCCGCCCAGTTTTTAATGATACGTTTAGGGGCACGCGTCACTGCCAGAGCATCCGCTTCGACCTTACCCCCTATCGCAGAGGAAGAGCCGACATAAGCCCCCGCCCCGATATTTATCGGCGCAATTAAAGAGCTATTTGAGCCAATAAATGCGCCCTCACCGATATGCGTCATATGCTTTTCGAACCCGTCATAATTGCAGGTAATCGTGCCCGCACCAATATTGGCATGCGCGCCGATTTGCGCGTCACCAATATAAGATAAATGACTTACCTTAACCCCCTCATCCAAACGCGCATTTTTGGTTTCCACAAAATTACCGATTTTCGCTGCATCACCAATTTTCGTTCCCGGACGCAAGCGCGCAAACGGACCAATAGATGCATCACGCCCAATCGTAACCCCTTCCAAATGGCTAAAGGCCTTGATAACTGCCCCCGTTTCAACCCGAACGCCTCTATCGAATTTCACATGCGGTTCAATATGCACATCAGCAGCAATCTGTGTATCATAACTGAAATAAACCGATTGCGGATCTTCCAAAGTTATACCGGCAGAAAAAAACTTTTCACGCAAACGCGCCTGCATAATTGCCTCTGCCCGCGCAAGGCCTGCACGGCTATCCACACCCAGGCTATCTTGCCATATGCCTGTAACAAGCGCACATTTATGGTTTTTTTGTGCAGCAAGATGCAGCAAATCCGGCAAATAATATTCACCCTGTGCATTATCACTAGAAAGGTGCGGCAGTAAATCCCGCGCGACATCACAATCAAATGCCATCGCCCCCCCATTACATAGGGTAATGGCGCGTATATCCGCATCAGCATCCTTTTCTTCAATAATGCGCACTGGCTGGCCTTGCTGCATAAGAATACGCCCATAGCCGTCGGGCTTATCTGTCTCGAAGCCCAACACGCTTAATGCGGCATCACTGTAAGCTAATTTGTGCAAAATATCTGCCCGAATAAGCGGTGTATCGCCAAATAAAACCACTGCACGCTGTGCATCACCCAAATAAGGTTGCGCCGCACGCACCGCATCGCCTGTGCCGTTCGGGGTGTCTTGTATGGCATGGTGCACATTATCTGCTTGCACATGCATGCGTATATTTTTCTGCGATGGGGCTGTAACCAAAACAATCCGTTCAGGTTTAAGGCTTTGTGCGGCAGCGATAACATGCTCCACCATAGGTAATCCGGCAATTTTATGCAGCACTTTCGGTATGTCCGATTGCATACGCGTGCCCTTACCAGCTGCAAGAATAATAACGGCTAACGTCTTAGAGGTCGCCATTATTTTATCCCCGCGTGAACAATTTTTTAAGGCGGCTACTTATGCCATGCCGCCCCTGTTCATGGCGCACAACGGATGCATCTGTGACCCAGTTTAACTGAATGGCACGCCGTGGTCCGACAAATTTATGATGCCCATGCCAGGATATATCGGAGCGTTTGAACATGAGCAACGTGCCCCCCCTTGGGTTGACTTCTGCAGCATAATCTTCCAAATGTGGGCTACGCAAAATCCGTAACCTCCCCTTATCCGTTTGCCAGCTATCATCATTCATATAGAGCAAAACTGTAATGATTTTTGTTTTTGAATCGGTATGAATCTGCCCATCTTTTTCACGACAAAACCCACGTATCGTATACATGGTCGGACGGTTACTTAAATCTATATCAAATTTTTCAGCAACACATTGTTCAAATGCATCGCCTAAAAGTTCATCAATAAGCGCGCGAAATCCCCCTTCAATCGTTAACCCGACAGATGGGTGCGACCCCGCCCCTGGCACGTCAGGATAAGCCGCACGCGCCGCATCAAGTGCCTGTTTTTCAATAAAATTATTGATAATAACATACTCAAAAGGGTCACGTTCAAGCGGTGTATGCGCCAGCTTTTCAAGATCAAGCATTATTTTTCCTCGCCAATTTATCAAAAAGCTATAGCTTAATGCTGTTTGTTTACGAAATCACACATATTTTCCATATATTACATATAAATATAGCGTGCTATTACCGCCGCAAGCAAAAACCTTGGTCAAAGCCACCACATAAATTATGTAATTTTATTTACTGGTTAAGATAGCGTGCAAAATCTTGCGCGATCTGGATGCTCGCCTGTTCAGCGGCGCGGCTTACATTGCCCATTGCGATAAAACTATGCGTCAGAGATGAAAAGCAATGATGCGTTACGTCATTTCCAGCTGCAGTTAATTTTTCAGCATAGACATTCCCCTGATCGCGAATCGGATCAAATCCTGCCGTTGCCACCACTGCTGGCGGTAAGTTTTTAAGCGAACGGGCTTTTAACGGGTTTGCCTTGGGGCTTTTTTCATGTTTGCCGTTTGGAAATACTGTCTCTCTAAAAAATGTCATTGTCTCACGCGTGAGCGGAAACGTCTCGGCACAAGATGTTATAGATGGTTGATTATCCTCATCCGTTGTTACCCATGGATAAATCAATAATTGCGCATTAGGAGAAATTTTTGCTTTCTCGGTTTTAAGCATTTGGCACAAAACAGCGGAAATAAGCCCGCCTGCACTATCGCCGGCAACCCCTACCCGCTTGGGGTCTATGCCTAATTTAGCAGCATTGGCTTGCACATATGCCCATAATGCTTTTGCATCATCTATCGCTGCCGGAAATGCATGTTCGGGGCATAAGCGATAATCAAGCGAAATAACTTTCGCGCCACATTCATCTGCCAAAATTGTGCAAAATGTATCACATGTATCCAAATCCATTAAAACCAATCCACCTTGGTGAAAAAATAAAATGGCTGGCATATCTTTTCCGCTATCTTGCGGTTCATAAATCCGCACGGGCATCTTCCCTGCCGGCCCCGGAATATCATCATCCACGACATGGATATTTTTGCGCCGGGGCGCGTTAAGCGCAATAAAAGCATCTGCTGCATTTTGGCGCATCGTATCGACACCAAGCTCACCATCGGCAACAGGTGCCATTTTTGACAAAAGCTGCAAATTCGGGTCAAGCTCATTGCCATCAATAACGCTGGGCGCACCGGCCATGAGGCGAATAAGTGGCCGCGGTGTATGTTTTAGACATTTCAATACTAATTTTTGCATATTCATCGCGCACACCATCCTCTATAATCTTTGATATATCGTAAATAGCATGCAATATACTATGGTGCAAACCCCAATTATGGCGCGGGAACAATCTCCCACACACATGTGGGTGGACGACAAATCCGCGCATCACCGCCGCGCACCACAATCGGACGTTCCAGCAAAATCGGATTGTCACAAATGGCCGCAATCAATACAGCTTCATCATCCACCTCTGCCAAATTGAGCTGCTTATATATATCTTCTTTTTTCCGCATAATATCTTGCACGCTAAGCCCGAGCTTTTGCAATAAGCCTTTTATATCTGATGCCTGTGGCGGTGTTTTAAGATACTCTATCATTGTTACCGCTATACCCGCATCTTGCAGCAAGGCCAAGGTTTGGCGCGATTTAGAGCATCGCGGATTATGATAAATGGTCACATTCATAAGAAATCCTTTGTCTTACTTACATTATGCATCTATGCCAACAATCTGGCGAATATGGTTAAATCCATCCTGCTCCATATGCGCCAAAACGCCGGCTTTTAACTGTTTTATCAAGGCGGGCCCCTGAAAAGTCAATGCGCTATATAATTGCACGAGATGTGCGCCCGCGCGTATTTTCTCATAAGCCTCCGTCGCATTTGATATACCGCCAACCCCTATCAGGGTGATTTTACCATCTGTAAGGCGATAAAATTGCCGTAACATTTCGGTCGATGCCGCCATGAGCGGGCGTCCCGAAAGACCGCCTGCTTCATTGGCGTAACGTCCATAATCTATATGTGGGCGGGAAAGCGTTGTATTGCTGATAATGAGCCCATCTAGTTTTTCTTCCATGGCAAGGAGGCCAAGCGCGTCTACATCTTCGGGGGATAGATCTGGCGATAATTTTACAAGAATGGCGGTTTTTGTGGCCACCCGACGGACTTTGCGGATAATGGTCTGCAAATTGTCAATCGCCTGTAAATCCCGAAGCCCGGGCGTATTGGGCGATGACACATTGATGGTTAAATAATCTGCCAGATCGTGAAACTTTGCCGCACCATGCACATAATCATCAATACGCGATGCACTATCCTTATTCGCGCCAATATTAACCCCCAAAATACCACGCGCGTTTTGACGCATTTCATGGCGCGCAAATAGCCTGTGATATGCCCGGGCCTGGCCTTCATTATTAAACCCCATGCGGTTAATAATGGCCTGCGGGCGCGATAGGCGAAATATACGCGGTTTTGGATTCCCCATTTGCGGTAAGGGTGTAAGCGTGCCTATTTCACAAAATCCGAAACCCAGTTTGAACATAGCTCTATAGACTTGCGCATTTTTATCAAAGCCTGCTGCCATGCCAAAAGGGTTAGAAAAATGTAGCCCCATTGCCTCCACAGCCAAACGATGGTCATCCCGACCAGCATCAGGCAGAATGTGTTGGGCAATAGATAGAGCTTTAAGCGTAAGATTATGCGCCCTTTCCGGGGGAAGAGAAAATATAAGCGGGCGCAAAAACCGATACATTATGCCGCAACCAATTCCCCATTAAGCCCCGCCCGTATAAGGTTAAGTGAAGGTTCCATGCCATAAAGCGCAATGAAAGACCCGAAACGCGGCCCCTGACTTTGTCCCAAAAGCACTTCATATAAAGCCTTGAACCAATCGCGCAAATTATCGACAAAATAAGTTTTCCCAACCGCATAAATCGCATTTTGTATGGTCTGGGCATCGGCATGTGACGGTAAACCTTCTAACACCTCACTCAAATCCTGCATGGCTTGTCGTTCAGTCTCAGTCGGCAAACGAAAAGATTTCGTCGGATGAATAAAGTCGCGATAAAACACAAGCGCATAATCGACCAGCATATCCAGTAAAGGCACAGTTTCAGCCGTGACATCAGGGGCATACGCATGAATGAACCCCCATAATGTGGCCTTATCTTGCGCATGGCTTGCGCTTACCAGATTCAACAATAAACCAAAACTTATCGGCATATCGCAAGCGGGCACGTCACCTGCATGAATATGCCATGCCGGGTTTTCAAATTGCGCTGCCGCCTCTTGTGTGGAAAATTTTTGTAAAAATGTAATATAGTCATCTACATTTTTCGGGATAACATCGAAATAAAGTCGCTTTGCCTTGCGTGGCGATTGAAACATAAACAGCGATAGGCTTTCCGGCGGCGCATAAGCCAGCCATTCGTCTATGCTTATGCCGTTCCCTTTAGATTTTGAGATTTTCTGTCCCTTATCATCTAAAAATAATTCATAACTAAACCCTTCGGGAGCAATCCCCCCTAGCTGCTGGCAAATGCGGGAAGATAACGCAACGCTTTCATCCAAATCCTTACCAGCCATTTCATAATCAACCCCCAAAGCGTGCCACCTTAGGGCCCAATCTGCTTTCCATTGTAATTTACACGCCCCACCCGTTACAAGCGTTTCGACGCGCGCGCCTGTATCAGGATGCATATAGGCAATTTTTCCTGCCGCATTATCGCGTTCACATATCGGCACCATCAGCACTTTTCCACTATGCGGACAAATCGGCAAAAACGGGCTGTAGCTTTGGCGTCTTGCTTCACCTAATGTCGGTAAAATAATATCCATCACCGCATCATATTCGCGTAACACAGTGCATAGACTTGCATCAAATTTACCGCTTTTATAATACTGCGTCGAACTGGCAAATTCATAGTCAAAACCGAAGCGGTCAAGAAAGGCGCGTAACCGCGCATTATTATGCGCCCCAAAACTATCATGCGTGCCAAACGGGTCAGGAATTGCCGTAAGTGGCTTTTCCAAATAATCCGTAAGCATAGCCCGATTGGGCACATTATCCGGCACTTTACGCAAAGCATCCATATCATCGGAAAAACAAATCAATTTGCTTGTTAGGGATGGAGCAAGCCTATGCAAGGCATGGCGCACCATTGTCGTGCGCACCACTTCGCCAAATGTGCCGATATGCGGCAAGCCGCTCGCCCCGAATCCGGTTTCAAATAAAACATGATTTTGTCCCGTTTTTTCAATTCGTGCCAAAATTTTACGTGCCTGTTCAAACGGCCATGCTTTACTATTTTGTAGAATATCATGCATCAGTCGTGCTTTTAGCAGTTAATGGAGGCAAGTCAATATTAAGTCACTTGCTTATCTATTTATTGTGCGTAATAAGGCATAATTATGGATTTATCGCACAGCACCGCTCTGCTTTTTTCACTTATCGCCATAGCCGCAAGCGACGGCGCGCTCACAAAGCGTGAATATGGCCTGCTTGAATCGATTGCGCAAAATAGCGATATAATTGACATAAACGATATTGACAGTGCGATAAATGCGGCGCTCATATTGCTGGATGCACCTGATGATATAGATAATATTTTGCCGCTTATTGCCGATAATTTACCTTCTGATTTATATATATATTGCTATGCGCTGTGTGCTGAATTTACCGCCCGCAATAAGATAGGCACACCGGAAGAAGTGCGTCTGCTCGATCGCCTCGCGCAGGAATTGAAAATCGCGCGCCTGCCCCGTGCTGCCATAGATTACACCATGCAGATGCGCTATGATGTGTAAAGTCGGCGGCGCCTATAGAGCGATTGCAAAAGTTTTCCCCTCATTTTACCCATATAGCGCGAAGATAAATATATTTATAGGTGTATTATTAGCGTAAAACACGTATTGCCCCATAGCACTTACGCATGGCCGTGGTCACTATGGGTCATGTCTGATTCTGAAAATAAGCCTGCTGAGGGAATGGAGGAAGCCGCACTTGATTTTCCATTTGCTCCCGCACCTACCATCACGCATGCAACGCCACAAAAAGATGAACTCTATCATCATGCACCACTAATGAGCGCAGGCGCCCGTAACTATATAAATTATGGGCTTAGTGCTGCCTTAGCCCTGATTATCCTTTCACTCTATTTGCCTTCTGGATATAATTATCTCGTTTTTATATTAAGCCTGATATGTGCATTTTCCGGGCTCATTTTGTCCCCTTTCTTCATTATACCAAAGATCGCCCCTGCACAGCCATCACAGCTTTTATCAGATATATATCTTCCAACATATACAATTCTTATTCCCCTATTTCGTGAACAAAATATGCTGGAGCAGATCAAGACATGGATTATGCAGCTTGATTATCCACCCGATAAATGTGACATTATCATCCTGCTTGAAGAAATAGACTATGAAACACAAGCTGCCTATAGAGCGTTAACATGGCCGCATTATGTGCGTCTGCTTATTGTTCCCGATGGCCACCCACGCACAAAACCACGGGCTTGCAATTATGGATTGCATTATGCCAAGGGGGATTACATCGTGATATATGATGCCGAAGACTTTCCTCACCCCCAACAACTGCGCCAGGCGGCAACTTATATGGCACAAGCCCCGCCGGAAATGATATGCGTGCAAGCCCCATTGCAAATTCGTCACCCGAAAAGCGGATGGCTTCAAAAAATCTTCATGCTGGAATATCTGGTTTTATTCACTATGTTATTTCCGCTTATGACACATTTTCGTCAAGCCATGCCTTTATCAGGCACATCAAACCATTTTAGAACCGGTATATTACGCACGCTTTATGGATGGGATAAATTCAATTTAACGGAAGATGCAGATTTGGGCGTGCGGCTGTCGCGTTTTGGTTATTATACACATATGATCAGTTACCCGACCATTGAAAATGCCCCACATAAATTTAGCATTTGGTTTTTTCAACGCACGCGCTGGATTACGGGTCATATTCAAACCCTATGCGTTCATCTACGCCGCCCGCATATATTATGGCGTGATTTGGGTGCCATAAAAACCATCACCTTTATCGGGCTAACATTGGCGCGCATTATCAGTGGACCGGCACATTTATCCCTTTGCATTATGTTTTTGCTTGCCCCTTATGAGAGCTATCATGTGCTAAGCGCCTCTATCATTGGCTGGGTGTCCATTGCCGCCTATAGCCTATATCTAAGCACACTCATCATATGTGCCATACAACAAAATAAGGCAGCTCTACTCCCCATCATCATAACAATGCCAGCCTATTGGGTTTTGCTTGCTATACCAGCCATTTATGCACTGGGGCATGCGCTACGGGGGTCATATCATTGGTATAAATCCCCACATCGCCCCCATGCAAAGAAAACCCGGATCGAATAGGCGGGGCGGGAAACAACACATCCATTGGCACTGATTGCCCATGCGCCTGAACAATACGCACATGTTTACGGTTTAATGCGCGCGGATCACTTACCCCACAAGAACGCGCAATAACCGCCACTTCTTTTTGCAGATTTTGCGCATAATGTGCCACACGCATTGCCTTATTTGCGGGGTCAATTCCTTTTTGTAACTTTCTATTATGGGTCGCAATACCTGTTGGACATGTATTTTTATTGCATTGTAAAGACTGGATACACCCCAGCGCAAACATAAACCCACGTGCAGAATTTACAAAATCTGCCCCCGCACATAACGCCCATGCCACTTCACTTGGCGTAATCAATTTACCACTTGCACAAATTTTAATACGCGCACGCAAACCATATGCCTGTAATTTATCTGCAATAAGCGGCAAACTTTCGCGGATGGGCGTTCCCATAGTATCAATCAGGCTCATTGGTGCTGCCCCCGAGCCGCCATCGGCACTATCAATGGTGATAAAATCGGGTGCGGATTCCAATCCCCGTCTATGAATCTCGTAACATAAATCATCACATAAATCATAATCACCAATCACAAGTTTGAACCCAACGGGTTTACCTGTAAGGTTTCGCACATAATGAATCATATCCAATAAATCCGAAACACTATTTAATTCGGGGTGCCGCCCTGGGCTTATCGCATCTTTGCCAACGCATATGCCGCGTATATCAGCCACTTCACGGGTTATTTTTGCTGCCGGTAAAATGCCTCCCTTACCGGGCTTTGCCCCCTGGCTAAGTTTAATCTCGAACATTTTCACCTGATCATAAGCAGCAATTTTTTTCAAACGGTCAGAGTCAAAGCCCCCGTCTTGCTTGCGCACACCGAATTTCGCTGTTCCGATTTGAAACACAATATCCGCGCCGCCCTGCAAATGATACCGGGATACGCTCCCTTCCCCTGTATTGAGCCAAATACCGGCACGGTGTGCACCAGCAGATAAAGCATGAATGGCAGGCGCAGAGAGCGCCCCATAGCTCATAGCAGAAATGTTAAATATGGCGCGTGTTTTATACGGTATCGCACAAAACGGGCCAATACATACTTCCGATGGACGAAGCGCATCATCTGGCACGAGCGGCGGAAAATTACTATTAACAAAGAAAAATGTGCCCGGATTGCGCATATCGCGGGTTGAGCCAAACGCGACCATTGCATCAATATTTTTTGCTGCACGATATACCCAACTTCGCTCTGCCCGATTAAAGGGCATCTCCTCACGATCATGCGCGAAGAAATATTGCCGAAAAAATTCGCCTAGATACTCAAAGAAAAAGCGAAACCGGGCAATAATCGGATAATTACGCCGCAATGTGCTTTTTGACTGAAAGCGATCAACCAGATAAAGACATATAAGCCCACCTATAAAGCTCACCAAAACGCCAAATAGTAAAAAAACAAGGAGATCAGAAACATCCAGCCGCGCAATAAGTGCGCTAAACGCTCCCAGACTGTTATTGATAAGCATAAGTCACACCTCACATCATGTGATAAAATATTAGTTACGACAAAACAGGAAAGTTTTTTACTGTGGCTTATAAAGCACACCACCGCTTAATGGGTGCGGCACGCCGGTTGTGGTGGGCAGGCTTAACGGTAAATCATAAAGGCTACGAATGGCAAGCCAGGCAAAGGCCTGTGCCTCTAATGCGTCACCATGCCAACCATAAGCCTCACATCTATTTAGCGGAACATTTAAGCGCGCGTGCAAATGCGCCATCAAAAAATCATTATGTCGGCCACCGCCACAGATCACCCATAAAACCGGCTCCTGCGGAAAATGCATACGCGCCGCTAAAATTGCCTCATAAGTAAAGGCACCAAGCGTTGCTGCACCATCCTCCAGCGTATGATTCATAGTCTCATAAAAATTTGTAAAATCTAACCTATCCAAAGATTTAGGTGGTGTTTTTAAGAAATAATCAAACCGCAAAAATCTCTGCACGAAATCATTATCTACCTGCCCTTGGCGCGCCAACCGCCCCCCTGCATCATAAAATCCAGCATCATGCTGTTTTACCCAATCATCAAGCAGTGCATTACCAGGCCCGCTATCAAACGCTATAATTTTGCCATCGGCGCCGATATAAGTCACATTAGCAACCCCGCCAATATTCACCACACAAAGCGGCTTGGGTAATTCATGGGCTAAGGCCGCGTGAAAAAGCGGCGCAAGCGGTGCCCCCTGCCCCCCAGCCAGAATATCCGCTTGGCGCATATCAGCAATAATATTTATACCCACTGCATCGGCAAGCGCGCGCGCATCACCTAATTGCACGGTGAGCCTGTCTTGCGGGCGGTGTAAAACCGTCTGCCCATGAAAGCCGATAAGATCTATGGTTTCATTATATTTACGTAAGAATATCTGCACAGCATCTATGTGCTTGTGTGTCACCAGCTGGTCTGCCTGTTTTATCGCTTCAGGCCATGTAGATTTGTCATGCCAGTCTAGCGCCAATGATTGCGCTTGTGTAACAATATTACGCAAAAAACGCCGTTCATCCGCGTGATATGGCACTGTCATAAAGCCGCCAATTTGCACATCATATGCACCATCACTCTCAATAAGCGCAATATCCACGCCATCAAGCGATGTGCCACTCATTAACCCCAATGCAACTTGCTTTTTCGTCATAATTGCCACAAAATTATATTGACCCCCCTTTTAGCAGGTTTTAAGAACAGGAGCATTATGAATTATACATCTGATTTTTTACGTGACCTTGCTATACGCGGTTTTATTCATCAAACCAGCGATGATACACAAATTGATACGCTTGCACAAAACAAGCAGCTTATTGCCTATATTGGCTTTGACTGCACGGCACCGAGCCTTCATGTTGGCAATTTAATTTCAATATTGCTCTTACGTAAACTACAACAGGCTGGTGGCAAACCCATCGTGCTTTTGGGAGGCGGCACCACCAAAATCGGTGATCCTTCCGGCAAGGATGAAACCCGCCAATTATTAACACCAGAAAAAATTGAAGATAATAAGCGTGGCATTGCGCTTTGTTTTGAACGGTTTTTAGATTTTGGTGATGGCTCAACCGATGCGCTTATGGTCGATAATGCCGATTGGTTAGATGAATTAAATTATATTGACTTATTGCGCAATGTGGGGCCACATTTTTCGGTTAATCGTATGCTAAGTTTTGATAGTGTGCGCCTGCGCCTGGAACGCGAACAACCTTTAAGTTTTATTGAGTTTAACTATATGATTTTACAAGCCTATGATTATGTAGAGCTCAATAAACGCTATGGTTGTAATTTACAAATGGGCGGGTCTGACCAATGGGGAAATATTGTGAATGGCATTGAGCTTGGGCGGCGCATGGCACAAAAATCGCTTTACGCCTTAACCTCACCCCTATTAACCACAGCTTCGGGCGCAAAAATGGGAAAATCTGCACAAGGCGCTATCTGGCTCAATAGCGATATGCTCTCGCCTTATGATTACTGGCAATTCTGGCGTAATAGCGAAGATGCGGATGTCATTCGTTTTTTGCACTTGTTTACCGAATTACCGCTTGATGAAATTGATCGCCTAAGCAGCTTGCAGGGTGCAGACCTCAATGAAGCTAAAAAAATTCTGGCCAATGCAGCAACAGCTATGGCACATGGCACACAAGACGCTCAAAAGGCTGCTGCCACCGCACAGCAAACATTTGAAGCCAAACATATCAGCACAGATTTACCCCATATCACCCTTCCACGGACACAGCTGGAACAAGAGATAGGCTTATTAGAAGCCTTCGTTATCGCTGGCCTTGCCGAATCTAACGGTGCGGCACGGCGCCTGGTGCAAGGGGGGGGCGCACGCGTTAATGATTGTGTTATATCCGATCCGCATAAACGCCTTACTATGGATGATATGGATGAACAAGCACATATCATCAAACTTTCTGCTGGCAAAAAAAAACATATTCTGCTTAAATTCTCCGCCTAATCATCATCAGGATAGTCTGGGTCAGGTTGAACACTTTCTATGGCTTCATCTACAATGCCTTGGGTGTTATCAACCCCCACCTCGAAAATACGCCGAAATATACCCGGTGTGAATAAAGATAGCGGATTGGCAAATATCTTAACATCGTCGCTAAACCCTTCCGCGCGGTAATTTACGCCAAATATACCTTCGCCTTCCCGGCTAACCAAAATATCACCAACAAACGGGACCTCTCCCAAAAAAGAATTGATCGTATAGGCCGGCACCACTGTGCCAGTAAAACTGACCACGCTGTTTTTTCGGTCGTAAACACCTAATGCCGTTATGCCCAAACTTGGCCCGAGTAAATATCCTTTTGGTATGTTTATACGATTTTCCTGTATGACAAAATCAACTTTCCCCTTTTCAAACCAAATCCCTTCCCCGCGTAAATTGTCTCTAATGCTACTAAAGGAAGTAACCAATAGAATACGCGCAATAATGGGCACATTCCCAAGCCGAAAATCTGTCATTTCAATATTTCCGTCGGCAATGATTCTTTTTCCCTTTTCGTCACGCTTATCATCAAAAAATTGGGCTTTAACAGTTAACGCACCCCCTTCAATATTTTTTACCACACCAAAAGCCTCAAGCACACGATCGGCATTTTTACTATGAATGGTAATATCGCTCCGCTTTTGCGCCGCCATACGCTTAAAGCGCCCTGTAAAAGGATCATTTTCAATGGTTCCATCCAGTTGAAAGCGGTGTAATCTGTTATTGTCAAATAGGAAATTTAACTTTGTATTTGTGAGGTTAATTTGTTTCTTACCGATCAGTTTCCTAAAATGAATATCGACGGCGTAATCTTTTCCGATTGTAACGAAAGCCGGCCTGGATATGGGGGCATATTGCGCATCTATTGTTGCTGTGGCAACGGCTTTTGCTTCAGGCGATTGAAAAAGATCGCCAAAAGCTCTAATATTCGATATATTAAATGAAGCACCACGCACAGTAACATGCGCCATACCCTTTCGCCGCTGCATTGAAAGGGTAAAATCATTATCCTCACCGAGGCGAAATGGCTCAATATCTGCCTTTGTTAAATAACCATCTTTAATCGTAAAATCCGCTTTTACAGCATCACCAATATCTGAGTGATAATCAACCTTAACATTACGCAGTTTTTGTCGCGTCTCCCATGCAAGCTGGGTGATTATTTTTGCCGCCACACCACGTGATTTTTTATACGTAATAGGCCCCCCAAAAATATCAACATGCGTAAGGTCGCCGATAAAAACCCAGCGCGCCGCACCGGTTTCATCAAAAGTCAGATTTATATTGGCGGCAATGGCACCGTCATACACATCACGCAGTTTGGCAATGCCAAGCATCGCCATATCATCCGGTGTTAAATCGGCTTGTGCCGTAATTTTGATGCGTGGTGCCTTATTTCTTTCTTGCGGAAAGACAAGGTTAAACTTGCTGAAGATATCAACATTATTAACGTGCACATAGCCTTGCGCGGATATTTCGTCGCGCGTGATGGATATATCCGCCTGTCCCTGATTTATTGCATAGCCGAAAACCTCCTTTTCCAAAGCAAAATTCTCCGTGCGCGCGGTAATATTGACCTTTACGTCATCCCGCGTAATTTTGTTTTTAAGCGGAAAGCTAAGTAAAAGCATACCCGTCGCCTTACCCGAAAAATGTTGCGGGGTCATGTTGGTTTTTTTTAGTAATGCGAAGGGTTTACGGTTAAGCTCTGCCAGAACCGGTGCAATATCACCTGTAAAATTGGCTTTCAGGCGAAAATCTGGCGGCCTATAGGCAAAAGATCCTATAGACAAATGGGCATCATTCAGCGTTAGAAATGTCTCTCTTTGGGGGGAACGTAATTGTGCCTGCGTCAATGAAAAATCAAAACTTTGTCCTGTAATATGCATATTACCGTGAATGGCTTCAACATCGCTAAGTCCTGTCAGATAGGTTAAGCGCGCATCCGCGACATTTAGGTGTAAATCTACCGCATCTGCCGGCAAAGGCGTCTCGGGTGTTATCTCGAAAAAATCGGATAGTTTTCCCCGTAAGCGCAATGAACCGCCCTCCACACGCCCCGCATGCACATATGCGTCAACCCAAGAGCGCGCAGCTCTAGCCGTCATAAGCGGCCATAACGCCTTGGCACGATTTAACGCCATAGGCGGAAGCGTCATAGACAGATCAAAGTGACTATCCCCATCTGGTGGAAAATATGCCTGTCCCTGTGCTGTAAGCGCGGCATAAATATCCGCCGCCTTCACGTTAATATTCGCTCTATTTAGCGTCAGTTTTCTATCGGAAAAATAATAGGAAAAATCCGTCATAAAACTGCTAAGCGCAAGCGGTGCCGCAACTATATCGGATAAAACCATATATGTATCCCCGCCGTTAAGCGTGCCGCGAATGCTTTGCAAGTCACCTTCATCCCCGCGCGCATAAATTACGGTGCTTTTGTGCAAACGCATACGCACCTCATCTGATAATAGCTGTGCCTTATTGATTGTAATATGGCTGGTCTTAAAATTAACCGCGATATTTGCCATAAGGCTATCAATTCCGATGTGTGCTGCACCCGAAATCAAATGCCCCTTATCGACATTCACAACGGCATGTCCTTTTTGCAACTTACCTTGCGCATCCGTAGCAACTGTGATCATCCCGCTTACGGGCGCATCAATTTGCTCCAAGACATGAAAGCGGGGGATAAGCGCAGCAAAATCTTTCGGATTGATGTTTTCTATATTTATATAAAAATTTCCACGCTTACCCGATTTTATATCTGCATTTACACCGATATGGCTTTTATAATTTACCGTATGATAGCTAAGTGCCATATCAATGAAAAGCGCCTCATCATTTTGCCGAAATATAACATATGCAGGTGCGTCTGCCTGTTTTTGGCCTTCATAAGCAAAATTGATTCGGGCAATATCCACCTCTTTTAGATAAGACCGATATACCCCGCCGCCCCCCTCAGGCATTACAGCTGATAGCAAAAGCAATAAATCTTGCCCCTCGCTCATATTATTTTGCGGCGGTGGCAAATGCACATGAAGCGTCTCAATATGCACAGACTCTGCAACAATGCCGCCGGCTTCTTGCAAACTTGCCACTTTTGTCGCCACATATATATCTGATAATGTGGCCATCATGCCGTTTTCACGACGAACATCAATCATATCGGATTTGATATAAAATAGCCTGTCTTCGCGCGAAAACCCTATATAAGCATTGGTGGTCGCTATACGCATATCATACATATAATGCGTATATTCCGAAGCCAAACGCACCGCCCAATCTATGGGCAAAGGTCTGACAATCACATAAAAAAGCAAAAGCGTAAGAAACACCCCCAATGTTACAGAAAGCGTCATAAGCAAGCGCACATACCAGCTTAATCTGAAATTAACGATACCGCCTTGCCTTTTCTCACCCATTTATATCTGCTATATGTTTTAATTATTTTATATTATGCTATTTGATAAAGATTACGTTAATTATAGCAAGGACAAAAGACATAAATGACACAGCTAGCTATTGGCGACAAAGCCCCCGCTTTCACTCTGCCCGCAGATGGTGGACGCATTATAAAATCTGCAGATTATAAAGGCAAAGCCTATCTGCTTTATTTTTACCCAAAAGACAACACGCCCGGCTGCACCAATGAGGCCATTGATTTTAGCACGCTAAAACCCGAATTTGATGCGTTAAACATTGATATTTTAGGCGTCTCTGCAGATAGCGTAAAACGTCATGATAATTTCAAGGCAAAACATAATTTATCCGTAACGCTCTTAAGCGATGAAGCGCATAAGCTATGCGACGCCTATGGCATATGGGTAGAAAAAAAGCTCTATGGGCGTAGCTTTATGGGCATAGAACGGGCGAGCTTTTTGATCAATAAACAGGGAAAAATCGCGCATATATGGCGAAAAGTAAAAGTAAAGGGACATGCCAATGCCGTTTTAGAAGACGCACGCACCCTTGGATAAATAGCCCGTATCAATGCCTGCCCTTCCGCTAAGACAAGCCGCATTAAGCGTATTTAAGACCGCAAGCCCCAAAGCAAAACCAGCACAGGCGATGCAGGTTTATACACAGTGGAAAAATGGCAATATCATTTATGATCCCAAAGAGCATATAGACTGGCCAGACCGCCCTGCCCGACCAGAGCAGCCCCGCCTTTTATTGCCACGCAATATGCCCAAAAGAAATAAAGGCGGACGCAATGCAGATATTGCTCTTTTGCATGCGATTGCACATATTGAATTTAACGCGATTGATTTAGCCTTTGATCTGATTGGCCGTTTTACCCCGCTCATTCCAAACCACGACTTTATTGCGGATTGGATGAAGATAGGCCAAGAAGAAGCAAAGCATTTCACCTTAATCAATAATCGACTGAAACAATTTGGAAGTTTTTATGGCGCCCTCCCTGCGCATGATGGGCTATGGGATGCCGCGTTACGCACAAAACAAGATATTTTGGCACGACTTGCCATTATTCCGCTTGTGCTGGAAGCACGCGGGCTAGACGTAACGCCCACAATGATTAAGCGGTTTCAAGGGGCAAATGACAATGAAACGGCACGAATTTTGAATATAATCTACCAAGATGAGAAAACACATGTTGCCGCTGGCATGAAATGGTTTGAGCATTTTTGTATGCAAAAACAGCAAGATACGGCTGATAGCTTCGCTTTATTGGTAAAAAAATATTTTAAGCCCGGGCTAAAGCCACCTTTTAATAAAAAGGCTCGCATCGATGCGAATATGCCCGAAGCATTTTTTATGCCTTTTACGGGGAATAAATAGATAAAAAGTTTACATAAAACCGACAATTATGGTAATGAAAGCGGTTATAGTGAGGATGAAAGCATAAAGGGGCATAGTTTTGAAGCTGAAAGATATACAACCGATTGCATGGTTTATGCGTATTTTTGCTGAAAAGCAGATTTATATACGCAGTAAGAGCGGTGTGTCCTATATATCTCTATCATCCCCCATGCAGCTCTTATTGTTTGCTTTATTTGTTGGTCTTTGCGGGTGGGTTGGTTTTGCCAGTGTAAACACAATGCTGCATAATGAGATTATGGCCCGTCATGAACAGCTTTTCCTGGAAAAGCAATTTGCCTATGAAGAAAACCTCAATCGCCTCCAGCTTGATTATGATAATTTGAACGGTGAATTGTCGCTCATGCGCGATTGGTTCAATGAAACCACCGCGACCCTGGAAACACGCCATAAAGAACTAACCCGATTGCTTGAACGCCATACGCAAATTTCTGCTACTATAAAAACCATGCAAAATCGTTTGGCGCATGTAATACATAAAACCCGTCCTCCATCTTCTAAAATTCGTTTAGTGGCACATGCAAAAAGACGTGAAACAGTCTTGTTTCATAGCCGTCCTGCAAACACACGCACCACATCCGCAACACTCCCCATGCCCGATAACACGTTTAATATGGCGCAGATAAAAACAAATATGCATATGACCCAGCTATCGGAAACAACCCCTAAACGCATAGAGCAATTATATATGCGCCAGCAAGACTTACTCAATGCCCTGGAAGAAAGCACAGACAGGAAAATTGCGGAGCTCAACACAATTATAGAAAAAACCGAAGTTTTGCACCCAGACCCTTTCATGGCGAAAATCCTGCCCGATGGACAACGTCATATTGGCGGGCCTTATATTCCGCTAGAAAATACGCATAGAAAAGATAGCGCGTTACAAAAACAGTTTTTTAGAATTTCCCGTAATATTGACTATCTTGCCGATTTAAGTCAGGCAATTCGTCATATTCCTTTGGCACACCCTATTCACCATTCCCCGATTACCAGTAATTTCGGCCCACGTATTGATCCATTCCGTAATCGTGCTGCTTTTCATTCAGGCATTGATTTCGGCGTAGCGATCGGAACACCTGTGCATGCAACATTGGGGGGGCGCGTCTCTTATTCAGGTATGCGTGGCCCCTATGGGTTGGTGGTCGAGATAAAACATGCAAATGGCTTCAAAACCCGCTATGCACATTTAAGCAAAACCCAAGTTCAACGCGGACAAGTCGTCTCCTTTCAGGATATTATCGGTGAAAGCGGCAATAGCGGACGCAGCACAGGGCCCCATTTACATTATGAAATATGGTATAAGGGCAAAATTCGTAACCCTAAATTCTTTTTCAATGCTGGAAAACATATTTTTAACCCGGCAGAAATTAGAAAATTTACCAATTAACGGAGGTCTTAATGGCAGAAAAGAAAAATATGCGGGGTAATTCTGCTCCTTCTATTTTAAGTTCGGATTTAGTGATTGTTGGTGATTTGCTTTCAAAGGGCGATATTCAAATGGATGGAAAGCTGGAAGGCAATATACGCTCATATGCCCTCACAATCGGAGAAACAGCTTATGTGAGTGGTGAAATTATCAGTGAAATCGTCACAATACGGGGTGCCGTTGACGGCACTATCCGCGCCCGTCAAATCCATTTGAAAGCGGGAAGTGTTATAAATGGCGATATTTATAATGAAACCATTGCTATAGAAGCAGGAACTTCATTTAACGGTAGTGTCCACCGACGCGATGACCCTCTGGCGGAGGCAAG
The DNA here is from genome assembly GCA_965227805.1 of Parvibaculaceae bacterium. Lineage (GTDB taxonomy): Bacteria > Pseudomonadota > Alphaproteobacteria > RS24 > RS24 > CBDDGJ01. The sequence continues at coordinate 161,355 of CBDDGJ010000004.1, read as the reverse complement.
CATAAGTGAAGAAAACTTTTCTAACGTGATCAAAAAAAGCACCCAAACCCAAAAAGGTGACACGACAAACGAAACCTAGCTTTAAGCAGATTCGCCGCTTACGCGCTTGGCAAGTGCTGCATCTATGAATTGATCAAGGTCACCATCCAAAACAGCTTGTGGATTGCCATTTTCTACGCCCGTGCGTAAATCTTTCACCATTTGATAAGGGTGTAATACATAAGAGCGAATTTGATACCCCCACCCTATTTCGGTTTTCATTTCCGATTGCGCCGAGGCTTCGGCTTCACGTTTTTGTAATTCCTGTTCATAAAGGCGTGCCCGTAACATGCTCCATGCCGTTGCACGGTTTTTATGTTGCGAGCGTTCTTTTTGACATTGCACCACAATGCCGGTTGGAATATGCGTCATACGCACAGCACTATCGGTGGTATTTACATGCTGCCCGCCGGCACCACTTGCCCGGAATGTATCAATTCGCACATCACTTTCGGAAAGATGAATATCAATGGTGTCATCTATTTCCGGGTAACAGCCAATACTGGCAAAACTTGTATGTCGGCGCGCATTTGAATCAAATGGCGAGATACGCACCAGACGATGCACCCCGCTTTCAGTTTTCACCCGGCCATAGGCATTATGACCTTTGAGCAAAATCGTTGCTGATTTAATTCCTGCCTCCTCACCAGGCGCGCTTTCAATGAGTTCAGTTTTGAAACCCCTTTTTTCTGCCCAGCGCAAATACATGCGTAATAACATATTCGCCCAATCCTGGCTTTCCGTTCCCCCTGCACCGGCATGGATTTCCACATAAGCATCATTCATATCTGCCTCACCCGAAAGCAAGGTTTCCACCTCCATTATCTCTGCCTGCTTTTGCAAATCCTGTAACGCTGCGAGACATTCATGCACAATTTCCATATCATTTTCTGCCTCAGCCAAAGCGATCATATCCATATAATCGCCAAGCGCACGCGCAACATCATTACACCGCGTAATTGACGCATCCAAATGGGTGCGCTCTTGCATAAGTTTTTGTGCACGCGCCGCATCACTCCATAAATCAGGGTTTTCAGCCTCTTTATTTAAGTCTTCTAAGCGCGCACGCGCATTATCCCAGTCAAAGATGCCTCCGCAATAACTGTAAGGATTGTTCAATACGGGTTTGGTAGTGGTTAGCTTCATTACTCATTGGTTACACTTTCTTTCCTGCCTAAAACATTTTGGGAATTGCTTTGCGACCACCATTTTTATGCGTCAGCGACGGTTCATTACCTGCCTTAAAGGCTTCCAGGATAACATTATTATCGCCCGATTGTGCTGGCTGCCCGGTTTTTGCATTGATACGCACCAAACTCACCTCGGGGGGAACGCGAAACGGAATGGCTTCCTTATCAGCAAGTGCGGCTTTCATAAAACTCTTAAACACAGGTGCCGCAACACGCCCACCAGATTCACGCGCGCCCAAGCTACGATTATCATCATAACCAACATAAATCCCAACCACAAGGTCGGGCGAAAAGCCGATAAACCATGCATCACGGCTGTCATTTGTTGTGCCCGTTTTGCCGCCAATCGGCTTGCCAATTGAGCGCACGCTGCGCCCTGTGCCACGCTGAACGGCACCTTCCAACATAGATACAATTTGATAAGCGGTTTGCTCGGATATTTTTCTTTCGCGCATATCTGCCAGCATTGGCACAGTTTCATAGCCTGTCCAGTTTTTACTATTGCACGTATCACAGGGGCGTTGATCTTGCTTATAAATAGTTTTTCCATAACGGTCCTGAATACGGTCAATCAATATTGGCTTTACCTCTTTGCCGCCATTTACCAAAATCGCATAGGCATTGGTTAGGCGCATCAAACTTGTTTCCATAGCCCCCAATGCCATAGATAAAACCGGGGGCATACGGTCGGTAATATTAAAATTTTTCGTATAATTGGTGATTGTGCGCATTCTTAGCTTTTGCGCCAAACGAATGGTCATTAAATTGCGGCTATACTCCAACCCCAAGCGCAATGTTGAAGGCCCGTAAAATCTACCACTATAATTTTTGGGTTTCCATAAACCTTCTTCACGACTTTGCTCTATAACAAAAGGAACATCAAGAATAATGCTATTGGGCTTATAGCCATTATCAAGCGCACATGCATAGACAAAAGGTTTGAATGCAGAACCCGGCTGACGTTTGGCTTGTATAGCACGATTAAACTCGCTAAGCGCAAAACTATAACCGCCAACCATTGCCAGCACACGCCCCGTATGCGGGTCAAGCGCAATCAGGGCGCCATTTGCTTCAGGAATTTGTTTTAGGGCAAAATCGCCTTGTGTTTCGGTTGCTTCGACCCAAACCACATCGCCAATTTTGAAAACTTCAAAAAGCGATTTCGGGGGGTTCCCTGGCTTAAGCGTGCCATCTTCCTGGAATAATTGTGGCCGCGCCCATTTTGCGTGACGTAACGGAATACGCCCCATTTCATAATCTTTGTCTTGTGCAGCTTCATCTGTTTTTTCGCGTATTAAGCCAATCGTGGCTTGCTTATCATCAACCTCCAAAATAACAGCCAGACGCCACGGCGCAATATCTTGTATCTTTTTAACAGTGCGTAATTCATCCGGCCAGTTTATGAGTGTCGACATTTCAGCAAAAGCCCCGCGATACCCCTGTCTTTGATCATAACTTACCAATCCATCACGTAATGCCCGTAAGGCGGCGCGTTGATAATCCGTATTCAAAGTGGTGCGGATAGAAAGCCCGCCCTCATAAACTTGTTTGCGCCCGTAAATATCATAAACTTCGCGGCGTATCTCTTCGACAAAATATTCTGCATTAAAGCGCCGCTCGATAAAATTATTCAATGTAACCGTTAACGGGGCGCGTTTTGCCTGCTCACCTTCAATCACACCGACATATCCATTTTCCACCATACGATTGATAACCCAGTTGCGCCGTTCTATAGCGCGTTTTGTTCGTCTTATCGGGTGATAATTATTAGGCCCTTTCGGTAAGGCAGCAATATAAGCTATTTGCGCCAAGGTTAACTCATCAAGCGATTTATCAAAATATTTCAAAGCCGCCGCCGCAACGCCATAATTGCCCATGCCCAAATAAATTTCATTCAAATATAGCTCTAAAAGTTCATGTTTCTCAAAAGCACGCTCTAAACGAATCGCCAATATGGCTTCTTTCACTTTACGTTTTATACTTATATCACTGGACAATAAGAAGTTCTTTGCAACTTGCTGCGTGATGGTCGACGCCCCATGCAATCGCCGACCATTTATTATATTACCAATATTATCAATAAAGGCACGTGCGATGCCGACGAAATCCAGCCCGATATGCGTATAGAAGTTTTTATCCTCGGCTGAAATAAATGCGTGAACCATCTGCTCCGGAATAACCTCAAACGGCACAAATATACGCCGTTGACGCGCATATTCCCCGATAAGCGTGCCATCACCGGCATGCACACGGCTCATAATCGGAGGCGCATAATCACGCATATGTGCATAATCGGGTAAATCTTGTGCACTAACCCACACCATGATAACCGCTGCAACACTGCCGACTATACCGCCGACAAGTGCTAATTTGAACATAAATTTAATCAATTTCATAAAAATGCTTTTGTTCTATCGCCCATGTCATTACTAGATGAATATATAGTGTGCTTATGCGATTTATCTGCATCTAAGTGTATAAGGATTACGCGCGTCCGCGATATATAAAGTGCAACTGGAATTGGCTTTTGTCAAGGGGCATACGGGTTGTGCAACGCCCAGCAAATCAGCCATAGTGGCGCTTGAACGTAGATAATTTAGAGTAATACTTTTCACAGGTGTATATAAACTATAGCTGGAAACTGATAAAAAAGTTGCAAAAAAGGTAACAAATAGGTTTTTAGAAAAGCTATTTAGCGAAAATATAGCGTAGATATTTTGTTCATTCAATTGGCTGGAAATGAGTAACGGCGTGGCCGCAAGATTCGAGGCTTAGTGCGGCGTGAGGCTGAAGCAATTAGTTACGAGAGAAGTTGAGGCACTCTATCAGGCCAAGATTTATTGGGATCATAGAAAAGAACCGGTATATTCATCCTATACAGGATTCTTTCTACAAATGATTCGAGTTCACTGTCATAAGTTTTTTGTAAAATCAATTGCGGTAATATGTCATCATAATTTTTGATAAGTTCATCTATATAGCAGGTGAGCTGAAATGCGCCCCTAGATGCCTGCGCCAATAAATTTTCTTGTGTTGCACTCTTGATTTCACAAACCTTTCGTTTGTTATTTACCTGAAACATTAAGTCAATAGATTCACTTTCAAAAGGTTTAACTCCATTTGATATGAGAAATTCGGTTATAGCTTCTAACATCTCCTGATGAGTCTTTTCTGCATGCTCAGTTTTATCAAGTGAATCTTTTAGGTCTTTACGCTTATTTCCAGTAGGCAAAAATTTGCGGGCTGTTATTTCTTCATCGTCTATTTCTGTAAAGTTCGTATCTACTTGCGGGGGAGATTTCTTTTTTTCAGAATTATTATCGCCAACTTCATTCTCATTTGGACTACTAGAATCTAATATTCGCTCTATTTCATGTTCTTGTGCTTTGCTTTTTATATATATACCTCGTCCACGAAAGATATTATTATCTATTTTGGTTTGGGTATGGATGGTCTCAATGTTTTCCAATTGATAACCTTTATTGTAGCCCGAGGTATCATCGGGTCTTTCGCCTACATAATCAACAAGTGTTGCTATGGCAACGATATTACCTTTATATGCAAAATAAATTTCATCTCCTTTTTCTACGTGTCTTAATTTGCTTTTAGTATAAAAAATTCTGTTATTTTTTGTTATCAAGTCGCCCCTAAAATAGTCTCTTGTTTTATCCAATCCGCCTTCTGAATCGTCCATTCTAAATAAAACGTTCATTATCCAACCTCAATAAAATTTATATTATATATTTGTTATAACCATTAACTCTTTTTTATTTGTGTGATCAACCCCATGCCGCCATAAACTGCCTATATCTGTTATATGGATTACAGTTTGACATTTTCTACCAGTCGATTAGCGTGTTTTGCGCTGGTTTTGTGTCGATTATTTTCTCTATATTATCGGTTACACGCTGTGCTGCCTCGTTGATGGCTGTATCATTTCCATGTGCATAGCATAATGTCATGCGGGGGTCTTTATGGCCGAGCAGCTTGGAAACCACTATAAGGGGGCATTATGCCGCAAAGCAAGACTTGTTTTGCGTTGAAAACAGAATAACAAAAGAGAAATATTCCTCTCGTCGCTTCAGCTTATCAGAATAAAACCATTTATTCTCAAACACTTAAACAAATTAACGCAATGATAATGCGTTAAGTTTGTGCCTTAAAATAATCAATAATTGCATCACGCAGTGAGGCTGCAATTTTACGCCGCCATTTAGATGAACGTAATTGTTTTTCATCCGATATATTGGTTAAAAACCCCAATTCGATAAGCACCGAAGGCACGTCAGGCGCTTTTAGCACCCGAAAACCGGCAAAGCGATGCGGGCGCTCCAATAATCTGGTGCTAAGGCGCGCATGGTCGATAAGGTTACGGGTAAATTGCGCGGATAGGTTTTTGGTATCGCGTTGAACAAGATCGATTAAAATTTTTGTTACCTGCTCCGATTGCTCGTCCAAATCAACGCCAGCAATAATATCTGAACGATTTTCTTTTTGAGCTAGTTCGCCGGCCTCTTGATCTGATGCATTTTCGGATAAGGTATAAAATGACATCCCCCGAACATTGCGCCGTTTAAGCGCATCGGCATGCAAGGAAATGAATAAATCGGCATTGCGGTCACGTGCAAACTTAACCCGCTCACGCAAGGGAATATAAATATCCGTATCCCGCGTAAGATAGACCTTGAAGCGTTTTGTTGCGTTTAATTGTTTGCGTAATTCTTTTGCAAAAGCAAGCACCACTTCTTTTTCTTTTGTGCGCCGCCGCCCCTGTGCACCAGGGTCAACACCACCATGGCCAGGGTCTAATATAATCACCGGCAACTTGTTTGGGGTTTTTGCGATGGCAACCGGTTTTGGTGTTTGCGGCTTTGGGGGCGCCGGCATATTGGCCCGCAATTTTTTCATCTCGCGCGCAAATGTCTGCCTGTCAGTGCTTTTAATATCAAACACAAGGCGATAATTCTCCCCCCCTTGGGGTGATAAAATAAAGGCTTTTTCAACAATAAAGGCATTTTTTGCATCAATCACCAAACGTGATTTATCTGCCGTGAACCGCCCACATCTTATCCGCAATACGTCTCCTAATGCCGTAAGGTCTCCTATGTCCTTATCGCACACAATTACAGGTAAATCGATAACCAGACGATACGGATCAGATAAGGCAAAATAAGAATAGGCAACTTTGTCGGTTAATTCGGCAACAATGCGGGTTTTCCCGCCACTGTGTTGGCCTAATCGTATCTTGGTAATATGCGTCGCTTCGGCCTGTGCAGGAAACACATAGATAGCCCCAAATAAAAACCAGAGCACACCATATAAGCCAACAAACACGCGTTTACACATATAGATACTCATTTAATTATATTATATTTTCCTAATATATTTTCTTGCTATTCGCAAGAAGCCACATTACTATTACCATACTTGTTTATGATATGAGATTCGTAAAGAAGTCATATAAAATTCTCCTAAGTTTCCTACACATACGGATATGTGCCAGTGTATGGATACAGGGTGTATATTGTTATTTACAAATTTTGGAGTCGTATTTCATGGGGTTACACACAGCTTTTACTGCAAAAGGCACTTATTTGTGTTCTCATACGCAGATGGCTTTTTCTACCATTTACGACCCACATGGATGTTTTACTTTTTTATTTAATTTATACCGTTCTTTTATGCATCGCACGACAGTGCAAAATGCAAATAGACGGTTTTGGAGTTTTCTTTTATGTCGCAGGAATTGCTTATCGATGCAGCACACCCCGAAGAAACACGGGTGGTGGTGCTACAAAATAACCAGATCAGTGAATTTGATTTTGAAGCGGAGACAAAACGCCCGCTAAAAGGGAATATTTATCTTGCAAAGGTGACGCGTGTAGAGCCTAGCCTGCAAGCTGCTTTTATTGATTATGGGGGAAACCGTCACGGTTTCTTGGCATTTAGTGATATTCATCCTGATTATTACCAAATTCCCACCGCTGACCGTGAAGCGCTATTACGTGCCTATCAGGAAGAAAGCAAAGCAGAAGAAGATAATGATACCGGTAATGAAGATGAGGACAGTGAAGCTGAAGATGGCGATGGACAAGTAATTGAAAATCTGGGCGATGAGTTAGATGAAATAAGCCAAACGGCAAATATGCGTATGCTCACACGCAAATATAAAATCCAGGAAGTGATTAAGCGCAGACAAATTATTTTAGTCCAGGTTGTGCGCGAAGAACGCGGCAATAAAGGAGCGGCTCTAACAACATATCTTTCCCTCGCTGGACGTTATTGTGTGTTAATGCCCAATACGGCGCATGGGGGCGGCATATCGCGAAAAATTTCAAATGTCACCGCGCGGCGTAAATTAAAGAAAATCATTGAAAAGCTGGATATGCCCCAAGGCATGGGGCTTATTATCCGCACGGCAGGGTCACAACGCACCGCTGCCGAGATTAAACGGGATTATCAATATTTAACGCGCCTTTGGGAGAATACGCGCAATCTGACAATGAATAGTATTGCCCCTTGCATCGTATATGAAGAAGGCAATCTTATTCATCGTTCCATTCGTGATTTATATACGAAAGATTTTAGCCAGATCATTATAGACGGTGAGGCAGCTTATAAAGAAGCACGCAGCTATATGAAATTATTAATGCCCAGCCATGTGCGTAAGGTGGTGCAACATAAAGACGCGACCCCCTTATTCAAGCAATCAGGGGTTGATGCGCATTTGGGCGCGATGTTTAGCCCTGTCGCACAGTTACCCTCTGGCGGCTATTTGGTGATTAACCAAACCGAGGCTTTGGTGGCGATTGATGTAAATTCTGGCAAAGCAACCGGGGAATATTCGATTGAAAAAACAGCTCTAAATACGAATATGGAAGCTGCCGTAGAAATCGCACGACAAATCCGTTTGCGCGACTTGGCCGGACTGATTGTCATAGACTTTATTGATATGGATGAGTTTCGGAATAATCGCGCTGTTGAAAGGCATCTTAAGGATGCGCTAAAGCAGGATCGTGCGCGTATCCAAGTCGGGCGCATTAGTGGCTTTGGCCTGCTCGAAATGTCGCGTCAGCGTATGCGTTCCGGTTTTCTCGCCAGCAGTAGCGAAACATGTGCACATTGTCAGGGCACTGGGATTATCCGTTCGGTGGAAAGCCGTGCATTGCAGGTGCTCCGGCATATTGAAGAAGAGCTCGCTAAAAATACGCCTGATGATAATCAAATCATTACAATCCAGTGTGCCATAGATGTTACCGCTTATATTCTCAATCAAAAACGCAGCGATCTAAGCCGTATGGAAGAAACCCATAAGGTAAGTATACATATAGTGGCTGACGCAGCACTTATGGCAACAGATATGCGTATCAATGGCGACCTTCTTTCCTCTGCCATGCCATCTGAAGCTACGCAGGCAAAACAGGGGAATACAGACAAAAAACCTCCGCGCAAAAAGCGTCGTAATATGCGCGATAAAAAGGCGAAAAAAGAGACCACTGAAAGCGCCGCTACACATAGCGAAGCCAATGAATCTAAGAACACCCGAAAGCCATCGCGCAAGCGTAACCGTGCCAAAAATGCCGAGGCGACTAAAAAAGCAGAAGATAAGACTGAAGTAAATGAACAGCAAACGCAGGAATCGTCAGATACCCCATCAATAAGCCCTCCCCTATCCGAGGCAATCGAAACGAAAGCAGAAATGCCAGAAGACAAGGCGATCGCTGCCGCAGATGTGCAAAATGATAATCTGCCTGACATTACTGACATGGTCAATATAGCCCCCATAGACCCAAAACCAGAAACCCATGACGCCAAAAGCGAAAAGCCGAAGCGTAGCGGGTGGTGGAATTCTTGATTTTGTGCCTTAAATAAGCCACAAAATAAGGTAAAAAAGCTATACAGACCTTCATAATTATCGTTTAATATCTTTTATGGAACTCAGATATTATAAAAAAAGCGCATATATTATTCTGCTCTTATCGCTATTGTTTATGCCAACACATGCAGCTTATGCGGTAGGCGGCATTATTCGCGATGCAGAAATAGAAAGCCTGTTACGCGATTACGCCAATCCGCTATTAAAAGCCGCTGGACTAAAACCGGATAATGTAAAAATTGGTATTATCAATAATCGCGCCATCAATGCATTCGTCACGGGTGGGCAAAATATGTATTATAATACAGGGCTGATTTTAGAAGCCGAACACCCGAATATGGTGATTGGTGTGATCGCGCATGAGATCGGGCATATTAGCGGCGGGCATTTATCGCGCAATGATGAAGCCATGCGCAGTGCAAGAGCGCCTATGTTGATAGGCACCATATTGGGCTTAGGTTCTATATTAGCTGGTGCGGGCAATGTCGGCATTGCCCTTTTGGCAGGTGGGCAGCATATCGGCATTACCAATTATCTAAGCTATAGCCGTGGGCAGGAAGCCGCTGCCGACCAGACCGCCATCAGCCTGCTTGAGGCAACCCAACAATCCCCCCAAGGTATAGCCGACCTTATGGGGAAACTTGCAGAACAAGAAATCTTAAATGAAGTGCGTCAAGACCCATATGTCCGCTCGCACCCGCTTTCACGCAATCGTGTAAATGCTTATATGGCAGGGGCAAAACGCTCTCCCTATTTTGACAAAAAGGACTCACCGGAAATGCAATTTCGCCATGATATGGCCAAGGCAAAAATTCGCGGGTTTCTGGACCACCCACGCAATACATTGCGCTATTACAAAGACGATAATGATAGCCTAACCGCACGTTATGCCCGCGCCATTGCCTATCACAAGCTGGCAGAAATTGACAAATCTATTGCACTTATTGATGGCCTAATTGCACAAGCTCCTGATAATCCATGGTTTTATGAATTAAAAGGGCAAGTCTATTATGAAGCAGGCTTTGCCGGCAAAGCCATTGCTCCCTATAAGCAAAGCATTGCCTTGCGCCCCGACCAGCCGCTTTTATTGATTGGTCTTGCCAGTGCCCAAATCGCACTGGTTCAGGACGAAAAAATTGAACAAGGCAGTGAAAACGCCTATGCATTGCTAAGCAATGCAATTCGCATATTGCGGGTGTCCACGCGCTTGGCCGATGCAGATGCTTCGGCCTTTTTACAACTCTCCAAGGCCTATGCTTTATTGCAGGATATAGGGCGTGCCGATTGGGCATTGGCTGAATATTATGCTGCACAAGCCAATGGGCAAGCAATCGGTTATGCCAAACGTGCGTTAAGAAAACTGCCCGTTGACAGCGCAGAATATTTGCGCGCGCAAGACATTGCAAATTCCAGCCAGCGCGCCGAAGGCCAACCCAACAGAGGGAGGCCTGGTGGTGGACGGCGACCCAGATAATCTACTTGCATAAAAACGATTTTACCCACATATAAACTGTCATGCTTAAAAAATATATATACCCCCTTCTCGTTTTATGTGCATTTTGCACCAACACACTGGCAAATGAGTTTACCAAAGAGCAAAAGCAGAATGTGAGAGATATGATAAAATCATATCTCATGGAAAATCCCGATGTGCTGGCTGAAGCATTGGAAAATATGCAATTCCATCTACAAGCCGAAGCACTGCATAAGCAAAAAAATACCATCAGCCAAAATGCAAAAGATTTATATCATAATGCGCATGATCACAGCATTGGGGCGGAAAATGCCCCGATTACAATCGTTGAATTTTTTGATTATAATTGCGGTTATTGCAAACGCAATTTTGACACAGTGATGCAAATTCAGATGGAGAATCCGGATGTGCGGATTGTTTTCAAAGAATTTCCTATCTTAAGCGAATTATCACAAACAGCTAGCCAATATGCGCTCGCTATAAAAGATAAAACGCACTATATCGCCTTTCATTCGGCCTTAATGCAGCATAGTGGCAGGCTTAGCGAAGCGCGCATACGCACGCTTGTAAGTGAAAGCGGTGCCGATATTCAGGCCGTTGATAAAGCCCGCAATGATGCGACGATAAAAACACATATTGAAAACACCCACACACTTGCCCGCAAAATCGGCATTATGGGCACGCCGGCTTTCATTATAGGTGACACACTTTACCCCGGTGCTTTGGAAAAAGAAGAGCTGGAAAGAGCGATCGAATTGGCGCGGACAGCAAAATAATCGGTAAACCCACTTGCCGTATTATTAAACTATGCGCTATTGTAAGGCGATAATAACACTTAAAAAACACCATAAAGATTTTATAAATGCACTATCGTGAAAATATGATTGCCGCCATCGGCAATACACCACTTATAAAGTTAAATAAGGCTTCTGCGCTTACTGGCTGTTTGATTTTAGGAAAAGCAGAGTTCATGAATCCCGGCCAATCAGTGAAAGATCGCGCTGCTCTTTATATTATTCGGGATGCTGAAAAACGCGGACAGCTGAAAAAAGGCGGAACAATCGTCGAAGGAACCGCTGGAAATACAGGTATTGGCATTGCTTTGGTTGCCAACGCATTGGGGTATAAATCGGTGATTGTTATTCCCGAAACGCAAAGTCAGGAGAAAAAGGATATGCTGCGCCTTGCGGGTGCTGAGCTTATCGAAGTGCCTGCTGTACCTTATAAAGATCCGAATAATTATGTAAAATACTCCGGCAGGCTGGCCGAAGACTTAAATGCAAAATATGAAAATGGCGCCATATGGGCAAATCAATTCGATAATATCGCCAACCGACAAGCCCATATAGAAACAACCGGGCCAGAAATATGGCATCAAACCGAAGGCACTGTTGACGGTTTTACCTGCGCTATCGGCACCGGGGGAACGCTTGCAGGTGTCGCGGCCGCGTTAAAAGAAAAAAATCCGAACATCCATATTGCAGCAGCAGACCCAATGGGCGCAGCTATGTATCATTGGTTTAAGCATGGCGAATTAAAATCGGAAGGCACCTCCATCACCGAAGGCATAGGACAAGGGCGCGTTACCGCCAATCTTGAAAACGCCCCCATTGATGACGCGTATCAGATAGAAGATGCCGAAGCTCTACCCCTTATTTTTGATCTGCTGAAAGAAGAAGGGCTATGTTTGGGTGGCTCAAGCGGCATCAATATTGCCGGTGCCATATGCATGGCACGCGCATTAGGTAAAGGCAAAACCATTGTCACCATATTATGTGATTATGGCACACGCTATCAGAGCAAATTATTCAACCCGACATTCTTGAAAGAAAAAAACCTGCCCTATCCCGACTGGCTCTAATGGCAAAGGAATATCCAACATGTGTTACTTTTTTAGATATGCATGCGCCTTTTCCATCTATATCTGAATTAAGTGCGCCAATAGACTGGCCGCCCATGGTTACATTTACAGCTGCGCCGCATATACCGCTTGCCACTTATCGGCATATATATGATGAAGTGGGGCGACACTGGTGTTGGTTTGACAGACAAAATATGACAGATAAAAAACTTGCTGACACCATATATGCACCCACGACCGATATATTTCTTTTGCGCCACAAACAAGTAATTATCGGTTTTGTTGAGCTTAATTTTCGTTATATGCCAACAGCCGAGCTGGTATTTTTAGGCCTCACACCCCCCTTTATCGGACACAGCCTAGGAAAAAAAATGCTGTTTAGTGCTTTAGCTTATATGAAACAAAAACATCCGCAACGCATTATTATTCAAACCTGCACATTAGACCATCCGCGTGCATTGCAGCTTTATCAAAAATATGGCTTTAGCGTTTATCGGCGCAAAGAAACGATTGTGCGTGATGCCTCTTAAAGCTGTTTAATAATCCAAAATTTGACTTAGAAATAATTTGGTGCGTTCATTTTTCGGTGCTGTGAAAAAATCCTCTGGCGTATTTTGTTCGACAATTTCACCTTCATCCATAAAAATTATCCGGTCGGCCACCTGACGGGCAAACCCCATTTCATGCGTAACACACAGCATGGTCATACCTTCCTCGGCAAGCTCAACCATTACATCAAGCACCTCTTTAATCATTTCCGGATCCAGTGCCGAGGTCGGTTCATCAAATAACATAATACGCGGACGCATCGCCAAAGCCCGCGCAATCGCCACACGCTGCTGTTGTCCGCCGGATAATTGTGCAGGAAATTTATCTGCCTGTTCGGGAATATGCACACGTTCAAGAAAATGTAAGGCTTCACGCCTTGCCGCTTCGCGGGGTAGTTTCCGCACCCAAATAGGTGCCAGCATACAATTTTCAATAACACTCATATGCGGGAATAAATTAAATTGCTGAAACACCATACCGACTTCACTACGGATAATATCAATATTTTTTACATCATTACTAAGTGCCGTGCCATCTACAATAATGTCACCCTTATCATGCTGCTCCAAGCGGTTAATACAACGAATAAGAGTTGACTTTCCCGATCCTGAAGGCCCGCATATCACAATTTTTTCACCCGCTGCTACATGCAAATTTATATCGCGCAAAACATGAAAGTCACCAAACCATTTATTCAGATTATCGATAGAAATTATTGATTTATTTGCCATTATTTTTCAACCTTGATTCTAATTCTTGACAGAGAGCCGCCGCTCGATAAAGAGTGAATAACGCGACATTGCAAAGCAAAACACCCAAAAAACCGCACCTGCAAACACATAGCCTGTTATGGCCGTTTGTGGTGTCGCCCAGCGCGAATCAGTAAAATGAAACTGCACAATTCCCAACAGGTCAAGCAGCCCCACAACCATGACCAAAGACGTATCCTTAAACAAGCCAATAAATGTATTGACAATACCCGGAATAACCAATTTGAGCGCCTGGGGCAAGACAATCAAAATATGCATACGCCAATAGCCTAATCCCAAAGCGGTTGCGGCTTCATATTGGCCGCGCCCTATGGCCTGTAATCCCCCCCGCACGACCTCTGCCATATAAGCCGACGCAAAAAGCATCACCCCGATAAGACACCGCAATAATTTATCAAATGTCACCCCTTCCGGCAAAAAAAGCGGCAACATGATGCTGGCCATAAATAATACGGTTATTAGTGGCACCCCACGCAATATCTCAATAAAGCCAATACAAATATAACGGATAATCAATAAGTCGGATTGCCGCCCCAAGGCGAGCAAAATTCCCAAAGGAAGCGAAAACACAATACCCGTTATCGCCACAACCAATGTGACCAATAAGCCCCCCCAGCGCATAGTCTCAACTTCGGACAAACCGAACAACCCACCCGTAAGTAAAATAAAAGCAACAGGTGGAAATATACCCAGCAAAAAGCCAAGCGTGATCTTCTTAAACGGCAATGAGGGAATAAGGGCGGGGATAAGCCCACATAATCCTGTAAAAAAGACGAGGTTTACCCGCCATTGTTCGGCAGCCGGATATCGCCCATAAATAAATTGGTCAAGTTTTGCCGCTATAAATGGCCAACACGCACCTTGCTGTTGTTTCAGACATGCTGTGCGATCTGTGCCGGTAAAGCTCGCATGCAACACCGCCCAGTCTAAAACGCTGCTCATAATCTGCCAGAGCAAAAACAAAGCCACAAGGCTAAGCGCACTATTAAAGGGTGTAGAAAATAAATTATTCCGTAACCACACATAACTGCGTCTTATAAAACGTCCAGGCATACCCTTATCATGCATGATTTATCTATTCGCCCCCATTAACGCAATGCGGTAATTATACCAATTCATAAATGCAGATGTTAGCAAGCTAAGCGTAAGATAAATCAGCATAGTTATAAAAATAATTTCAATCGCTTGGCCGACCTGGTTGAGCGTGGTGCCCGCAAAAACCGATACAATATCCGGATAGGCAATCGCAACCGCCAGCGATGAATTTTTGGTAAGATTAAGATATTGGCTGGTAAGCGGTGGCACAATAACGCGCATGGCTTGTGGTATGATAATTTTACGCAAAACGACCCTATCCGGTAAACCCAGAGCTTTCGCGGCTTCGGCTTGTCCTTTGCCCACTGATAAAATACCTGCCCGCACAATCTCTGCAATAAAGGCAGCTGTGTAAAGACTAAGCGCAATTAAAAGCGCCATAAACTCGGGAATAATCGTCACGCCGCCACGAAAATTAAACCCTTTAAGTTCTGCTATGTCCCATGCAAAAGGCACACCTGTAAATAGGATAAGCCCACCGACAAGACCAAACATTATTCCAAAGACAGGCAGATAAACTGGGGTCGCCTGCCCCGTTGAGTCTTGCTTATGCCGACTATGGCGGCGCAATAAGAAGAAAGCAATAAGCACAAGACATAAAGCAATCCCATACCATATTGCCCCATTTTGCGGCACCACTGTCGGCATAATCAAGCCACGATTATTCAGAAATATCATATCGCCCAGCTGAAAGCTCTGCCGTGGGGACGGTAAATTATGTAATACCCCGAAATACCAAAACATAATTTGTAGCAAAAGCGGGATATTACGGAAAATCTCAATATAGAGTGCCGCAAGTTTCGCAATCAGCCAATTAGAAGAAAGCCGCGCAATCCCCAGCACAAAACCAAAAAGCGAAGCAAGCATAATGCCCAAAACAGCAACCAATAAAGTATTCAAAATACCAATCAGTAAAACCCGCCCATAGCTATGGTCTTCATTATAGTCAATCAGCGTTTGCGATATGCCAAAGCCTGCGCGTTGGTCTAAAAACGCAAAACCTGATGCCACCCCCTGCCGTGCCAGATTTTCACCCGCATTGCTTGCCAGCCATAGCAGAAAACCAACCAGCACAAGCAGCAAAGCGATTTGCAATAATGCGGGTTTAAGCAAAAAACGCATGACCTAAGCCAAGCCCCTAACGAATGGGAGGCGCGTAGTGCAAACCGCCATCACGCCATAACGCATTTAGGCCGCGCTCTATGCCTAATGGTGTATTTTTGCCAACATTACGCTCAAAACTTTCGGCATAATTGCCCACATGTTTTACGATTTGATATGCCCAATCCTCCCGAATAGAAAGGTTTTTGCCAAATGTGCCATCTAAGCCCAGCAAGCGGCGTATGGACGGATTATTTGACTGTTTCATTGCATCTGCATTTTGTGACGTAACGCCCAATTCTTCTGCTTCAAGCATGGCATAAAGCGCCCATTTTACAATATCTGCCCATTGCGAGTCGCCCTGCCGCACCACGGGGCCAAGCGGTTCTTTGGAGATAATTTCGGGCAAGATCATATGTGCATCCGGGTCTGTAAGTTTCAACCTTTGTGCATAAAGCCCGGATTGATCGGTGGTATATACATCACACCGTCCACCATCATAGGCGGCAACTGTTTCATCGGCACGCTCAAAGGTTACGATTTTATACTCCATATTATGCGTGCGGAAATAATCAGCTGCATTGAGCTCTGTCGTTGTGCCCAAATTGACGCACAGCACCGCCCCATCAAGCGCACGTGCCGAGGTAACGCCCAGCTCTTTACGCACCATAAAGCCTTGCCCGTCATAATAATTCACGCCGGTAAAATCTAGCCCCAAAGCCGTATCGCGGTGCATCGACCATGTCGTATTGCGCGACAACAAATCAACTTCGCCAGATTGTAAAGCCGCAAAGCGTTCCTTATTCGAAAGCGGTGTATATTTAACTTTTTCATCATCACCAAAAATCGCCGCCGCGACGGCGCGGCATATATCAACATCAATACCAACCCAGTTTCCCTGGTCATCCGGATTAGAAAAGCCCGGCAAACCCTGGCTTACACCACAGCGCAAATGACCGCGTTCTTTCACAAGATCCACTGTCATATCTGCCGCCAGCGCACCACCGCTGAAAAATAAAATAAGCCCTCCAAGCAAACCCGCATAAGCAGACTTCATATCAATTCTCCCATTTGTCACTAGATTAGTATTTAGCCCCATGCTATCATCTAACACAAGAAATGAAAAGCCATAAGACTTAAGAATAATCATGAACGAAACAGATGAAACTCTGGCAACCACAAAAGGCCGCGCCCCGCATAAATTTCATGGTGCGGTAAACACGCCTGTTTATCGCGCATCCACAATTCTTTTTCCGTCTCTGGATGCATTTCGTGATCAAAGCAAAGTCGACTATACATATGCGCGCCAAGCCACACCAACATCACGCGCCCTTGAAGAGGCAATAACCGCACTGGAAGGCGAAAAAGCAGCGCGCACAGTTCTCACACCTTCGGGCACATCAGCGGTTGCTATAGCTTTGCTCTCACAAGTTGAAAGCGGGGATCACATAATTGCAGGTGATAATATTTATTCCCCGTCACGGCGTATTATTGATAGTTTGCAAAATAAATTCAATATCACAGCCGACTATATTCCGGCCAATGCATCGCTTGATAACATCGCATCACTTATAACTACGCGCACAAAAGTCATTTTTGTCGAATCCCCCGGTTCGCTGACATTCGAAATGTGCGACATTCCAGCCCTTGCCACCCTCGCCCATAAGCATAATGCAAAATTGATTGTCGATAATACATGGGCGTCGGCTTATTTTTTCAAACCCCTTGATAAGGGCGCAGATATTTCGCTGCAATCGGCAAGCAAACATATTCTTGGCCATTCCGATGCTTTGCTCGGCACCATAACGGCTACAGAAAATTGCGCGTATGCTGTGCGTTCAACACACAAAACATTCGGCCACTGTGTCGGTGCGGATGACGCCTATCTAGCCTTACGCGGCTTACGCACAATGCCAACACGACTTAAGCAACATATGAAAAATGCGCTAGACATTGCCCACTTGCTACAACAATACACCTTTATCCGTGATATACGCTATCCAGCGCTCGCCTCTGACCCAGGATATACATTATGGAAGCGCGACTTCACCGGCGCCGCCAGCCTTTTCGGCATTATCACAGAGCCTATCCCTGAAGATAAACTTGCCGCTATGCTGGATAATATGCGTCATTTTGGCATGGGATATGGTTTCGGCGGTTATGAAAGCCTAATGATCCCTGCATCGCCACGGCGCACCGCACAGCCATGGGATAAAGAAAACGGCCAGCTCTTGCGCCTTCATATTGGGCTTGAACATAGTGATGACCTAAAAGCTGATCTGGAAGATGGATTCAAGCGAGCTGGGCTTTTATGAGCGTTTATCCGTATAAGGTGCGGGATTAGGAAAAAGATGTAACAAACCTAACCCTGCAAAACTTATATATACATATGCCTACGCCATGACTACATTTTACTACGCAACAAACGCAACGGCCTTATGCAGTCAGCTTGACAGCTTTATTTATCCGCTTGCGCTGCCGCCTCGGCTTGTTTTTTCTGATCAGCAAACCAAGCCGCATTTCTTTGCTTCATAGCCGCAAATGTATTAGGAAAATCCTTCACCGTAAGGGGGGATACCTTAAGTTGATTTGTCTCTGTTTTCACAGCAACCGCGCCTTGTGTGCCGGTCAGGAAAGGCGCAAAGGCCTCTTCCTTAAACACACCTTCTAGCGCACACCCATCAATTTCACAGCGTGTAAAGCGTAAACCGTCTAACACTTGTTTGCCATCTAGCTCAACGCGTGCACCTGCTGCAATAAGCACACCACCGCTAACAGAAACTTGCACACCGACTAACCCTTCTGCGCCCAAATGTGCGAGTGAGAAAATCATTGCCGGTTTCTGAGTTTGCGGGTCAACGACGATCTGCAACATATCGCATGGCGGAATATTATCAGGACGATTAGCATCGCACCGCAACGCCCAATCTTTTCCGTTTGCAGCAGCCTGGTCTTGGTCTTGCGCAGTATCGCCCATCATCATATAGGCAATAAAAGCAATCGCACCAATAAGCACCAAAGCGACCACGATGATTAGTGTAGATTTGTTTTTCATAGTCTAACAATCCTTTTTCATAAACTTTATTCGTAAGTAACATTTATACACCTTTGGTGCCAAATACACTCCAAAGGCAAAATTAAGGCTATTTAACGAGTCTTACCCATTATTCGCATGTTTGCAATTTTATTTTTTCATTACATGACATAGAGAAGGACTATTTTTCATATACGCCCTGACTAAAACAATATTATTGAAAATAATACTTTATTTTCATATGGTTAAACAAATATGCTTTTTTGTAACCACAGATTGGTTTCATATATATAGGTAATAGCCTCCCCCTCACACTTAGCGCCTTATATAAAAAGACAATGCATTTTATATGCAAGTGATTCGTTTTTGCTTATATATATGTTGCAAATATTAAAAAGAAAGCGGTTGAAAGTCCTTCGCGCGGCGCACTGCTTCCGCAACATCATTAGCCGACATGGTCGCCTCCAGCGCCGTTAATGCCGAAACAGCAAAGGGCGCAAACCCCCGATCACGCGCAAGCAGATAGAATTTATATGCTTCAACCGCATCATAATCTATTCCTTCACCTGTTTCCAACATAGCGGCAATGTTAAACATGGCTTGCGGAATGCCATATTGTGCCGCTTGCAAATAAAGCTCTGCCGCCTTATCGGTATCTTGCCGCACACCTGTGCCATAATCATAATGTGAGCCTAATTCGGCCATAGCCCGCGCATCACCCTTGGCGACGGCCTGCTCTAAATAAGCGATGACACGCGCCAAATCGCGCTTGACAATTTTAGCATCAAAATATTCTTCGGCCAAACGATAAGCCGCACCCGCATCGCCTTGCGCTGCCGCTTTTTCCCAATGTGTAATTGCTTCTTTATATCGGCCTTGCTGATAAAGCCGTAAGCCTTCCTGCTCACTAAGCGCCAAAGCAGGCACGATGCTACCCCATAAAAAAACAATACAGCAAATGAAATTACGCATTTTTGTTTCCACCGATTTATGTCATAAACAAGGTAAGATAACCCAAAAGGCAGAATAATGAAACCACTTTTAGGCATTTTGTGTAATTTACGCCACCATGAAACAGGACACGGCCATGTCGTAAACACAAGCTATATTGATGCGGTGGAACGCTATATGCATGTCACACCTATACTCATCCCCTGCCTTACGAAAACCCAAACGCAAGCAGATCTGAAAGACATTATCGCGCATATAGATGGCTTGTTGCTTACCGGTAGCAGAACTAATATCCACCCGTCCCTATTTGGCATGGCAGAGGATGAGCGCTTTCCTCCTTTCGACCCCGCGCGCGACCGGACAGCACTTGCACTTATTGATATGGCACAAGAAAAAAACCTGCCGCTTTTGGGAATATGTCGCGGCATGCAGGAAATGGCCGTTGCCTTGGGCATGTGTTTGAACCCCGACATACATAAACGGGATGGAAATCTCGACCACCCCATGCCACAAAATGTTAATTTTGATACTGCACATGCAGCACGCCATAATGTAACGTTTCCGCAAAACGGTTTCTTTCATCACCTGTTACACACCACACACACCACAATCAACAGCCTGCATCGCCAGGCGATTGATACGCCCAATGACAAAATAACCATAGAGGCCACGGCAGATGATGGGGTCATAGAAGCCATTTCAATAAGGGAACAAAATTTTGCAATCGGCGTGCAGTGGCATCCAGAGTTTCAAACTGGCGAAAACATAATTAGCGCCCCGCTTTTTGCTGGCTTTGAACAGGCGATGCGTGACTATGCATGTAATCGGCTAAAAGCACACCCAAAATGAGCAAAACCACGCATGGTAAGGATAGAAAAGAGCGTAAATTGGCAGATAAAAGAGATAGCTACATCACCTGCCTCACTGTCGACAGGGGAACGTATAAGAGGAAATCTATCATGAAACTGTTTTACCTATATGCCGCTATTATTTTGAATTTAAGCCTGTCGCCCGCTTTGGGGCAGGCGCAAGACTTTATACCGGAACAACCCTTTACTGAAAGACTACCCGCTTATGAGGGACAGCCCTGGTTTTGGGCGTATGGGATGCGTATGCCTAGCCAGAATGACGGGCAGGCATATTTATTTGACGAAACAGGCAAGCGATTGGGGCAATTATCCACTGGCTTTTGGTTTAATAGTCTGCTTAATGCGCACAAGCGGAATGAGATTGTCACTGTCGAAACCTATTTTTCACGCGGCCTAAGGGGCGAAAGAACCGATGTGGTTTCGCTTTATGATGAGCGCACGCTAGCTTTCAAAAAGGAAATTATTATTCCCCCCAAACGTATGCATGGTGTCAAAAATAATGGCTTTTTGCGCTTGAGCGATGATGAGCGCTTTGCCCTTGTGGTTAATTATACACCGGCGCAATCGGTTTCAGTCGTTGATCTTGATCGGGGCGTTTTTATTGAAGAAATCGAAACACCAGGCTGCGCGACACTATATGGGGCAGGCAATCGGGATTTTTATGCGATTTGCGGCAATGGGAGTTTTATGCATATCAAACTTGACGAAAATGGTAGGCTTGTTAAGCGCACGCGCTCCAAACCGCTATTCAATGCGGTTGACGATTTTCTTACCATTTCTGCATCACGCATTGGTGATGTCTGGTATTTCGTCTCACGGCAATATAATGTATATGCCATCCGCATGGCCGGAAACACGATAGAGCTGGTAGATAAATGGTCACTTGTTAGCGATGCTGAGCGCGAAGATAAATGGACGATTGCGGGCATGGACCATACTGCTGCCCATATAGCATCAAACACACTCTATGTGATGATGCATCAAGGTGACGCCCATCAGTTCGAAGAACCTGCAACGCATGTCTGGGTGTATGATACGCAAACAGGTAAGAAATTGCACGCAATAGACCTAGAAGAAGTAAGCGCGGCAATAAAAGTATCGCAAGATGAGACCCCACGGCTATACACGCTAAACTTTCATTTTCCCATGCCGCAACTTTTTGCGCTTTGGATTTATCTGGTTAATGGTGAAACTGCCTTATTCGAATCCGCCAGACAGCGCATAGGGGTTTATGATGCGTTAAGCGGCGGGCATTTATTTTTCTCCGATCTTATTCCACATGGCGGTTTTGTTATGCAGGTACAGCCATGGTGACGCACGTGGATCCGGTTTTCAACCATATTCTGACCTTTACATATGCTGCCCTGTTCATTACAGCAGCGGCACAGAAAATGGCACATATAAAGTCATTTTCTGAAATTCTGCTAGGCTATCGCCTGCTTCCGCGCATATTTCTCTGGCCGTATGCACGCCTTATTGTGCTTGCCGAATTGGGTGTGGGTTTTGGTTTGCTCATATCACCCCAAGCAATATTTGGCGGCATCGGTTTATTATCGCTTTACGCATTCGCTATATCTATCAATATTATACGGGGTAATATTACACTGGATTGTGGATGTCAGTTAGGGCGTGCACAGCAAGCCATCTCATGGACACTGGTCGGGCGCAATCTGGTTTTGGTTATGCTCGCATGTGGCTTGCTCTTGCCCCAAACGAACAGACCGCTTACTTTGATTGATTTTGGTGTTATTGCTTTCGGGTTTGCGATAAGCACGCTTATTTATGCCACAGTCAATCTGCTGATTGCCAACCAGACGCGCGCGCGGGAGCTCACCTCATGATGCACGCACTTATTATTGCCACTATTATTAGCTGGCTGGCCATTTTTGCATTAGGTGTCATGCTTTACGCATTATCGCGCCAAATCGGCGTTTTGCACGAAAGAATAAAACCGGTTGGCGCCCTCTCGCTTGGCAAGGCGTTACATGTTGGGGAGACGGCACCTGTCTTTACACAAACAAGCCTAACGGGTGGCATGGTGCACATTGGGGGAGATGCCATAGATGGCAAGGCAATGCTGTTAGTCTTTATATCCGCCACCTGTCCCGTATGCAAAACGCTACTACCGGTATTAAAATCTATAAGCGCACATGAAAGCGATTGGCTAAAGCTGGTATTTGCCAGTGACGGGGATGAGCGTGAACATGTGGATGTCATTAAAATGCACGCGCTTAAGGATTACCCTTATTTACTGTCTATGGAGATCGGCATGGCTTATCAGGTGAGCAAGCTACCTTATGCTGTTTTGATAAACCCGCAAGGGTTTATTGCGGCACATGGGCTCATCAATAATCGGGAGCATATTGAAAGTCTGTTTGAGGCATATGCAACAAACCGACAAAATAAACAAGCAGGAGGCGCCCATGTTGGACAACTGGCTGGATAAATTAACCGAACAAACGACACGGCAGCAAGCGCGGTTGACGTCGCGTCGCGGTTTTTTACAAAAATTGGGGTATCTGATGCTTGGCATAGGCATTTATCCGCTTATGCCTGTTTTCCGCTCTGGTGCTTTTGCCGAGGAAGCAACATCTATTCCCGAAAGTGGTGATCCAAATGAGTGTAATTATTGGCGTCATTGCGCGATTGATGGATTTTTATGTGGCTGCTGTGGCGGTTCGGTGACAAGCTGCCCACCTGGCACGGTCGTCTCTGATATTACCTGGATTGGAACATGTCGCAACCCTGAAGACGGACGCGATTATGTTATTTCCTATAATGATTGCTGTGGCAAAAGTGCCTGTGGGTCTTGCATATGCCAGCGTGATGAAGGCGATACGCCGGTTTACCGCCCACAAAATAGTAATAATCTGAATTGGTGCACGGGTAGTCAAGCTGGTGTGCCCTATCATTGCTCACTGTCAGTGGTTATTGGCGTGAAAGAGCAGGCCTCTTGATACGTGTCATCATATTATTGGGGAGTGCCCTTTTTAGCCCACTATTTGTCGCGCACGCAACCGAGCCTGTGCGGGTGGATTATATGCTGAATTGCCAAGGGTGTCACTTGCCCGATGGCATGGGGTTTCCACAACGCGATGTGCCCACCATTAAAAATCATCTCGGTAAATTTCTGCACGTTGAAGGCGGACGCGCCTTTCTTATTCGTGTGCCTGGTGCAGCCCAATCTGACCTCACTGATATGCGCCTGACAAATGTGATAAACTGGATGTTGACCACGTTCAGCCCCGATGAATTGCCGGAAAACTTTTCCCCCTACACAAGCGAGGAGGTAAGCGCCCTGCGCGCCGCCCCCCTGATAAATGTAAAAGCAACACGTGCAGAGCTCATTGAAAAAATCAAACAGCTTGAAGAAAGGTAAATCTATGCGGTTACTGATATTATTTTTAGCACTGGCCGTGGGCATATTTTATGCACCGCATATTTCAGCACAAGACGGACAAGCCCTCTATCAAAGCTGTGCCGCCTGCCATGGTGTGCAGGGGCAAGGCAATAAACAATTATTCGCGCCGCCACTTGCCGGGCAAACTGCCAGCTATGTTCAAGAACAATTACTGAATTATCGTGCAGGGCGGCGCGGCACGCATGCAGATGATACACATGGCAATATTATGCGTGCCACGATTATTGATCTTACCGACCCACAAATTGAAACCCTCTCACACTATATTGCCCGCCTGCCACCCACGCCCCCATCACATATGATACAGGCAGGAAATGCCGCACAGGGGCAGCAATTCTATGATGCGCATTGTGCCGACTGCCATGGCATAACGGGGCGCGGCAATGCAACGCTTTATGCTCCCAATCTTACCATTTTACCCGCTTGGTATATACGCCAGCAAGTGGCGGCATATCGTAAAGGCTGGCGTGGCCATGATACATCCACCACGCGGGCAAAAAATATGCGCGCCATGGCAATGCAATTCCGCAATGATAAAGACATTGAAAATGTCATCACCTGGTTATCTAAAATCACGCATAAAGGAAAAAAATAATTCGTTCATTTCCAAGCGGATTACGTCTACGCCCTCAAATGGTGCGGTCGAGAAGACTCGAACTTCCACGGGTTTTATCCCACAGCGACCTCAACGCTGCGCGTCTACCAATTCCGCCACGACCGCGAATAAGGCCTTAGCCTTTAGCAAATCGCGGTGCATGAAACAAGTAAAATAAGCATATGAAAAAGATTGCAGGAATATTTTGAGCACACTATAAGCGCACTTATGGAAACTGCTTTTATTTTATTTTGTGCAGGTCTCATTGCCGGCAGCATGAATGCGCTTGCTGGTGGTGGCGGCACAATTACCTATACGGCGATGATTATGGTTGGCTTGCCGCCGATCGTGGCCAATGCAACCAATACATTTGCCTCTACTGCGGGCTATTTAACAGGTGTTCTTGGTTATCGCGAGCATATTCGCCTTTATGCCGGCGATTTAAGCTGGCAGATTCCGCTTTGCATTTTGGGCGGGCTTGTGGGTGGCGGCTTATTGCTTTATTTGGGAGAACGCAAATTTATGCAAGCCGTGCCCTGGCTTTTGCTGGGCGCAACACTGATTATGTTTTTTTCACCCTATTTGTTAAAATTAAAGCGGGATATAGATAAACGCAATCCCATAATTACGGGGGTGCTTTTATTTCCGGTCTTTATCTATAATGGCTATTTCAATGTGGGCGGCGGCATGCTTATGCTCGCCATTTTGGTGCTTTCAGCCTATCATAATTTTAATGCCATGAATGGGTTAAAGCTGATATTTGCAGCCTTTTCCTCATTGGCAGCCATTTTGCTGTTCGGCTTAAACGGTAAAATTGCCTGGGCAGATGGTTTTTTCATGATGATAGGCATCATGCTCGGCAGCTATGGCGCCGCACGCTTTGCCTCGAAACTTTCCCCTACCCTGTTACGTTATGTGATTACGCTGATTTGTTTAAGCGTTACTCTATATTTTTTCTACGTAACTTAATAGACGGCGTATAAGAAAGTTTATCGTGTGGGAAGCACCCACGAACCATCTCTCTTTCTTTTAACGCTACACATTCCTTAGGGAATGGGCGCTTTGGTCAACCCCCAATTTATATTCCACTTTTAAGTTAGTAATTGGTCTATTTTGTTTGGTTTTTTGTTTATCTGTTCGGCTCCATGGAGCGTAGCGGAATGGGGCTGAACAGATAAACGCGCCATTGGGGCTGGTGGACAGTATCCAAGCGCGCTGTGCGGTCTGATATGGTTGTAATGGTTACGCCAATCCTCAATGATGATTTGCGCCTCCATGAGCGTATAGAACAATTCACCATTGAGCAGTTCATCACGTAATCGGCCATTAAAGCTTTCATTATAGCCGTTCTCCCATGGACTTCCTGGTTCAATATAGGATGTCTTCACCTTCAGCTTGTGTAGCCACTCTTTCAATGTGCTGGCGGTGAATTCACTACCATTATCCGAACGAATATACGCGGGCATACCATGCTTTAGGAATAAATCGCTTAAGACATCCAACATATCATCACTATTGAGGCGGTAATCAACACGGATAGCAAGACATTGACGCGTGAACTCATCAATCACCGTCAACATGCGTATCTTCTTACCATTGCTAAGACGATCCGCTACAAAATCATAGCTCCAGACATGGTTCGCCCAGCAGGGGCGGAGACGGATACAAGAACCATCATTGAGGTATAAACGGCCACGTTTCTTCTGCTTTTTCGGGACTTTCAGTCCTTCCTCACGCCAGATGCGTTCCACGCGCTTGTGATTGACCTGCCAGCCTTGTGTGCGTAATAACGCGGTAATACGCTTGTAACCATAGCGGCCATAGCGGTGTGCCAAGCAGATGATATCCTCACGAAGGCGTCCTTCATCATCGGGGGTGCGGTTTTTATAGCGCTGAACACAGCGGCACACGCCAAGCGCATCACATGCACGACGTTCAGATATGCCATAGCGTTGCTGAGACTGCACGACACAACGACGCTTCCGTTCAGCGCTTAGAAGTTTCCCTCGGCTGCATCTTTCAATATCTGTTTGTCTAGTGTAAGATCAGCCACCACACGCTTTAAACGGGCATTCTCAGATTCTAACGCCTTAAGGCGCTTCGCTTGGCTCACCTGCATGCCCCCATAAGCCTTACGCCATTTGTAATACGTCGCATCCGATATGCCAAGCGCACGGCATATCTCATCAATACTCTTACCATGACCAGACAAAACCTCTGCCTCCCTAAGTTTGCGAATAATCTGTTCCGGTTTATGGCGTAATTTACTCATATATAACTCCTATAATTTAATCAAATATTGTACCCTAAAAACGAGATAAATAATCGAACTAATTATAGGGGGTGGGTCAACTTGACCCATACTGCACGCGGGACGCACTTTTTTCTTTTCTGCTGAAGTAATGCACACGAGTGCGAACGCGCTTCTTTATTTTACGCTACACATTCCTTAGTGAATGGGCGCTTTTTTCTTTTTGGTCACTACACATTGCATTTTTGTTTGTCGCGCGATTGCCTACCGATTCATAGCAAGTACCCACCACACATCATAGTCCTAGCCTAACTACACGCTCTCACGCCGCCGCGCGGGCGCAAATGGTCGTTCCTAACTCAAAACCCGTGAACAAGCTCTTTTTCTTTTTTGTTGCAGCAAGGTAGGCGTGGGTATGCCTAGTCTGCTATTTCGCTAGGCGGTTCAGTTTGCTTTGCTGCTTTTGCTTTCGTTCTGTTTTTAACGATATCGCGAATAAGCCATAAGCCGCCTGAATGTTGCCATAATATGATATTCTAGGATACGCCCGCAAATGGCACGCCGGATAAATCAGCCATATCTTTTTTCCATGTTGTTAGGTCAGTGATTGTAAAGTCACTTAATGCGCTATGCCCGCATGCGCGTGCTAAAATCTTCATGAGATCAGTAGATGCGCTAAAGAAACGCCCGAGCCCTTCTGCCGCACTATCGACTTTCAGTCTTTTGCGGAGTTCCAGGTCCTGTGTTGCAATGCCAACGGGGCACGTATTGGTATGACAAGCCCGCATGCCAAGACAACCAATGGCTTGCATTGCTGCATTTGATACTGCGATTGCATCTGCCCCTAAAGCCAAAGCTTTTGCAAAATCAGTGGGTGTTCGCAACCCGCCCGTAATGACAAGTGTAATATCTTCACGACCTAAACGGTCTAAATATCTTCTTGCCCGCGCCAAAGCCGGAATTGTAGGGACAGAAATATGATCACGGAAGATTAGAGGTGCAGCGCCTGTGCCGCCACCGCGACCATCAAGGATGATATAATCAACACCGATTTCCAGTGCAGCGTCTATGTCGGGCTCAATGTGCTGCGCAGAAAGTTTGAAGCCTATCGGAATCCCGCCTGTTGCTTCACGTATGTCTTGGGCACAGTTTCTAAAATCCTCCAGCCCCCAATTTGCAAATGTAGCAGGTGAAACAGCGTCATCGCCCTCATTCAAACCACGCACTTTAGCAATTTTTTCGTTTACTTTATCGCCTGGCAAGTGACCGCCTATCCCTGTTTTTGCGGCCTGTCCGCCTTTGAAGTGGAAGGCCTGACAGCGCATAACTTTATCGCGTGAGAAACCAAATTTGGCAGAGGCCAATTCATAGAAATAACGGGAATTTACTTCCTGCTCTTCGGGGAGCATTCCTCCTTCACCGCTACAAATACCTGTTCCAGCAATTTCGGCACCTTTGGCAAGTGCTATTTTTGCCTCTTCTGATAATGCGCCATAACTCATATCTGATACGAATAAAGGAATATCCAAGGTCAATGGTTTTTTTGCATTTGGCCCAATAATAGTTGTTGTGTCTATGGACGCATCATCAAGCAAGGGCGTGTTAGCCAGCTGCGCAGTGACAAACTGAATGTCATCCCAATTTGGTAAATCCTTACGTGGCACACCCATTGCGTCCATAGGGCCATGATGTCCATATTTGGACAAACCATGCCTTGCGAGCGCCTGAATAAAGTCTATATAAGGTTCAATCGGCTCACTGCTTGGCGCTGATTGTTTTTGAACAGATTGAGGCGAGGTCGTATTAGCTTTTAGTTTGTTATGCGTGCCATCGCAATAAGGTTTTTTGCCAGATTGCTGACATCCACATGCGTAAACTGTTTTATCTTCTTCAAATGTAACCACCTCAGGCACGATATCTGTTGCGGTATGCGTGCCATCACAAAAAGGTCCGTTCTTTGATAATCCACACATACAAAATGCTTTGGTTTCACCTGCTTTTACATCAAGTGCAAAAGGTTTATTCGCCCATCCGCTCATTTTTATATCTCCTATCTATTTATGGTCTGTTATGGGGTTCGTCCCAGTTAAGTTCCGCTAAAGCCGGCACAAGCCGTGTTGGATTTATTGTATCATGACTTTCATAATAATGGCGACGTGCATGTTCCATATTTACAGTTTCGCTAATTCCAGGCCACTGATAGAGCGCGCGCGTATAAGACCACAGGTTCGGGTAATCAATGATCCGTTTGAGTGAGCATTTGAAGTGCCCTACATACACACTATCAAAGCGATAAAGGGTCGGAAACAAACGCCAATCGGCTTCTGTTGGTTGATCGCCAATCAAAAAACGGCTTTTCGATAGCCTTTCCTCTAGCCAATCAAGCGATTCAAATAATGGGTATACGGCGTCTTCATAGGCGTCTTGTGTTGTTGAAAACCCTGATTTATAGACGCCGTTATTCACGGTGTTATAAATACGATAATTCACTACATCAATCTCACGGCGCAGATGCTCTGGGTAATAGTCCCCTTGTTTAGCGCCAATATCATCGAATGAATAGGTAAGCATACGAATAATTTCCGAAGACTCATTGGAAACGATTGTATTTTTTTCTTTGTCCCAGATAATGGGCACCGTAACGCGACCAGAATAGTCGGGATCTGCTTTCGTATAGATTTGATGTGCAAATGCATGACCAAACAGATGATCGCCGACAATGCCTTTATCATCTTTATTAAATGTCCAGCCATGTTCAGCCATATACCAGTGCACGAATGAGACATCAATCATATTTTCCAGCCCCTTGAGCTTGCGATAGATCAAAACGCGGTGCGCCCATGGGCAGGCATAGCTTGCGTAAAGATGATATCGCCCAGCTTCGGCCTTAAAACCGGCTTTACCGGTTGGGCCAGCAGAGCCATCTTTTGTAATCCAATGCCGAAATTGCGCGATACTGCGCTCAAATTTTCCACCGGTTGACGTGGTATCATACCACTGATCGTGCCATTTTCCATCTACAAGAAGTCCCATGATTTCCTTTCCTTATATTTCTTCTTTCGTGATTTACATTAAGCGGACTTAATATCTGCCATGTCGAACAGCAGAATTTCTGCCTCCGTCGCATTGTCAAACAACAGAGTATCTTCTTCGCTGATTGCAGCCCCATCGCCTGCGCGCAATGTTCTATCATTCACGTCAACTTCTCCTCTTGCGATTTGCACCCATTGAATGCGGTCATCACCAGCGTTAAAGTGAGCAGGTTGGGAACCATCTAAGCGCCCGACATAAAAATCAATATTTTGATTGATGGTTATAGAGTTCTCACGCCCATCCGGTGAGATCACGAGTTTGAATGTATTGCGTGTGGCTTCATGATCAACTGACTTCTGCTCATAGCTTGGCTTAATACCCGTTTTTTCCGGTAGAAACCAGATTTGTAAAAAACGAACCGGATCAGTTTTTGACGCATTATATTCGCTATGCGTTATACCTGTTCCCGCACTCATACGCTGAACATCGCCAGCCTTAATGAGCGACCCGATTCCCATTGAATCCTTGTGTTCCAAGCCCCCATCAAGCACGTAGGTGACAAGCTCACTATCTCTATGTGGATGGCGGCCAAATCCTGCACCGGGTTTTACCTCGTCTTCATTCAAAACACGGAGCGGTCCAAAACCCATATGGTTAGGGTCATGATAATATCCAAAAGAAAAGCTATGTTTACTCTCCAGCCACTCAATTTTGGTTTGACCACGCTGATTTCGATCTCTAATGGTGATCATTGCTCTATCCTTACCTGACTGTTCTGCGTGCATTTGTGCGCGCTCTATAAGTTAAGAATAGGTTTTTGTTTTTGAAATTAGAATAGCCAATATCGGAAAAATATATTGCAAAAATGCAATGTAGATTTTTAAGTCACCTTGGCTTCAAGATGGTTTTTCAACTTTTGTAGTTCCGTATAAGCAAAATCCATAAAAGTGCGGATACGCACAGTATTTTTAAGGTCACGATGGGTGAGTATCCAAATATCATTATGCGTATTGTCGAGCGGCGCGCCAAGTGGCTGGAGGCTTTTATAATCCAGGCCATAAAAAAACGGGAGCAGACCAATGCCTGCACCAGATGCAATGGCTTCACGTATAGTTAAAAAACTATCGCAATTCATGGTCACTTTTGCCGCCTGGACACTTTTCATGAAAGCAGCATAAAAAGGTTGTCCAGCAAAATCCTCTGATAACCCCACCACATGGTAATCTGTAAGATTTTCAACAGATTTTGGTTTTTTGTATTTTTCCAAATAGTCTTCAGATGCAAAATAGCCAAACGCGATGCGGCTAATTTTACGACCAAAGGCATTCTCTGGTGGTTTTTTAGACGGCAAGATAATCACATCAGACTCATATTTAGTAAGTTTACGAATCTGCTCGCCCCATCGAATATCAAGCTGTATATCAGGATGCTTATCTATAAAAGCCTTAAATATCGGGTCCATCAAAGTTAGTGATAAGCCATGCGTTGTTGTAACGCGAATATTGCCCGCCAGCTTATAGTCTTGCCCGGCAATGCGCCGCGCGATTTGTTCGGAGCAACCTTCCATATCACGCGCCATATCAAGAATGCTTTCGCCTGCAGGTGTCAGAATAAATCCAGTAGAGGTGCGGGCAAATAGCCGAACGCCAATTTTTTCTTCAAAAGCATTATATCTACGGAATACCGTTGAATGTGCAAGTTTGAGGTCTTTCGCCGCCTCGGGTAAAGATCCTTTTCTCATAATTGCCAAGAATATTCGTATATCATCCCAGTGAAACGTCATTTTCTAATAATGTCAATAATATTGCAGTTTTGCAATATTATTCTACGTTCAGGTGACGTCTTTCACGCTTTTTACTCAACCCAAAGGGGGTAGCACACCGCCACTATTTCACAATCTGTATAGTAACAATTATATTATACACGTATGAAACTGTTTATCTATGCGGCTTTTTTGTTAATGTCACCTCAACCGTCATGCCACTCTTATGATTACTAAAACATATACTGCCATCGTGCAACTGCACAACAGCTTTTACAATGGAGAGGCCAAGACCATGACCTTGGCTGTGCCTCGTTTTATCACCGCGATAAAACCGCCGAAACACATGGTCTTGCTCAGCCGCCGCAATGCCAGCCCCAGAATCCGTGACAGCAAAAATAATGTCACCAGCGTTTTCGCGCAACGAAATATGAATATGTTTGCCGGCTGGCGTGAATTTCACAGCATTATCAATGATATTGGCGAAGGCTTGAAATAATAGGCTACGATCCCCAATCATACGACATGGGTGAATGGTGCGTGTTATATCAATATTTTTGGTATCGGCAAGCGGTTGATAAAATGCCGTGGCATCTTCTGCAATCTCTGCAAGATCTATGTCTGTAAACTCCGACTTCTTATGTGCACTTTCAATATCGGCAATGCGTAGCAAACCATTAAACATGGAAAGCAATATATCGGCCTCATTTAACAGTTCTTGGCGTTGATGCGTATTGTCTATTGTCTCCAGCATATTGCGCAAACGTGTGAGCGGGGTGCGTAAATCATGCGCGATATTATCGGTGACGCGCTTGGTGTTATTCATGAGAGACTCGATTTCATCCAACATACGGTTCAAGACGCTGGCGAGTTTACTTAGATCATCCCAGTTAGACTCAGTCGTGATACGCGCTGATAAATTACCGGTTTGCATAATGTCATTCGCGATACCTGAAATATGATTGACGCGTGCGACAACAAATTTTCCGATAAAAAACAAACCTGTCACCAAAGCAATGGCTATCAGAATAATCAATGCTCCAAAGCCTTGCGTAATCCATTGTGTAACTTCAATATTGCCAATATCGCGCCCAACCAATACCACATGTCCGTCATCAAATAGATGCAGTTTGGCAATCACATCATAATGCTGTTTCCACTTATAACCTGTTTTATGTGGTATCCCGGCCTGTTCGTGCGGCACTTCAAAGTGAATAATGCCTTCCTCAATCACTTTGACATCACGCGGCCAAGCGGCAATATTGCCCGTAAGCAAGCGTCCATCCGGGCTTTTAAGCCCATAGAAATAGCGATTGCCTGGGTCGTCAATGCGATGCGTGAGAACTTGCTTTACATAGGCCATATCGTGCCACATGCCGGCTTCTTGCAACATGCGTATATCCGTATCAATGGCCGCTTCCGATTCTTCTAACAATGCCTCATCACTCACTATAATAATAACGTAAACAACAATCGCGATGACAACCACAAGCAAGGACGAAAAGATTGCCGCCATTTTGAAGCTGGAGCTTGTGCGAAATTGTGTAATGGCGTTCATATGAATGAAAATCAGCTATCCGCAGATATGATGTAACCCGCGCCGCGAATGGTTTTAATAACTTTATTTTTGTGCCCTTTATCAATTTTTTGCCGTAGGCGGCTAATATGGACATCAATGACATTGGTTTGCGGATCAAAATGATAATCCCATACATGCTCTAACAGCATTGTGCGGGTAACAAGCTGACCTTTATGGCGCAGCATATATTCCAATAAGCGAAACTCGCGCGATTGCAGCTCAATATCTTCATCGCCACGTGTGACACGGCGCGCAAGTAAATCCATCGTCATATCATAGGCCATCAGCTTGGTTTCCTGCATATCCACGCGCGAGCAGCGTTCTACCAATAGCTCAATACGTGCCAGTAATTCCGCAAAAGCAAATGGCTTACTCAGATAATCATCGCCGCCAGAGCGCAACCCCTTTACGCGGTCATCTACTTTATTCATGGCACTTAAAATGAGGGCAGGGGTCTTATTGCCGGAAGCGCGTAGCGTTTGTAAAATGGTAAGTCCATCTAATTCGGGCAACATGCGATCGACGACCATCACATCATAATCCTCTGTTGTGGCCAGAAACAGGCCATCTTTACCGCCAGTGGCAATGTCCACCTTGTGCCCAAGCTCATCCAAGCCTTTATGGATAAACCCCGACACTTTTGCATCATCTTCAATTACCAATACACGCACATATTTTTCCTGTCATTATTAAGCGCGTTATGCTTATTTGCTTATACAGGCATTATCGCATAATTCTGAAATAAATCCAGTAAGGGAGTGCATTTAGGGTTTTTAGTATCAGTGTAAAACGCTTGGGGAAGTGCACCTCAAACGCGCGCCCGCGCAAGCCGCGACTGATATATGTGGCTGCTTGCTGTGCAGAAATGCGCGCCGGCATGTGGAAGTCATTTTTATCTGTTAAACGACTTTCCACAAAACCGGGATTGATAACCTTAATATCAATATGCTTGCCATGCTCTGCGCGCAAAGACTCAACCATATTGATAAGCCCCGCCTTGCTGGCACCATATGGCTGGCTGTTAGGAAGCCCACAATAACCAGCAACACTGGCGCAAAAAGCGAGTTGGCGGAGTGATGTCTGCGGCAAAGCACGTAAGGCTGCTTCGGCAATATGAAACGCTCCCAATAGATTCACGTGCAAAATATTCTGCGTAGCAGCAAGGTCAAGCTCTCCCATTTGCATGGGCTGGTATATGCCAGCCATAAAAATGATGCGGTCAATCCTGCCCCAGCTTTGTAACACCTCGTTTTGTGCCCGCGTAACGCTCTGATAATCGGCTACATCCAAAGCAATAACAAGGTGATCATTTTGGGGTAATGTATCATGCACCTTATCTAAGGCAGCTTTGTTGCGTGCCGAAAGCGCTACACTATGTCCTTGGCGTGCATATTCTTTTGCAAGGGCTTCCCCAATGCCTGCACTGGCACCGATAATCCATATATGTTCTTTGCTTTTAGGCATATCGATTACTGCTTTTGCATGAAAATAGTAATTTCAGCGAATGTAATACCAAACTTTTTGAGGTAAGAGCGGTTGATCACTACCTCATCTTGCATCGCCCACATCCAATCCTCAAATTTTAAGCGATAGCTTGTATCATCCACCGGCACATCCATTTGATAGCTCCAATAGACCGCATTACCATGGGCTTTGCCCTTTGCTGTGCCGATAATATCACCCGCTTTGCCTTGGTAATGCATGTCATCTATTTTGGTGATTTCCCATACACGGTTTTGGACGGTGCCCGTGTCATAATAGTTAAATACTTCATCCAGCACAATTTTTTCACCATCCCAGGTGCCGACCATGTCTGCATCAAACCGGCTGATGACATTGCCACTGCGATCCTGAATAATCCCCCACGCCTTGATCGGTCCGGTAAAATACTCTTCCAGCTTAAGCTCTGGTTTCATATCCATATAGTTTTCGCCTTTAATACCACTTCCGGCACAGGCACTAAGAAAGGTGAGAATAGCCATAATTGCGACTCCTAATTTCATGATGTTGATCTCCTTGTTTGATTTGTTTAATAAAACGCCACAGCCAAAATGCAGCGCAGGCTTTGAGTATAGAGGGAATGAATGCGTAGCCATAACTTAGATAAATCGTGACATTATAATCGGCAACGTCATCCGGTTGATAACCAAGATAGCCAAGAATGGGTAGCGTAATGCCTGTGGCGAAAGCCAATCCAGTTTTGGATAAAAAGGTGCTAACTGAGAAGTAATAGGATGTAATATCCTGATCTTGCCTAAGCGCGATACGGTCAGCCAGAATGGATGGGGGAAGCGCCAAGTCAGCCCCCAGCGCTAATCCCGAAATGATGCAGATAAAGCCATAGATCACCACATCACCCGCACTCAATGTGAACGCCCAGATGAAAATGGCAGAGGCCAATATCATACTCAACATCCATGCATGCTCTTTAGTTAGCCGCTTTGCCGCAAATTGCCATAATGGCATGCCGGCGGCACCGCTGATGAAATAGAGCAACAGAAATACCCCAATAAGCGAGTCTGCCTGCAAACGATCCGTAATAAAGAAAATAACTAACACTGCCGGTATGGCACTTGCAAATGTATTAAACGTATAAATGCTGAAAAACTTTATCGTCCAACGCGTATAGAGCCGCTTAAAACTTCGCCCATGCTTATCGTTATCTGGCTGGTCTAGCTCTGCTGCGCGTAACCAGATAAAGAAAACAAACGCGCTTATAGCAAGTAACGGTAAAAAAATAAGGGTGAGGATATGGAATGCACGCGGGGCATCTTCATTATAGCCCAAGAGGGTGGGCGTGACAGATGCAGCAAGCAACCCGATTAGTCCAATCGCTTCCCGCCAGCTTGTAATGCGTGTGCGCTGATGAATATCTGCGCGCCACAAAGCCCCCAAAGCCTGAAAGTTAATGCTAACAATGCTGAAGCCTGTAGCACTCAGTAACATGCCGATACCCAAAGTTAATAAGGGGCTTTGGGCAGATGGGTGAAACACAATCCAAAAACCAGATATTAAGGCCGCCATGCCTAAAGCTATGATAATCGGGCGCGCCCGATAAAACCGATCGCTTAGATAACCAATCAATAAGTCTTGTATGGCATCAATTGCGCGCAAACCCAATAAGGCAAACCCGATAGCGGCCAGTTGGACATCAAACTCTGCCGCATAAAACTCAGGGGCATAAATATAAAGCGGTACCCCAACAAACATAAGAGGAAAGGCAAGCAAGCTATATTGCACAAGCTGTAGACGTTTATGTGGTGTGTAATCAGTCATAGCAAATCGTAACTAAATCATCCCTAATAGTTTTTTGCGAAGGTTTGGTTGCGATGTTTCCTGCTTCAACCAGATACCAAAAAACCAATCGCTAAATTCTGTATCTTGAATTATGCCAATACGCGCACCATTTTGGTAAAAAATTGCGTGGCCTTTTTCATCGCGTATGCCGGTGAGTGTGGTGTTTTCATCCACATTGGGAAACAGAGTTTCCATTTTCTGGTGCCATGTGGCGAGCGTGACTTCATCGCCAAAACCTTGTGCACGCATTTCTTCAACTGAACGCGCGGCAATATCCTTGCCGTCAAATTCACGCAAATAAGAAAGTGACAATGCGTAAGGTGCATTGGCATCCCATTTACCTTTTGGGGCATAAAGCACGGCATCATAAACATTCCAGAACATAACGGTTAACCGGCCTGAGCCAACTTCCTCAGCAGCTGGAATATACTGACGTATCACACCCGAGCCAGCTTTAGTCGTCACGGGGAGAAGAATAGCCATGCCTAGCGCGATAGCTATAAACCTGGATGATATTATGTTAAGCAATATCTTGCTCCTTTTGCTTTATCGTGCTTAGCACTATAATCAGGCCACTTTATGCTATACCTTTCTATTAGATTACATAGTTGTAATTTTTGGTAATCTTACCTTTGCCCCCCCGAATGGGAGGCGTAGGGCTTTATTTATTCTTCTTCGTATTATTGATTATCGATTTTTTCGATGGATATAATGAAATGCCATTGCACAAATACGCGCAAGCATGGCAATTATAAATCTGGTTTATAAAGAATAGTGAGAAAGAAAAAATTGCATTCAAGGGGAATTACCATTATGACAAAAAAGATTGCACTCTATTGGTTTCGCCAAGACCTAAGATTATCTGATAATCCAGCATTGACGAAAGCGGCAGAACATGATGCGGTTCTGCCTATCTATATTTTAGATGATGACAATGCAGGAAACTATGCTATGGGCGCTGCAAGCCGCTGGTGGCTGCATCATTCATTGAAAGCACTAGACGCATCCTTGAACAACAGGCTTGTGGTGTATCATGGAAATCCACAAATAATTTTAGATGATATTACAACACGTTTTGACGTTGAAGCCGTATATTGGAACAGATGTTATGAACCATGGCGCATCCATCGTGACACACATATCAAAGAAAAACTAAAAATAAGGGGTATAGACGTTCATACATATAATGGCTCCTTATTGTGGGAGCCTTGGACCATTAAAAAAGCCGATGGAACGCCTTATAAAGTCTTTACACCATTTTACCGTAAAGGCTGCTTGAATGCTGAAGCCCCCCGCGTGCCTCTGTCACTGCCGCAGAGTGTCACCTATATTGATGATAAAGACCATATGGGTATTGATACGCTTGCTCTTCTGCCCAAAATACGGTGGGATAAACAATTTGAGCCCCATTGGGATATTGGTGAGGAAAGTGCGCGCAAGCGATTTGATAGTTTTATTGATGCAGGACTTGCTTTTTATAAAGATGGCCGCAACCTCCCTGCAAAGCCTTACATATCGCGTATATCACCCTATCTGCATTTTGGGCAAATTTCACCTAATCAGCTATGGTATGCTGTCAGACATAGTGGTGATACTAAACATGTTGACCACTTTTGTAGCGAATTGGGCTGGCGTGAGTTTTCGTATAGTCAGCTTTATCATAATCCGGAATTACCGCGTAAAAATCTACAATCCAAGTTTGATGCGTTTCCATGGGTAGAAAATGCAGCTCACTTACAAGCCTGGCAAACAGGAAAGACAGGTATACCCATGGTGGATGCTGGTATGCGTGAACTATGGCAGACAGGTTATATGCATAATCGGGTTCGGATGATTGTCGGTTCGTTCCTGGTCAAAAATCTGCGACTACATTGGCATCATGGGGAGCGTTGGTTTTGGGATACGCTCATTGATGCTGACCTGGCCAATAATAGTGCCAGCTGGCAATGGATTGCTGGATGCGGCGCTGATGCCGCACCTTATTTCCGTATTTTTAATCCAGTCACACAAGGGCAGAAATTTGATCCGGATGGTGATTATATCCGCAAATATATTCCTGAAATTGCGTCCCTACCAAATAAATACCTCTTCAGCCCCTGGGACGCACCGGCGCTTATTTTGAAAGAGGCAGGTGTGGCGCTCGGATCAACCTACCCACACCCTATTATTGATCTCAAACAATCACGTGAGGCCGCGCTTCAGGCATTTCATTCCTTAAAACAGGGTGAAGCATGAATGGTAACGCCTTAAGATTTTTTACCATTCCGAAATTGACCCACGCATATACATAGTATAAATTATAACTTAATGATTTTTCAAACGGTTTGATTTATAGTGTTAGAATGAAAAAAGTTTTATTTTTTGCACTTATGGTGATATGTCTTGCAAACATAACGATTATGCCTGTGTGGGGGCAGTCTTGCATGCACGATATAAACACCTCGGATTCAACCAATGAAGTTGCTTCTCAGGATGGCGCGCCGCCATGTCATCAAACAGCAGACACAAACCAATCTGATAATCAAAACCAGCATTGCGAAGGGGTGTGTTTGTGCGTGCATGTGTCAAGCAGCCCGTTGGCTTTCATAAAAAACAGTGAAAGCATGCGCTTGCCAGTCATGGCCAAGCAGTTTTTTAGTAGTGATGCCGACATGCTGGCATCAGTGACCCAAACTCCTCCCAAACGCCCGCCAAAATATATCTCCTGATTTTTGATCAAAGGTGTGGGGTTTTCCCTGCACCTAAACCTTTTATCGCAAACAGGAGACTTATATGCGATTGTTATTATATGCCCTTATTGGGGTAGGGCAGATAATCCCAAGTTTCATTCATGCGCGGCCAGTTTCCTACCCCGGTGGCTGGACAGCTATGTTTATGAATGATGGCGACAAAAACAGTGCCTATATTCATTATTCGCCAACGGCAAAAACGGCGATTGGTTATAAGTTTGAATATTGGCGTGACAAGGACATGACCTTGAATGCAATTCAGATGAATAATCTGCTCAAGCGCTGGAATAATCCGGACAGCCAAGCCAATTTTTACCTAAAATCTGGTGTCGGCAGTGCTAACAGCGATGCAGGTGATTTTGATGGTGAAACGAACATGGCTGGTTTTATCGGCATTGCGACTGACTGGGAAGACCGACAGTATTATTTTTCATATGAGAACCGCTACACCGCTGCTGGTGAAATTGATGATTTCTTTCAGCAATCTGCCCGTATTGGGTGGGCACCATATCAAGGCGATTATGGCGATCTTCACACCTGGCTAATGGTGCAAGTGGCGCATATGCCGGAAGCTGATGATAATTTTACGGCCACGCCGCTCGTTCGGCTTTTCAAAGATGTTCATATGCTTGAAGCAGGAATGAATAATCGCGGTGACGTCTTATTCAATTATATTTTTAGATATTAAAAAAGGAACAATACGCATGAAAAAATTACTTTTAACACTTATATTTTTGGGGTCACTCACTTTACCAGCAGTTGCAGCGCATCCGGGTGGCACCATATATGCCGATGTAGATGGCTTAGTCTGTGACTTTTGTGCCCGCGCGCTTGAAAAAGTGTTTAGCAAGCAGGAGGCCGTCGAATCCATCACTGTTGATTTGGATGAA
Organism: Parvibaculaceae bacterium; assembly: GCA_965227805.1. GTDB lineage: Bacteria > Pseudomonadota > Alphaproteobacteria > RS24 > RS24 > CBDDGJ01. Next base: position 120,989 of record CBDDGJ010000004.1, on the reverse strand, counting down.
AAGACGATCACCATCCATTTTAATGAGGGGCAAAAACTAGATGATGCAACCATCACACAGTTGATTACAGATTCCGGTTATAATGTACGGGAGATTAGACATGGAGACGAATGAAGCATCATTGTGGCGGCAGACGATTTTGCCGTCGCTTTCGCTGTTTACGTCTGTGGGCACATTGATATGCTGTGCATTACCCGCTTTATTGGTGACGCTTGGCATGGGGGCAGCCTTAGCAGGGTTTATAGGCGCAGCACCATGGATAACTGTGATATCAGAGCATAAAAATATTGTTTTTACCGGTGCAGGCCTGCTCATCACGCTGGCGGCATTTATGCAATGGCGCGCACGAAATGCACCATGTCCCGCTGATCCGGCTCGGGCAAAAGCCTGCACGCGTTTAAGAAGAACAAGCTGGATCATCCTGGGATTTGCTGTATTTTTATATGTGACAGGCTTCTTTTTTGCCTTTATCGCCGTTCACATTTTTTATTGATCCGCCGCAGGAATGACCCGCCCCCTATAATCGCGTTCGCTTAAAGAAAATCCAAAGTGATTTGTTTTTGCTAAATTAGTCACCATCCATACCCGCCAAAAAATCACTAAAAGCCTGGTCACTTTTACCTGCATTAAAAACATACTGATCACTTAATGCGCGTAACTTACTTTCGCTTTTTCTTTCACACTGAGCAACCGATTCGCCAATAGGTGATAGCTCACCCCATATCATGCCAATTTTCTCTCATAGTGAAACTTCTAGGGGGTCACTTTCAATATCCTGATAATTGGGGTTATTGATTTTTCTGGGAACGTCACAAAAAACAACCGGTTTGTTCAAGGCAAATGCATACTCAAATGCTGCGCCCGACCAGCCACTGACCATAATGTCTGATTGATGCAAGCTCTCTTGCCCGGCAACACTATTTTCAAAAGTAAAATGCGGATTGCCTTTATGTTGGTTTTTAATCTCATCTACCTTTGCACGTGCAAATTTGATGGTTTGAGGGTGTGGCCGTAAAATCACTTCATGCTCAAGCTCTAAAAGCTGCGCAACCAGATTTTTACCAAGCCCTGATTCAATGACACCTTCTGCCCCCCAGGAAGGGGCAATCAGGATTTTTTTATGTGCGCGCTGATCGACCTTACGGGGTTTTGGATATTTACGTGCTGTCTCACGCAAACTATCAAGTCGGGAATAGCCAAGTTCAACAAGATGCTTACGCGATAGGTTATATTTTGCTTCAATAGCTCTGATCTCTGCTATGTGATGCGGACCGGCAACGCAAATGGTATCGTAATGATCAAAAGCACCGCGCCAGTATATCATGTGAAGGCTGACGAGTGAATGTTGCACATAGACGCAGTGAACGTTATGACGTGATCGCTTAACTTGAAATTTATGAAGATCAGGCATGGTCATGGCCATGATAGTGGTATCTAAATTTTGGAAAAATAGTCCCGAATAAATCCCATGCCTATAAAAAATCTGTTTAAGTGGGGGTGTTCGACCATAAGACCTGGATCATCAAGCGAAGAGCTAACATAACAAACAGATTTATCGGTTTTTTCCAGTGTGCGCCTCAATAATCCTTCAAGGTACGGCCAGTAGCTTTTTCTTTCACTGTAGAAGGTGACGTGGCGTTGGGTTTTGGGTAAATTATTAAAGGGTCTGACCTAGATAAGGGTTTGTTTTTTAGTTGAACCACCATTTTATGAGAACTGTGCTCATTTTTGCAACAGGCCGATAGTTGAACCGCCATTCACACTCTTTGATAAAGAGATGAAAGTGCTCTTTGGGGATGCCATTATACCGTCGGAGATGCCTCTTTGACTGGCTCCAGAAGTTCTCAATCCCGTTGATGTGATTAGCCTGATCAGCAAAGCATTCGGAATGATTGATGCGCACATGCTCAAACTCAGATACATCCAAAGCATCATAGGCTACAAAACTATCTGTATAGACGATCGAGTGCGGCTTCATCTGCTCTCGTATAATGGGAAAAAGCGTTCTAGTTGAGGCATTGGGGATGATCACAATATGCACACGCCCCTGTCGCTTCAAAAGCCCGAATACAGGAATTTTACCCGCTGCACCTCGCCCCCGTTTTCCCTTTCTACGCCCTCCAAAATAGCTCTCATCGACTTCAATTTCTCCAGCCATTAGACCCGGTTCCTGAGTTGCCAGCTTATCAAATATCACCTTGCGCAGCTTATGAAAGAAGAGGATAGATGTGTTGCGATTCACCCCCGTCAATTCTGCTGCTGAGCGCGCTGTAACCCCTGCACAGAAATACTTGATGAGTTCTTGCTGAATACTTACTGGAAGCTTGCTACGCCGTCTTGCTATAACCATATGACATAAATAACCTTTGTTAGTTATCTATCTCAGACCCTTATTCTTAATCATCGCTTCAGCTTATGAAAATAAAACGACCTAGTCTCAATCACTTATAAAACACAAAGTAGCCGCGCTGCGTTAGGTGTATAAGGGTTACTCGCGTATGCGAAATATAAATTGCAACTGGAATTGGCTTTTGTCAAGGGGCATACGGGTTGTGCAACGCCTAGCAAACCAGCCATAGTGGCGCTTGAACGTAGATAAGTCAGGGTAACAGTTTTTATAGGTGTATATAAACTATAGCTGGAAACTCATAAAAAAGTTGTAAAAAAGGTAACAAATAGGTTTTTAGAAAAGCCATTTAGCGAAGCCATTATATAGCGTAGATAACTGGCTTTTTAATAAGATTAAGTTTGTCAGATTTACCCTGCAGTAAAATCAGTCCGATTCAAATCATAAATACGACTATTTTAGAGGGTTTTGCGTAAACATAAAGTTTTCATTTATATGCCTTGTATAGCCGGTAGGTAATCTCCCCATTATTATTAGGGGTCTGAAGTAGACAGTTTTGTTTTGGTGGCTTTAGCCAGTTTCATTGCTGGTGTTATGCCGCCGATAGCCATATTAGGTCTTTCATTATTATATGTCCATAGCCATTTTGTTGCCGTGAGCTGCGCCTCCTCAATCGTATTAAATTCGTTCATCTCCAGCCATTCATGGCTGACGGTGCGGTTGTAACGTTCAATATAAGCATTCTGTTGTGGCTTGCCTGGCTGGATATGAGCGAGCCGGATGCCTCGCTTATTTGCCCAGCATCTCACTGCCCCACTGATATATTCAGGGCCATTATCACAACGTATCACGCGTGGTTTACCACGCCATTCAATGATCTGCTCCAGTGAACGCTTCACACGCTCAGATGGTAAGGATAGATCAACCTCTATACCCAACCCTTCACGATTGAAGTCATCCAATACATTGAAGGTGCGGAACGCCTTGCCGGTGCTGAGCTGGTCGGCCATAAAATCCATCGACCAGACTTCATTGGGACGCTCCGGTACAGCTAGAGGAGCAGGACGCGCACGCTTCAAACGCTGACGCGGCTTGATCCGCAAATTAAGCTCTAACTCCCGGTAAATCCGATAAACCCGCTTGTGGTTCCAGCCAAAACCCTTCACATTACGCAAATACAAAAAACACAGACCAAAACCCCACCTCTTATGGGTATGCGTCAACCGTAACAACCAGTCAGCAATCTCGGCATTCTCATCACTCAGGCGAGCCTGATAACGATAGCATGTCTGTGATATAGAAAAGGTGGCACACGCAAGCCGAATACTCGCGCCTCTATCGTTTACTGCCCATTTCGCTATCCCTTTGCGAAGCGAAGGGCTTACCACTTTTTTCCAAGGGCTTCCTTCAGCAAATCATTCTGCATGCTCATCTCAGCATACATCCGCTTCAGGCGATGGTTTTCATCCGCCATGGCTTTCATCTGGGAAATCATCGACGCATCCATCCCGCCATATTTGCTCCGCCATTTGTAAAAGCTCGCGCTACTCATACCATGCGCGCGGCACAGTTCAGAAACAGAAACGCCTTGCTCCGCCTGTTTCAGAGCTTTGCTGGACATATCCTGCCACGCCGGATGCGTTTTGACAGTTAAGTGATACAGGAACAAAGCTGCGCGCACTTCATCTAAAGGGTAAGGAATATCTGATTTTTGCGTGTGGTCGCACGGGCTTCGCCGCAACCGGTAGTACCCACAGTGAAAAAGCAAAACCCGCTACATCATAATTATTTTTCCTTTTTGATAAGCCCATCACATAAAAGTTGACATATTGTCAATTATGACTTGACAATATGTCAATTATTGAGTTTACTACGCGAATATGATGCGTGTAGATAAAAAACTTCAACCCCATGGGACTATCACAAAAGGTGAGAGAGCTGTGTCGGCACTTCTGGATGCCGCCCTTGCCCTGCTCGGCGCCAATAGATCGAGCGAATTGACCCCGGGGCTTATTTGTCAACAAGCAAGCATGAAACGGACAAGTTTCTATACTTATTTTCACTCGATAGACGACGTGATGGATGCCGTTTGTGCGCGCGAAATTGATAGTCTTGAGGCGGCTTATTTGCACCATAATGCAGATAATGATAGCCCCCTATCGCGTATTGTGCGTATTCCGCTTTATATTTACGCACGTGCGCGCCACGAAAAAGGGTGGTTCAAAGCAATCAGCCATTCCATGACATGGAATCGAAAACAGCGTGAGGCACGCCTAACCCATTTGCGCGCGGATGTGGAAGCGGCCATTGCTGCGAGACAGATAAACATCACCAGCGACCAGATTGACGCTTTCATATTTCTCTATATTGCTGCAATTTTTTCTTTGGTTGATAACGCGCATATAGCCGATGCACAAAACGGCACAGCGACCAAGGCATTGCAGCTTGTGCTTCAGGGCGCGGGCGCCGATGCTGATCGGGTCGTGCATTTGCTCGCAACGCCGATTGAGGGAGATATATGAATGAGTGATGTGATTATTATCGGTGGCGGCCCGAGCGGCATGATGGCCGCTCTGCTTTTGGCAAAACATGGGCTTTCCAGCCATATTGTCGAACGCCGCCATGCGATACAGCCCGCCCCCCGTGCGCATGCGGTGAACGGAAAAACAATTGAAATTAGCCGCACAGTCGGCATTGAAGCTGATGAAATTTATGCTGATAGCATGCCGGTAAATCTCGGCGGCATGGTTAATTTTTGGTCAACTCTGTCAGGCCACTATCTCGGCGGTTTGCCATATGAACGCCAAGATGATGGCGTGCTGGATGTCGCGGCCTATAAGATGGCCAATATTTCACAGCCGAAATTCGAAGCCATATTAGAACGCCATGTCAAACAAAACGCCCGCATCACCATGTCACGCGGATGCCTATGCAAAGGGTTTGTCGAAACCGACGATGGTGTTTTGGTCGATATTGACACTGAAAAAGGCGACGCCAAAAAACTTGCTGCCGCCTATCTGATAGCCGCTGATGGCGCAAGCTCCGCAATCCGTCGCCAAATGGGGATTGAAATGGAGGGGCCTGATGTGTTGCAACATTTCATAACCGTGCATTTTCATGCCGATTTATCCCCGCTTATCGGCGATAAGACCGGGATTTTGCATTGGACGATGGCACCTTCTGCTACGGCAACCCTGATTTCCTATGATGATAGTCAAAATTGGGTTTTGATGCATGCCTGCCCACCCGGCGAAGAGGATACCGCGCTTTATGACGAAGCACGCTGTCATGATCTGATCCGTGCCGCTTTGGGCGATGCGGATGTTAGCGTCAGCATTAAGACTATAAATCCCTGGGTGATGACGGCACAAGTGGCGGCGCACTATCGTAAAGGGCGCGCCTTTTTAATGGGCGATGCCGCGCATCGCTTTCCGCCAGCCGGCGGATTGGGGCTCAATACGGGCATTAGTGATGCACAAAATCTCGCCTGGAAACTGGCAATGGTGAAAAACAGGCTTGCTGATGATCGCCTGCTCGACAGCTATGAAAGCGAGCGTAAGGCGGTCGCCGAAACCAATAGCGCCCAAAGCCTTGAAAACGCGATGCATATGTTTGAACTGATAGCCTTTTTGCTCGGTCCGGATCCGGAAAATATGCACCCTCATTTCGACGCCATATGTGCTAAAGCGGCAGACTCTGCCGAATTGGCGGCAGCGATAAGCGCGCAGAAACCGCATTTTGATAGCCTCCGCCTGCAAATCGGTTACAGCTATGGTGGGTATGATGATACAGCTATCGGGATTGATGATTATCGTCCGCTCTATCGTATTGGGGATATAGTGCCGCACCATATGATAACGGTGAACGGCACGAAAATATCACTCACTGAATATGTTCAGGGCACAAAATTCACGCTACTGGTTAGCCAAAACCACCAGCCCCCGCACTGTGCCGATGAGCGATTGCGTGTGGTGCAGGACGGCATTGATTTCACTGGCGGCTGGTCGGCAAAGCTGGCGGCGCATGATGCAACACTGACAGCCTTTTTGATACGGCCTGACGGACATATTGCAGCGCATTTTTTTGTGGACGCGTTATCGTCAGACATTGTTAAACAGGCCTTAAACCGCTGTATAGAAGGCCAATAGGAGATAGCTATGGATTTGGGACTAAAAGGAAAAAAAGCCATTATTTGTGCATCATCGCGCGGGTTAGGCTTTGCCTGCGCCGAGGCGCTCGCGCGCGAGGGCGCCGATATAGTGATGAATGGGCGCAACAATGAGGCTTTATCGACTGCCGCAAAACAAATTCAAGAATTAAATGGTGGCACCGTGCAGACCGTTATCGGCGACTTAAACACGGATGCAGGACGCGCCGCCATTCTGGAGGTCTGCCCTGCTCCCGATATTCTGGTGACCAATAATGGTGGCCCACCGCCTGGAACATATCAGCAATGGGATGCGCGCATGTGGCATGAGGCCTTTACCGCCAATATGATTGCCCCCGCCTTGCTTATTCGTGCCGTCATAGACGGTATGCGCGAACGCAAATTCGGGCGTATTGTCAATATAACGTCGGCAATGGTGAAATCGCCCCACCCCAATATGGGTTTATCGACTTCAGCGCGTTCGGCCCTAACGGCATTCTCCAAAGGTTTGTCTAAAGAGGTCGCAAAAGATAATGTAACAATAAATAATTTGCTGCCCGAGCGCTTTGATACCGAGCGCCAACAACAAATGGCCGAACTGGCCATGGCGTTAAAGAATATCTCTTATGAGGAGGCGCGCGCTGAAATGGAAGCAAGTATTGCTGCTGGTCGCCTGGGACAACCAAGCGAGTTTGGCGATGCATGTGCATTTTTATGCAGTGTGCAAGCCGGCTTTATTTCCGGCCAGAATTTACAATTGGATGGCGGCTCTTATGGTGGCCTAATTTAAGGAGAAAAAAAATGGATATGAATTTAATAGCTTATGGTTTGGTGAGCCTTGTGGCCATAATGATAATGGTTGGCCCAATGGCAGCTGACTTCAACAAAACCCATGCAACCAACCCCCTATGGACACCGCATGCACGCTTTCATGTGGTCTGGCAGGTCTTGACCAATTCGGCTTTGGCGGTGCTAACCCTTTACTTCATATGGGGTATGGGCAATCTCTTGCTGGGCGCGTTAATGAATTATATCTGGATTGCTGCATTTTTTGTGACATTGGCCACCATGTCGATTTTTGATGGCAAGCTGGCTGATGAAAATGGCATCAAACCATTTATCTGGACATTCGGCACGAAGGTGGTGAAAGTCGACACGAATTTATTCGGTGCTTGCCTGATGACGCTACTCAACACGACCGGCCTGTTGCTAAGCTAGGGATGATAAAAATGTTTCTCCAAATCAGCATTCTCATTTTAGTGATTCTACTGGTGGCAGTTATTGCACGTAGCCTTTATGTATCACGCCCGATTTTCAATGAACAGCTGACACACGCACCTGACATAGCCTTTGAACTGGCGCCAATAGAACAAGCGATCAGTTTTGCACGCACGAAAACCGGGAAAAGCCTATTGGTGGTTCGGATGGATCGTGAGGGCATCACTGCCATTGACCTTGCCGCTGCCACAGCCATACAAGGACAAGAACCGCTGGATTTCCTACGCACGCTAGGCGATGACAAATTACGCGCCCTTTTGGATGCCGAGACAAACACTTATAAATGGCAAGATTTAGGCGTGCCATTTGATACACAGACCGGCACTGTCGCCGCCGGCGTGAACTTCAAAGCACATGCCGAAGAAACTGGCCTTGATGATGGGCCATTTTTATTCCCGAAATTATCTGCCCCAACCGATTGGCAAACGCCGGTCAAGCAGCGCACAAGGTTGGATTATGAGGTCGAGCTATGCGCCGTTGCGATTGACGATATTGTGCCGGACGGTTCTGCTAGGTTTGGTTTTGTATTGTGCAATGATTTGACAGATCGGTGGGCTCTTTTGCGCCATATCAATCTTAGAAAACCTATGGGGCGCACCGGTTTTCCCGAAGGCAAGGGGGGCGAAGCCATGCTACCGGTCGGTGCCATTTTGATCGTGCCGGCTAAGCCTGAATTTTATAATCACATTGAATTGGGACTGGCGGTAAATGACCGCCTGCGTCAGCGCGACAGTGCCGGACTGATGATCTGGGACGCGCCATCTATTGCACAAAAAGCATTAGCCTTATGCGATAAGGATTTTTATCTATATGGCGAGACGATCAGACTCGCAGCGTGTGACAGGCTGAAGCATGGCACAGCTATTTTGCTGGGAACGCCGGAGGGGGTTGCTTTTCAAATGCCAAACATATGGCTTCCCTCGGCCTATTTACGTAAAGGCGACACGGTGCTCACATATGGAAGCCATCTCGGTATCTTGCAAACACAAATTAAATAGCGTTTTATATGAGATTTTACGGATAAACTCAACAATTATAACGGCCATAGTGAATACCCTCTACCTAGAGGTGGGAATGATTCCTTTTTGTGTGGTGTTAGGGTAAATTTGTGCATATTTTCTCTGTAAACTCACACGTTATGGAGTTTCTATACCCTGTATAACTTTACCTCTTAGTCATTACTTAATGCTCATATAAAATTCACACTATGATCACACCTAACCGAAAACCCTATGTCTAGCTACCATTCTGTGTAATAATTTTGATTTCGCCGGTTGTCACATCATAGGTTAAAGCCAATTCTTTAACTATGAAAAAACTCTAATTACTAGGTAAGCTAAAATTTTTAATACTATCCTTGGCTATAATAGCATCCAATGTTGCCGTTATAATTTTATAAAGATCTCCTTCTTCTTTGTAATTAGCTAGCGCTACATAGCTAGCTCGTCCTTCTTCTAACAATTTATTTGCTTTTTTCTTTGCTCCCTTTTTATTGGGAGGATAAACAGCGATTGAAGTCCCTCCTTGATAATTAACCATTTTCATTGCTGGAATATCCGTCTCTCCATCACCTAAGTAAATCATATGACTAAAAGGAATTTGGCGTTTCTGCTCAGGAATAAATTTATTTATTTTATCGTTACTCCACCCATCATCAATTCCTTTGTTAATCCTAAATAAGAATTGAGTTTTTGTTGTATAATTTATCGCTATAGCAGGCCAAATTGCGACCTCATGTTGGTCATACATAAATGAAGATGCATAAATGCTCTTAAATTTACTAGCGATCGATGTTCCTTGAATTATTTCCTTGGTGCCAGAGGAAATAATATAATGCTCTAAATTAATATTCTTTTTCTTAACATAGGTTTGAATTAAATCAAAATAAGCTTCTACACCCGGAAAATATTGCACTTGTTTCCCATGTTCTAGAAAACCTTTACGGTTAATTTTAACGTTATTTTCTCGCGTAGCTTTACTTACTAACATGTGCATATAGGCTAAAACTTCATCCATCTCTTGTTCTTTGGCTAACTTTTTAACTTCCGCCCAGAACTTTTTTTTAGTCAAACCTAGATTAGGTATAAATGAATTTTCTTGGATATTACCTTGGGCTAGCGTTCCATCAAAATCATATATAATAGCAATTTTTGTTCGTTTTCTTGACATATTCTAAACCTTTTCAAAATTTTAAACTTAAAATATTAAAGCAATTTACTTTTCTCAATTCTTGACGCCATATTCAGCATGCCGAACATTCACTTCCTACTTCAATTAAATTCTCTTATCAATAATAAATTTGTTTTGTATATAGAACAAAAAAATGAGTACAATCAAACGGAGGAACATCATGGCCATCACCCTCAGCGAAAAACTAAAACAGCAAAGTAAGCAGAAAGGATTTTCTCTGGATCGACTCGCGAAATTAACTCAATCCAGCAAAAGTTGTTTATGGGAATTGGAAAATCGAGATACTAGAAAGCCGTCAGCCGCGAAGCTAAATAAAATTGCTATCGCCCTTGGGGTAACGACTGAATATCTGCTAGATGAAAATGCTAGCACTGATGATGCAGCCCTAAAGGAGGCTTTCTTTAGGAACTTTAACCGTCTTGAGGACGATGATAAAGAGAAAATTAAGCAGATAATTGAGGTATGGGGTTCAAAGGATGAGTAATCCTCACACACCGCAGGCATAGGAAATTCGCATTACACATATTCTAAACAGCGCCTTTCACGAAAATGAGCGTTTTCCTATTAATGTCAAGTCGGTTGCAAGCGAACTTTCGAGTCAATTATTTCCCAGTAAGCCTATAACAATGATTGAGGGGAATGATTTTGGTAAGGAGATAGAAGGCATGTTAATGCCAACCCCCAATAAGACTGGAGAATGGGGCATTATCTATAATTAGGCCATTTCATCCAAAGGACGAATCAACTTTACCCTTGCTCACGAATTTAGTCATTACCTATTGCATCGTAAATTACGAAGTATTGGCATCCAGTGCACTCCTCGGGATATGGCGCGCTGGGATTCTGATAAGAAAAATATAGAATCAGAAGCCAATTGCTTTGCCTCTTATCTGTTAACGTTGCTTGATGATTTTAGAAAACAGATATCTGGACAGAATATTTCCCTTGTACTGATACAACATCTGGCTAAACGGTATGCTGTATCCCTAACAGCTGCTATCTTGAAATGGTTGATCATGACCCATAAATGCGCCATGCTCGTGGCCGGTCGAGAAGACTTTGTTGATTGGGCGTGGAGTAGTCAGCCTTTATTAAAGTCAGGCGTTTTCTACCACGCAAGACAACAAACCACACCATTGCCCAAAAAATCACTAGCCGCACTTGCATACCCTCTCATGGATAACGCCAGCGGCGTCATTCATCCCAAAGGCATATGGCAAGGCAATGAAGAAGTACACAAAATGACCATACTTGCTTATGGTGGCTATATGACCATTTCGCTGTTGCTTTACCCTGATGATTCGCCAAACAAGTCGCAAACAGATATGGCTTTGATAAGTTACAAACAGTCTACGCTTATGCGCCTAACGCGGTGAGCGGGACACGCAAACGGGCTGGCCTACCCTCTGTCAATAATAAGTTCCGCGCAAAAGCCCGGTAGCCGTTTTGAAATATCATGTTCTTTAATGGAACGCGCTATGCTTCGTCCAGAGGAGTCTGCAATAGCGCGCAAAGAAGCTGTAGCCCGTGTTAAGCGTGATATTATTTTATATACTTCCTTATGAAGGTTTTTCACCCAAATCAAAACGATCCGCATCCATGACTTTTGTCCAGGCTTTAATGAAGTCATGGACAAATTTTTCTTTATTGTCATCCTGGGCATATACTTCCGCATAAGAACGCAGGATTGAGTTCGATCCAAAGATAAGATCCACACGGGAGGCTGTCCATTTCACATCACCGGTTTTACGATCACAAAGGTGATACGCATTATTACCGACAGCTTTCCATGCATAAGCCATATCCGTTAAGTGAACAAAGAAGTCATTGGACAAAGAGCCTATAGAGTCGGTGAACACACCATGCGTGCTACCTGCATAATTTGTTCCGAGCACGCGCATGCCGCCTAAAAGCACTGTCATCTCAGGCGCTGTCAGCCCCATAAGCTGTGCGCGGTCGAGTAAAAGCTCTTCTGGGTTAACGGCATATTCAGCCTTTTGCCAATTTCTGAACCCGTCATGGACTGGCTCAAGCACTGAAAATGAGTCTGCATCTGTCATTGCATCCGTGGCATCGCCACGCCCTGGAGAGAATGGAACCGCCGCATCGCAGCCAGCAGCCCTAGCCGCTTGTTCGATCCCAATATTACCGGCCAGCACAATAACATCAGCAAGACTTGCCCCTGCTGCTTTTGCTATAGGCTCTAGCGTTGCGAGCACTTTTGCGAGGCGCTCTGGCTCATTGCCTTCCCACTCTTTTTGCGGGGCAAGACGAATGCGCGCGCCATTTGCGCCGCCACGTTTATCTGATCTGCGGAATGTGCGCGCACTATCCCACGCTGTCGTCACCATTTCTGAAATTGATAGACCGCTATCGGCAATTTTTTTCTTCAATGTCTCAACGTCATAATCTGTTTGCCCAGCGGGAATAGGATCTTGCCAAATTAAATCTTCTGCCGGAACATCAGGACCGTAATAGCAAGCTCTGGGGCCCATATCACGATGCGTCAACTTAAACCACGCGCGGGAAAATACATCGGCAAAATAATCAGGGTCATTATAAAATTTCTCCGAGATTTTACGATAAACAGGGTCTTTAATCATCGCCATATCCGCATCAGTCATGATGGGGTTGTGTTTAATGGATGGATCGGATGCATCAGGCACTTTATCCGCGTCTTTAATATCAATCGGCTCCCATTGCCATGCACCAGCGGGGCTTTTCCTGAGCTCCCAGTCATAGGTAAAGAGAAGATAAAAATAGCCATTATCCCACTTTGTCGGATTGGTCGTCCACGCGCCTTCCAGACCGCTTGTAATGGCTTCATTCGCTTTGGCTGTTCCGCCAGCTTTATTCCAACCAAGGCCTTGCTCGCTAATATCTGCGCCTTCAGGTTCTGCGCCCACATCTTCCGCGCTTGCGCCATGGCATTTTCCAACTGTATGTCCGCCAGCTGCAAGCGCCACTGTTTCTTCATCATCCATGGCCATGCGCGCAAAGGTTTCACGCACCATGGCCGCGGTTTTAAGGGGGTCAGGCTGTCCATTAACGCCCTCCGGATTGACATAGATGAGCCCCATATGTGTTGCACCCAAAGGGTTTTCTAATGTTTCTGATTTCGATAAATCTTCAAAACGGTTTTCACTATCGGCCAGCCATTCTTTTTCCGCGCCCCAATAGACATCTTTTTCGGGATGCCAGATATCTTCGCGTCCAAACCCAAAACCAAACATTTTCAGCCCCATTGATTCATAGGCGATATTCCCTGCCAAAATAATCAAATCAGCCCAGCTTACGGCGTTACCATATTTCTTTTTGATCGGCCATAATAGACGTTTAGCCTTGTCGAGATTGGCATTATCTGGCCAGGAATTGAGCGGGGCAAAGCGAATATTACCTGCCCCTGCCCCCCCGCGACCATCGGCCACACGGTAAGAACCCGCAGAGTGCCATGCCATCCGGATCATAAGGCCGCCATAATGCCCCCAATCGGCAGGCCACCAGTCTTGCTCATCCGTCATAAGCGCATGCATGTCTTGCTTAAGCGCTTCAATGTCAAGTTTCTCAAGCGCTTCCCTATAATTAAAGGTGGCTCCTAATGGATCTGTTTTGCTGTCCTGTTGGTGCAAAATATCCAGGTTCAGGTTTTTAGGCCACCAATCCTGTTTACTTGTGTCTATCGCCGTTACACTACCATGCATAAAAGGGCATTTACCGGATTGCGTCATTTTTTCTCTCCTTTTTCGGTTTTGGTTTGACAAGAAGGGCACACGCCCCAAAAAGTAATTTCTGCTTCGTCAATTATAAATCCTTTCGGATCGCTTGATGTCAGGGATGGTGCGGCAGCAAGGCAGCATGTATCTTCCACCGCGCCGCATGACCTGCACACTAAATGAGGGTGATTATCACCCACACGGGTTTCATAAAGTGCTGACATGCCTTTTGGTTTAATCTCGCGCACTAGCCCATGCTCAACCAGCATATTCAAGTTTTTGTAGACAGCCTGTATCGACGTTGTTTTGATAGTGTCTTGCACAACTTCAAATATTTTTGATGCTTCCGCATGTGGATTATGTGTCACCGCTTCAAACACAGCCAAGCGCACCGAGGTGACGCTTAATCCTAATGATTTTAGGTGCTGTTTGAAATCCATGGTTATAAATATAGCAGCCAAAAGAGTTTAGTCAATAAATATTTTTAATAATTAAACAAAAATATTAAGTAAGCACTTGTTATATTCAAATTGAACTTAGCCAGTTGCGTGAATCATCTCAACAAATTGCAAATGAGATCCGAAGTCATTTTGACTAGCTGCTTTTATATTGTTTATCATTAAAACCAGGGGTATAAGTCTTAAATATGGTAACAACACATAGCCAATTTTATAAATCGGGTGAGAGCGAACAACAGACCAATCAGATTGTTGATGTAACACAATGGTCAATCGGTGATTTATCGCCTTATGCGGAAGGCACGCGTGACAAGTTTCTTACATACTCGCCGAACCAAGCGGACTATCCTTTCCTTTTGCCTCATCACAAATATTTGCTGAAAAAGACTTATGTCGAGAAAAGTGGCACCATTCTTTTTGAACAATTCTGGAACGAAATTATCGCTTATAAGCTAGGACGGGCACTAAATGTGAAAGTTCCTCCTGCCTTTATTGCCTGCTATAGACATAACGATACACCCCTTTTTTATGGTTGTCTTATTGAATGGTTCTATGATTATGAGGGGCAGGATGTTTCCTTACGTGGCGGCGATATTATCACACGCTATATCGAGAATTATGATGAGAAAAAGGGAAAACAACATAATTTTCAGACAATTATTCAAATTTTTGAAGATGAAAAGGTTGAAAACTGGTTAGAGGGTTGGGCAGAAATATTATTATTTGATGCTATTATCGGTAATACTGACCGCCATCATGATAATTGGCAAATTGTCGCGTATAAGAAGGAAAAGAAAAAGAGGTGTTCACCTGCCTTTGATAATGGCACGTCGCTAAGCTATCGAATCCGTAATGAGCATATTGATATTAGCCCTCACCAGTTAAAAAAGCGTGTTCGCAACGGCTATCACCACATGCGCTGGAAGCAGGATGATCCGAAGGAGGCGCATCATTTCGAGTTATTGCAGAAAATTGCTTCACAATTTCCAGAGGCACAGTATGTTTATCATCGTATATTAAATAATATCCTACAACCGGCATTCGATGATATAATGTTGCTAACCGAATTTACACTTGAAGATGCACGTTATCAATTAAGTGAGAAACGGGCAGAGTTTATTATTGAACAAATTAAGTTTCGGGTAAACTATGCAAGAGAGGTTTTAAATTTATGAATCTGATTGAACATATATGGAATCCCAAAAAGATTATCATGATTTGGCAAACTCAAGACCTGGCGCTAAATCAGAATACAGGACGGCGGTTTGTCGTTGGTGAAATCATCAATAATGAATTAACCTATTATGACAATGATGATGTCAGCGAAGCAAAGGAATTAGGGTTCACAGGACTTACCGCCTATCCATATGATGAAGCACAAAGAACTAGAACTTATACGGACGTAGAAACTGTTCTGGAACGGAGATTGCCACCGCAAACACGTGCTGATTATAAGGACTATCTTTCTTCATTCGGTATATTGCCTGAATGTGCCCATAACATTCCCAGCCTTACATTACTGTCTTACACCAGGGGTAAGTTACCTGGTGATGGATTTAGCTTTTATCCTATATTAGAAGATGCGAATCCGCCTTTTGATATTAGTTTTAATATTGCTGGTTTCCGACATCATGGAAGTAAGGTTTTTGATGATCTATCCAACTTAAAAGGGGAAAGCGTTACACTTCTGCCTGAAAACGAAAATCAATATGATTCGAATGCCGTTGCTATTATGAGACAAGATAAACGATTGGGTTATATACCCAAAGGATTACAAACATCATTGCGACATGTTTTGCAACGCCATCATATATCTGCAACGATAGAACGCATAAATGGTGTCCCCGAACGCCCAAATGTTCTTGTGATTGTCAAGGTAAAAAGGAAATAAAAAGGGGGAAACTTTGCCAAGACATAAAGACAAAGCACCCCTTCAACCTGACTGAACAGCCCCTAGGATTGTAGACAGTTTGATGACTTTGGGAGATTCGGCTGAAA
Organism: Parvibaculaceae bacterium; assembly: GCA_965227805.1. Classification (GTDB taxonomy): domain Bacteria; phylum Pseudomonadota; class Alphaproteobacteria; order RS24; family RS24; genus CBDDGJ01. The sequence continues at coordinate 104,858 of CBDDGJ010000004.1, read as the reverse complement.
AAATTGAGTCTCAAAAGATAAACGCGCCATTGGGGCTGGTGGACAGTATCCAAGCGCGCTGTGCGGTCTGATATGGTTGTAATGGTTACGCCAATCCTCAATGATGATTTGCGCCTCCATGAGCGTATAGAACAATTCACCATTGAGCAGTTCATCACGTAATCGGCCATTAAAGCTTTCATTATAGCCGTTCTCCCATGGACTTCCTGGTTCAATATAGGATGTCTTCACCTTCAGCTTGTGTAGCCACTCTTTCAATGTGCTGGCGGTGAATTCACTACCATTATCCGAACGAATATACGCGGGCATACCATGCTTTAGGAATAAATCGCTTAAGACATCCAACACATCATCACTATTGAGGCGGTAATCAACACGGATAGCAAGACATTGACGCGTGAACTCATCAATCACCGTCAACATGCGTATCTTCTTACCATTGCTAAGACGATCCGCTACAAAATCATAGCTCCAGACATGGTTCGCCCAGCAGGGGCGGAGACGGATACAAGAACCATCATTGAGGTATAAACGGCCACGTTTCTTCTGCTTTTTCGGGACTTTCAGTCCTTCCTCACGCCAGATGCGTTCCACGCGCTTGTGATTGACCTGCCAGCCTTGTGTGCGTAATAACGCGGTAATACGCTTGTAACCATAGCGGCCATAGCGGTGTGCCAAGCAGATGATATCCTCACGAAGGCGTCCTTCATCATCGGGGGTGCGGTTTTTATAGCGCTGAACACAGCGGCACACGCCAAGCGCATCACATGCACGACGTTCAGATATGCCATAGCGTTGCTGAGACTGCACGACACAACGACGCTTCCGTTCAGCGCTTAGAAGTTTCCCTCGGCTGCATCTTTCAATATCTGTTTGTCTAGTGTAAGATCAGCCACCACACGCTTTAAACGGGCATTCTCAGATTCTAACGCCTTAAGGCGCTTCGCTTGGCTCACCTGCATGCCCCCATAAGCCTTACGCCATTTGTAATACGTCGCATCCGATATGCCAAGCGCACGGCATATCTCATCAATACTCTTACCATGACCAGACAAAACCTCTGCCTCCCTAAGTTTGCGAATAATCTGTTCCGGTTTATGGCGTAATTTACCCATATATAACTCCTATAATTTAATCAAATATTCTACCCTAAAAACGAGATAAATAATGGAACTAATTATAGGGGGTGGGTCAATTCCGAATGCTTTGCTGATCAGGCTAATCACATCAACGGGATTGAGAACTTCTGGAGCCAGTCAAAGAGGCATCTCCGACGGTATAATGGCATCCCCAAAGAGCACTTTCATCTCTTTATCAAAGAGTGTGAATGGCGGTTCAACTATCGGCCTGTTGCAAAAATGAGCACAGTTCTCATAAAATGGTGGTTCAACTAAAAAACAAACCCTTATCTAGGTCAGACCCAAGTTTTAAGCGTCCCGTATAAGGCATAAGCCAAAAGCAGGGTAAGTTTTTAGCCTAAATGCCATCACCATCAACATTAAGGTGAATACCACATTCTTCTTTATCTTGCCCTTGCCAGCGGCCTGAGCGATAATCTTCACCCGGTGCAACGCGTGACGTGCATGGCATACAGCCAATCGATAAAAACCCATCTTTCACCAAAGGATGACGCGGCAAATTATGCGTTTCAATATAGCTTTTTAAGTCTTCCAAGCCCCAATTTGCCAATGGGTTGAGCTTATATGTTCCATCTGCATCACGTTCAATAATATCCATTTGTGCGCGCTCTTTGGTTTGAAAGCGTTTGCGCCCGGTAATTAACGCATCAAACCCGCGCGTTGCATGGGCTTGCGGCAGCACTTTGCGAATATGGCAGCAGGCATCTGTATCACGTGTCCATAAATCGCCTTTTGGGTCATGTTTTTCCAAATCATCAGGATGCGGGGCAAGCGCACGAATATCTGTCAGCCCCAAACGCGCTTGCAGACGATCGCGAAAGCGCAATGTTTCCCCGAATAATTTTCCCGTATTCAAAAATATAATTGGTAAGGCAGGCTCTACCTGTGCCACCAAATGCAGCAAAATCGCAGATTCCGCACCAAAGGAAGACACCAGACCAATACGGCCAGAAAAAATATCCTGTATCGCGCGGCGTAAAATATCAGGCGCCGTGCTCTGGGCAAATTCAGTATTGAGCTGCGCTAAATCCAATTCTGTTTCAGATGCTACATATGCGTGGTGTTGCATTAGGATAACCAGCCTTTCTCATCAATCATTTTATCCATTTTTTGTGCGAGCACAGATATATCATCACCCTGCTTGCGCCACTTAGCACGGGCATGAGCAAGCTCATTCACATAATCCGCCCAATCTGATGGAAATAGCTTTGCCAAATAATGCTTCACGCGCCGTGCCAGACCCGGAGCTTTTCCCCCCGTTGATATGCTAAGCAATAAATCACCCCGCCGCATAATCGCCGGAACATGAAAATCGCAAAGAGGTAGCACATCCTCAACATTCACCAACACATTTGCTTCTCGTGCATGTTTGGCAATCGCTTCTGCCACATCCATAGCGCAGTCGGCAACATATATGAGATGATAATCGGCAATCTCAGCAGCCTGTGGCAAACGCGGGATAATCCGACTTTGTGCATGCGCCCCAAAGCTGCCTTCCCCAGATGGTGCATAAATATCTATATTTTGCGCGCCTGCTTCATAAAGCATAGATAGGCGCTTTGCCGCGCTTTCCCCATTGCCGATAAGGGCAATTCGCTTCGTGTCCACACAGATGGCAATAGGTAGCATAGTAAACTCCTTACATACATAATATGGGGTAATTTTTCATATTTATCAATAAGAATATGTGATTTATTTTTATTTACATATAATTTATGTATTTTTAAGATGCGCCATATATGATAGTTTGACCATATTATGCCGTACCCTATGCCCACGCTTAAATTCTCTGATGCTTATGTCGATTACGAGACGGCATGTGCGTTCATGGAGAAACATATTCGTGATATATATCAAGGCGATGCACCTGAATGTTTATGGTTTTTAGAACATCCCCCCATCTACACAGCCGGCATCAGCGCACAGCCAGAAGATTTATGCGACCCCACCCGTTTTCCTGTATATCAAAGCGGGCGCGGCGGGCAATATACCTATCACGGCCCGGGGCAACGCGTTATTTATCTTATGTTGGATTTGAACAAGCGCGGGCGGGATATACGTCATTTCATCACACAAATTGAACGCTGGATCATTGTCAGCCTGAAAGATTTTGGCATTGATGGCTTTATTCGCCCTGAACGTGTGGGCGTATGGGTGAAGCACCCTAGCAGCAAAGCGCGTGAAGATAAAATCGCCGCCATTGGTATACGTATGCGCCGCTGGGTCAGTTTTCATGGTGTGAGTATCAATCTGGACCCCGATTTAGAGCATTTTAGCGGGATTATCCCCTGCGGCATTACCGAACATGGCGTCACCAGCATGGCAGCCCTCGGCCATACTGCCAGCATGGCAGAATTAGACCAAAGCCTTATCCGTAATTTTGAGAGGTTTTTTTGCGGATAATATTATCTATTTACGCTTTTCAAAGGCCTTACGCATAATGGATGCAACTGGAATAGATATCCCTAAAGCAACGCCAAACCATGGCTCTCCTAAATATACATACCAAAAAGCTGCTCCAATCAAGCCAAATGAAACCATAATAGAAGCTAGTATTACAAAATTATTAGTTCTAAAATTATATTTTATACTTGATTTACGAATTTGCTGTTCAGTTTCAGCCAAAGAAAGGATTCTATCTGCCGCGCCAGTTAAAATTTTCTCATATTTTTGAACTTCTATTGCCGGCGGAATTGGTCCTGAATAAGATTTTCTTTCTACGGCAGCTACCACCATCGAAGAACTCTGTATTATCGGTAGACCCTAGCTCTATATCCTCCTTTGCAGGAGAGGATATTTCTGTATTTTCAGACTTTTTAGTCTCTTTATCCATTCGTAATTATGGTTTGGTCTAACAGATTCGCTTTATGAAATTTCTTTACCTATAACCCGCATGGCTTTATCAAAATAGGAACGAATATTATCCCTATCACAGCGCGCACCCGCTTCACCTGTGGGGACGTAATGCCTGGAAACATCTTCAGGTAATGAATGAACATCTAATAAAGAATCAAAGAATTTATCATACACCTTGCTCGGTTTATCAAAATATGGAACACGTCCTTCTTTTTCCTGCTTTAGCACCTGCAATATGAGCTGAATTTCCTCAAATTCCTCTGATGTTACTGAAATCGTGCGGATTTCATTTTCAGAATCATCTCTCATTTCTATTCCTTCGTTTTTCCCTAAGATTAAAATAAGCGTTCATCATAAAAAGTCAACGTCAAATTATACTCACCTTTTATATCACGCGAATAAAATCATCTCATCATCAACGGCAAGTGTATCGCCCGGCTTACAGAGAACTTTCTTAATGGTGACATCCTTTTCGGCGCGTAAGATATTCTCCATCTTCATGGCTTCCACAATAGCCAGCGCCTCACCTGCTTTTATCTCCTGTCCTTCTTCCACCGCAATGGAAACGACCACGCCCGGCATGGGGCAAATCAGCGCTTTATCAGAAGCGCCATCGCTTTTTTCCGGCATAAAGCCCATTAGGCTTTGGGCTTTCACGCTGCGTATTGCCACTTCACGCCGCGCGCCCCGGCCTGTAAGCGCATAACCTTCGGGGAGGACATCAATACTTAAATTCACCATCGCGTTATTCACTACGCCTGCGAAAAATAAATCACCCGGCTTCCACGAACTATCAATAATGAATAAACCGTCTTCCACACGAATCCCATCTTGCGTGCGCGCCACCATGAATAAGGTTTCCCCAATTTGCACCGCCATTTTTACCTGTGGCATTACGGTATGACCGGGCAAAACGTGTGAAATTTGTCGCGCCCGCTCAAGATAAATCATATGAATATGATAGCTAATCGCCGCCAATATTTGCAAACGCTTTTCATTCAAGGGGCTCCCATGAAACCCGTCAGGATATTCTTCATCAATAAAAGCTGTTGTTAAAGCCCCTTCACCAAACCGGTCATGTCCCATAATGGCGGCAAGAAAATCGATATTATGGCGAATCCCATCTATCCGGAACTTATCCAGCGCATCACGCATGGCCGCAATCGCTGTAGCGCGGTCTTTAGCATGCGTAACCAGTTTCGCAATCATCGGATCGTAGAAAATGGAAATCTCGCCACCTTCATAAACACCGGTATCATTGCGGACAACAATGCCACCTTTACGCATTTCCTCTGGCGGACGATAGCGCGATAACCGCCCCGTGGACGGCAGAAACCCACGATACGGGTCTTCGGCATAGATACGGCTTTCCATCGCCCAGCCGGTAAGGTTAATATCCTCTTGCGTAAGGCTAAGTTTTTCGCCCTGAGCGACACGGATCATCTGCTCCACCAAATCAATACCCGTAATTTCCTCCGTCACCGGATGTTCAACCTGCAAACGCGTATTCATTTCCAAAAAGTAAAAATTCTTATCTGCATCAACAATAAATTCCACCGTGCCTGCCGAGCAATAATTCACAGCTTTTGCTAAAGCAACCGCCTCTTTGCCCATTGCCTCACGGGTTTTTTCATCCAGAAACGGGCTTGGCGCTTCTTCAATCACTTTTTGATTGCGCCGTTGAATGGAACATTCACGTTCGCCCAAATAAATGACATTGCCATGCGTATCGCCCAAAACCTGAATTTCAATATGGCGCGGCTGGGTTACGAATTTTTCGATAAAAATACGGTCGTCACCGAAACTATTTGCCGCTTCATTTTTTGATGAGTGAAACCCGTCACGCGCTTGCTCATCATTCCACGCAATCCGCATACCCTTACCGCCACCGCCGGCAGATGCCTTAATCATCACCGGGTAGCCGATTTCATTTGCAATTTTTATCGCTTGATCAGCATCCTCAATCAACCCCATATGACCGGGCACTGTGCTTACCCCTGCGTCTTGCGCCAATTTCTTTGAGGTAATCTTATCGCCCATTGCTTCAATCGCATCGGCAGGCGGACCAATAAAAGCAATCCCCGCCTTTTCCAGGGCTTGCGCGAAGGCTTTATTTTCGCTTAGAAAACCATAGCCCGGATGCACCGCATCGGCACCGCTTTGTTTAATCGCATCTAGGATTTTATCAATCACCAAATAGCTTTCCGAAGCCTGTGCCGCACCAATATAAACCGCTTCATCAGCTTCACTTACATGTAAAGCCTGCCTATCCGCATCGGAATAAACGGCCACAGTCTTTATACACATTTTGCGCGCCGTTTTAATCACACGACAGGCAATTTCACCACGATTAGCAATCAGTATTTTTTTAATCATAAACCGCCCCTTAAAGTGGAATATTGCCGTGTTTTTTCCACGGATTATCAAGTTTTTTATTGCGTAATAAAGCCAATGCCCGCGCAACACGGCGGCGCGTATTATGCGGCATAATCACCTCATCAATATAGCCCCGCTCGGCGGCGACAAACGGGTTTAAGAATCTACCCTCATATTCTTTGGTATGCTGTGCAATCGCGGCATCATCACCTATGGAAGACCTGAAAATAATCTCCACCGCACCTTTTGCCCCCATAACCGCAATCTCTGCCGTAGGCCAGGCATAATTCATGTCACCGCGTAAATGTTTGGAGGCCATCACATCATAAGCCCCGCCATAGGCTTTGCGTGTTATCACGGTTACTTTCGGCACTGTGGCCTCGGCATATGCATAAAGCAATTTTGCCCCATGCTTAATCAGGCCGCCATATTCCTGCGCCGTGCCGGGTAAAAAGCCGGGCACATCAACAAAGCTCACGATCGGAATGTCAAAGCAATCGCAAAAGCGCACAAAACGCCCTGCTTTTCGGCTTGAGTCACTATCCAATACGCCCGCCAAAACCATAGGCTGATTGGCTACAAAACCCACTGTGCGCCCTTCTATGCGGCCAAAGCCAGTGATAATATTTTTAGCAAAATCGGCTTGCGTTTCGAAAAAATCACCCTCATCCACGACCTTACCAACCAGCTCTTTCATATCATAAGGCATATTGGGATTATCGGGAATGAGCGTATCAAGCGAAGGCTCTATTCTGTCACGCATATCAAATACCGGGCGTTCCGGGACACCTGAACGATTATTAAGCGGCAGAAAATCAATAAACCGGCGCAGCTGGGTAATCGCCTCTATATCATTATCATAAGCCCCATCGGCAACGGATGATTTACTGGTATGAATTTTTGCACCGCCCAATTCTTCCGCTGTTACGTCTTCATTGGTCACAGTTTTTACAACATCTGGCCCGGTAACAAACATATAAGAGCTATTACGCACCATGAAAATAAAATCGGTGAGCGCTGGTGAATAAACATCACCCCCCGCACATGGTCCCATAACCATGGTAATTTGTGGAATAACGCCCGAGGCAAGCGTGTTGCGCTGAAATACTTCCGCATAGCCTCCCAATGCGTCGACACCTTCTTGTATGCGTGCGCCGCCTGAATCTAACATACCGATAATCGGTGCACCATTGCGCAACGCCATATCCTGCAATTTCATAATTTTTTGTGCATGGGTGCGCGAGAGCGACCCGCCAAATACGGTAAAATCTTTAGCAAAAACATAAACCGGACGGCCATTCACCGTTCCCCAGCCAGTCACCACCCCGTCACCCGGAATCTTCTGTTTTTCCATACCAAAATCTGTGCATTTATGCTCGACAAACATATCTATTTCTTCAAATGTGTCCGCATCAAGCAATAAATCTATGCGCTCGCGTGCAGTGAGTTTGCCGCGTTTATGTTGTGTGTCTATACGTTTTTGGCCGCCCCCCAAACGGGCAACCTCACGCCGCTCCTCTAGCTCCTCAATAATATTTCGCATATTATGTGTCCCCTTTATGTCTTAAGGGCAAGAAGATAGCGGCTTAAGTTATTTATTTCCAGTTTTATTTTTTCCAGGCGCGATTTTGCTTCATCATCTTCACCCCATTGTGTAATTTGAAATAGCTCATCAAGCTGTGATAATTCAAATGCGCGTGATGCATTTATCTCACCTGCCTCTAAAGCCAGCACCAAAACTGCCGAGCCCAAAAGGGCTGCACCATGCGCCAGCCCCGTTAAGCGAAATACATTCCCCTGCGCGCTATTTTGTAAGCGCGCAATGGTTTGCGGTGCTTGCGGCTGTGGTATAATGCCTGTTATTCGTGTGAAAGAAATATCATAGCGTCGCTGTGCCCAGTCCAAAACCGGATCCCAATTTTTCGCCTGATGCGCCACTAATTCCTGTGGTGTATCGGCGCGGTAGCAAAGCAAATCCGCGTGAGCATACGTCCCAAATGCGTCAAGCGTCGCCTCATAATGCGCCTGCACACGATCTAAGGCCGTGGCTGCCAGACGCATCATTGGCATAGTATCCGGTTTTATTTGCTCTTTTTGTGCCTGCCATTCTTCGGCAAGCACATCTGCCAGCTTTTGGGTTGGAACAATCAGTTTTTGCTTTGCTGGTGTTCGTAAAAATCGTTCATCCAGAACAACCGCAAAGCCGCCTTCTTCCTTACACGTGCTTACCGTTTTGTAAAATCTACGCGTCATATTACGCGCGCATCATATCCGCAAGCACAGAATAAAGAGCACTGCTCTCTTCAACAATTACATCAGCGCCCGCCTCTTCTAGTTCCGCCCTGGTTTGATAGCCCCAGCCAATACCAATCGCCTTGGCTTTTGCCGCCTGTGCCATTAAAATATCATAAATCGTATCGCCCACCATAATTGTCCGTTCGGGTGCAATACCACACTCACGCATGGCAGCCAGCAATAAATCCGGCGCTGGTTTACCCGGGCCATCATCGGCACTTTGCAGACTTTGAAAAAAAGACCTGATATTATGCACATCCACAACCCGCATTAACCCGCGCCGTGATTTCATGGTGATAATGGCAAGCAAAACATCATCTCTTTTCCCGAGTGTCTCGATAATATGGCGCATACCGTCAAATAAAACTTCACCGCGATCATCCTGTTGGCTTAAGCCGGTTAAGGTTTCATTATAAACTTTACTCATGCGTGCAAGGGTGTTTTCATCTATATCCGGCGCATGTGCGCGCATAACCGCCTGTGTTGGCAGGCCAATATGCCGCAATATACGCGCGCGCGAAGGCGGCCTAAGCGACATAAATGCAAAGGCCTCATTGATGGCCGTAATATAAGAATGTTGACTATCGACCAATGTGCCATCGCAATCAAAAGCCACTAAATACATCGCTTAATCCTCAAAAATTTTACCGGCGACTATATCCGTTTTGGTCTCTAAATCAAAGCCTAATATACGCCATGTCTCGGCCATATGCCCGCGTAACGGTGCCGTAATATGCAGCTGTTTTTGCCCATGCGGATGCTGCAATGTAAGCCCAAAGGCATGAAGGTGCAGACCTTCGGGCAAAATGCCGCCTTGTTGCTCACCCATATGATATTTTTGATCACCAACCAAAGCATGCCCTATAGCCGTGGCATGTGCACGAATTTGATGCGTGCGCCCCGTTTGCGGACGAAACGCCACCCATGCGAATTTTTGCGCCGCACGTGCGATAACCGCATAATCGGTAAAAGCCGATTGTGCATCTGTGTCATTTTTTTCGGCAGGCAAAACACGTTCGCGATTAGACTGCGCCGCCTGTTTGCGTAGGGGTAAATCAATATGCCCGCGTGCAGGGCGCGGCACCCCGTAAACCAGTCCCCAATAAATCTTTTCGACCTCACGCCGGGCAAAAATACGCGTAAGATAAGATGCCGCCTGTCTTGTGCGTGCTAAAAGCAAAACCCCCGACGTATCGCGGTCTAACCGATGCACAAGACGTGGTGGCTGTGTTTGTTCAAATTGCAAATAAGGCAATACCGCATCTAAATGCATATGTGTTTTAGAGCCGCCCTGCACTGCCAGGCCGGAAGGCTTATTCAGTGCCAAAATATCATCATCCTTATAAAGAATAGCTGCTTTGATTTGTTCGATTAGCTCTGCCGCCGGGTTTGCTGTTCGACGCGGGCGCGGCACCTCTCCTTGCGCTTCAGGCGGCACACGGACGCTTTGCCCCGCAACAAGGCGTATATTGGCCTTGCACCGTCCCCCGTCAACACGCACCAAACCTTTCCGCAAAAGTTTTTCCAATCTCACATAGGCGAGATGCGGATAATGCTGCCGAAACCACCTATCCAGCCGCATGCCGGAGTCATCTTTTTGCACAATAATATGCTTAACCCCACCGCTCACGATAAAATCGCTTTTATGCCGTAAAAGCCAGCAATAACCGCACCAAGCCCACATATAAGGCTACCACCGGCAAAATAAATAGCTGATATATAATGTCCCTTTTCCAGCAAAAATAAAAGATCAAGCGAGAAGGAAGAAAACGTTGTAAACCCGCCCAAAATACCAATCGCCAGAAACGACCACAATAATCCGGTTTTATGCATATCGAAAAACAGCATAGCCCCTGCGAGAATACCGATAAGCAATGAACCGATAATATTCACGCTAAATGTTGCATAAGGAAAGCCTGTATGTGCCGTAGCTGCCATAAAATACACGCCCACCCCATAGCGGCCTATAGCGCCCAAAGCACCACCCGCGCCAATCAATAAAATATGCATTATCATAATTAACGTAAGACACCGCGAATAATACGATCACCGCGTAAAATATCAATTTCCCATTTTTTCGCCTGCGATGCATTAAGGGCCAAAAATTGTGCGACACTGCTAATGGTCTGCCCATTTATCCGGCGAATAATATCGCCAATAACAAAACCAAAACGGTGTGCCGGACTATTACGCACAACGCCAATAACAATCACACCCTCAGGCATATCTTCCAAACGCAATTCATCCACCAAAGCAGGGTTAAGATTAGCAATCTTTACCCCGATAAACGGACCCGCATTTTTTTGCTCAACCACAGTCTCATTGCGTGGCGGGGTTTCGGGCGCAGCGACAAGATCAAATAATAAATGACGCTGCCTATCATCGCTTTGCACCTCCATTAAAATACGCCCGCCAATATCACGCGAACCAATACGATAGCGCATATCTGCCCATGTCATCACATCATGGCTATCAACCCGCAACACCACATCACCCACATTCGCCCCCGCCTTTTTAAGCGGGCTTTGCGGATGCAGCTCCATAATCAGCGCGCCATGCGGACGCGGTAACCCCACTGCATCGGCAAGCTCTTGCGTTACATCCTGAAAGCGTGCCCCAATCCACGGACGTTTAATTTTACCCCCGCTTTGTGCCGCACGCACCACTTGCCGAACCATATTGGCCGGAATGGCAAAGCCAATACCAACCGACCCACCCGAATTAGAAAAAATCGCCGTATTCACCCCTAACAAGCGACCATCTAGCGCAACCAAAGCGCCTCCGGAATTGCCCGGATTGATCGCTGCATCGGTTTGAATAAAGGATTGATAATCCGACACACCAACATAAGTGCGTGCTAAAGCCGAAACAATACCGCTGGTAACGGTCTGCCCCACCCCAAACGGATTACCAATCGCCAGCACCAAATCACCAACATTCACATTATCAGAATCACGAAACGCAATCGGCTTTAAGTCACTCGGTGGGTCTTTAAGCCGTAACACCGCTAAATCTGTGCGCTCATCAGCCAAAATTAACGTGGCTTCAAATTGCCGCCTATCCGCAAGCATAACGCGCAATTCTTCTCCACCTTCAATGACATGATTATTGGTAACCACCAATCCGCTTGCATCGACAATCACACCCGATCCTAAAGATTGCTGCTCACGTATACGCTGCTGCCCACCAAAACCATCTCCGAAAAAACGACGAAAAAGCGGGTCATCAAATAAGGGCGGCAAGCGGCGCGTGCGCGTGCGCACATAGCGCTTCGCATATACATTCACCACAGAAGGAACCACATGTTGCACAACTGGCGCAAAACTCGCCTGTAATTGCGCCTGGTTTTGTGGCACAAAAGATTGCTGCGCCCCTAAAGGCCCCGCAAAAAACAAAACCCCAAAAATCAAAAAAAGGCATGACATAAATATGCCTTGCCTTTTTACAAAAACATTCATGCCGTAACGCCCTATTTTATTTACGCATCCTGCAACTCGGCTTCATTATCTTCAACCATAACCGGTCCCGAATCTTGTCCGCGTGCCTCGGGATCGCGGTCAACAAATTCAATCACTGCCATAGGGGCATTATCCCCTTTGCGAAAACCGGCTTTTAATACACGCGTATAGCCGCCTGCACGCGCTTTATAACGTTCCCCCAAAATGGTAAATAATTTATCAGCCCATTGCTTTTCTTTTTGCGGCAATTTGGCATAAGCCTGACGGCGTGCATGTAAATCACCCCGCTTGGCCAATGTTATCAATTTTTCTACAAATGGCCGCAATTCTTTTGCTTTAGGCAAAGTGGTAATAATTTGCTCATGCTTAATCAGCGCAAGCGCCATATTGCCAAGTAGCGCCTTACGATGCGCGCTGGTGCGGTTTAACTTACGGCCTGCTTTTGCGTGACGCATAATAACCTCTCCTTTTTATCATATCCCTTAATAATTCTCTTCAAAGCGACGCGCAAGGTCTTCAATATTTTCCGGCGGCCAATTCGGCACATCCATACCCAAATGTAACCCCATAGATAAAAGAACTTCTTTAATCTCATTCAAAGATTTACGCCCGAAATTAGGTGTGCGTAACATTTCGCCTTCAGTTTTTTGAATCAAATCACCAATATAAACAATATTATCATTTTTCAGGCAATTTGCTGAACGCACAGATAATTCCAGCTCATCCACCTTTTTAAGCAAAGCGGCAGAAAATCCGGTTTCTTCGAGCGAGCTAATTTCTTGCACTTCTTCTTCCGGCTCTTCAAAATTGATAAATGTTTGTAACTGGTCTTGTAAAATACGCGCGGAAAACGCCAAAGCATCTTCCGGCGATACAGCTCCATTGGTTTCAATATCCAGGGTCAATTTATCATAATCCAAAATCTGCCCCTCACGCGTATTCTCAACTGTATAAGATATGCGGCGCACGGGGCTATAAAATGAATCAACCGGAACAAGCCCTATCAGATTTTCATCGGCACGGTTTTGTTCAGAAGGAACATAGCCCTTTCCCGTATTTATCGTAAATTCAAAACGCACTTCTGCACCATCATCCAATGTGCACAACACCAAATCCGGATTATATATGGTCACATCGGCCGAGTCTTCCATATCCCCCGCTGTAACCACGCCTGGTCCTTTTTTGCTTAGCAATAATTTTTTCGGTCCCTCTACTTCCATAGAAAGTGACATTTTTTTAATGTTCAAAATAATATCCGTTACATCTTCACGCACACCCGGTATGGATGAAAATTCATGCAGCACACCATCAATATGCACCGCCGTAACCGCCGCACCTTGCACAGAAGATAATAAAATCCGCCGTAACGCATTACCCAATGTCAAGCCAAATCCGCGTTCCAAAGGTTCGGCAACCACCCGGGCTTGGCGTTGTGGATCTAATCCGGAAATGATTTCCAGCTTATTCGGTTTAATCAAATCTTGCCAGTTTTTTTGAAACATGAGGGAACCCCTTATCTTAAAATTATAAAAATATTCTTACCGATTATGCGTGACAGCGCGCCTAACCCCGCCGCCGCTTACGTGGGCGACACCCGTTAAACGGTATGGGTGTAACATCACGAATGGCGGTAACCACAAGCCCGGCTGCCTGTAAGGCACGCAGTGCACTTTCGCGCCCGGCACCGGGTCCTTGCACTTCCACCTCAAGCGTTTTCATACCGTGCTCCATCGCTTTGCGTCCGGCATCATCGGCAGCAATTTGCGCGGCATAGGGGGTTGATTTACGTGACCCCTTAAACCCCATCACACCAGCCGATGACCATGAAATGGCGTTGCCTTGCATATCCGTAATGGTTACCATCGTATTGTTAAAAGTGGAGTTTACATGTGCAACGCCTGAAGCAATATTTTTCCGCTCGCGACGCTTAACTCGTGATTTTTCCGCTGCCATATTTCTTGTCTCCTCGCTTATACCTTAACCCTTTTTGCCTGCAATTGGGCGCGCGGGGCCTTTGCGCGTGCGGGCATTTGTATGCGTGCGTTGCCCGCGCACCGGCAAATTACGCCGATGACGTAACCCACGATAAATCCCCATATCCAAAAGACGTTTAATATTGATAGACGTCTCACGGCGCAAATCACCTTCCACCTGATAATCCGTATCAATCGTTTCACGAATACGAATAACATCACTATCGCTAAGCTCATTCACACGCCGGTCTGCCGGAATGCTAAGTTTATCGCAAATTTCCTGCGCTGTATTGCGCCCTAATCCGTGAATATAAGTAAGGGCAATAACCACGCGCTTTGCTGTCGGAATATTTACGCCTGCTATACGTGCCATAAAACCTCTCCTTTATGTCTTCCTAATTTGTGTCCAATAAAGTTATAATTTGCTGTGTAACCGCATCAATTTCAGCCATGCCATTGATTTGTTTCAAAATATTTTGTTCTGCATAATACGCCGAAACAGGTGCTGTTTCCGATTCATAAACCTGTAAGCGATATTTTATCCCTTCAGGCGTATCATCATCACGCGCCGCCTCTTTATTTTCGCGAGCACGATTAAGAATACGCGCACTCAATGCATCTAAATCCACACCTAATTCAAGCACGGCATCAAGCTGCATATTTTTTTCAGCCAGCATTTTATCCAAAGCTGTGGCCTGGGCAAGATTGCGTGGAAAGCCATCAAGGATAAACCCTTTTGCACATGCCGGTGATGCAATATTTTCAGCAATAATGTTTACGACAATATCATCTGAGACCAAATCGCCGCGTGCCATAATATCCTTGGCAATTTTTCCGACCTGTGTGCCTGCGGCAACCGCTGTGCGCAACATATCGCCCGTAGAAAGCTGTTTTATACCATAATGCGCTTCGATACGTTGTGCCTGCGTTCCCTTACCAGCACCGGGAGGACCAAGAAAAACCAATTTCATCGCCTATTCCCCCGTAATTGCGCCTTTTTAATCAGCCCCTCATATTGATGGGCAAATAAATGGCTTTGCACCTGCCCAACCGTATCCATTGTGACATTCACCACAATCAAAAGCGACGTGCCACCAAAATAAAACGGCACACTATAAGCACTAATTAAATATTCGGGCAACAAGCAAACTAATGTTAAATAAGCCGCACCGATGACTGTAAGCCGTGTCAGGACAAAGTCGATATAATCTGCCGTGCGTGCCCCGGGACGGATACCCGGTATAAACCCACCAGAGCGCTTAAGGTTATCAGCTGTATCTACCGGATTAAACACAATGGACGTATAAAAAAAGCAAAAGAAAATAATCCCCGCCCCATAAAGCGCCATATAAGCCGGTTGCCCGCGCCCTAGTAAAGCAGCAATTTCAGATAAAAACCCGCCTGCTTGTGTCGGATCGGAAAAATTGGAAAATGTGATTGGCAATAATAAAAGCGAAGAGGCAAAGATTGGTGGAATCACCCCTGCTGTATTTAGTTTCAAAGGTAAATGCGAATTTTCACCACCAAACATTTTATTGCCGCGTTGCTGTTTAGGATACTGCACCACAATGCGCCTTTGTGCCCGTTCAATGAAAACGATAAACGCAATAACCGCCACAACCAAAACCATTAGAGCTAAAATAACAAACCCAGATAGCACGCCCTGCCGGCCTAATTCGAGCGTTCCGGCCAAAGCTGATGGAAGCTCGGCAACAATACCTGCAAAAATGATAAGCGAAATGCCATTACCAATACCCCGCGCCGTAATTTGTTCACCCAGCCACATAAGAAATACTGTGCCGCCAACCAATGACGTCACCGCAGCAACACGAAACATCATACCCGGATCAGTTACAATCCCTTGCGAGGCTTCTAAGCCCAAGGCGATGCCATAGCCTTGAAAGGCTGCCAGAAACACCGTGCCATAGCGCGTATATTGATTAATTTGTATACGGCCACGCTCACCTTCTTTTTTTAGGTTTTCCAAATGCGGCACAACCGAAGTCATAAGCTGAATGATGATTGATGCAGTAATATAAGGCATAATATTGAGCGCAAAAATCGCCATACGTCCAACCGCACCACCGGCAAACATATTGAACATACCGATCACGCCAGATTGTTGTTGTTCAAAAACCGATTGCAAGGCTTGCGTATCGATACCCGGCAAGGGGATATATGTCCCGAGCCGATAAATCAGCAGAGCACCCAGCGTAAACCAAATACGCTTTTTAAGCTCGTCAGCCGTGCGAAACGCCGAAAAGCTCAAATTTTGTGCTAATTGTTCTGCCGAAGAAGCCATATATTATGCCTCATCTTCCTGTTTGGTCGGCGTCTTTTTGGATGCAAGAACTGTCACTTTACCGCCACATTTCTCAATCGCCGCAATCGCTGCTTTTGACGCGCCAGCCACCTCAAAATCAAGTTTTTCTTTAAGCTCTCCCTTAGCCAAAATCCGCACACCATCCAACGGGCGGCGAATAATACCAGCGGCCTGTAGGCTAGCAGATGTTATCACAGTATCTTTCTGCAACTTGCCTGCATCAAGCGCAATTTGCAAACGTCCGAGATTAACTTCATTCAACCGCTTCGGATGCGGCACATTAAAACCACGCTTGGGAAAGCGCATATGCAAGGGCATTTGTCCGCCTTCAAACCCTTTAATCGCAACGCCTGAACGCGATGTCTGCCCCTTTACACCACGCCCTGCCGTTTTGCCTTTTCCCGATGCAGCACCACGCCCCACACGCATACGTGTTTTGCGGCTTCCCGGATTATCGCGTAATTCATTTAGCTTCATCATATTATGCCCTGCTCTTATTCTACAATGCGCACCAAATGTGCAATTTTTTCAACCATGCCCCGCACCGCTGGTGTATCTTCCAATTCGCGCCTACGCCCCATCTTATTCAATCCCAAACCGATAAGCGTTCTGCGTTGCACGGGTGGACGACCAATCGGGCTTGCGATTTGCTCTACAATAAGTGTCTTTTTTTTCGCCATGCCCCCCTCCTATTGCTCGGCATCTATTTGTTTTGAACGCGGACGCTGTGAAATAATATCACTCACCTTTTTACCGCGCCGGGCGGCAACCATGCGCGGGCTTGCCTGTTTTTTCAGGGCATCAAATGTCGCGCGCACCATATTATATGGGTTAGACGAGCCAATCGCTTTGGCAACCACATCTTGCATACCTAACACTTCAAATACGGCACGCATGGGACCACCAGCAATAATCCCCGTTCCGGGGGGGGCTGTGCGTAACTGCACTTTTCCTGCGCCATGTCGTCCGGCAATATCGTGATGCAATGTCCGCCCTTCACGCAAAGGCACACGGATCATGCGCCGTTTGGCGCTATCGGTGGCTTTACGCACCGCCTCGGGCACTTCGCGTGCCTTACCATGGCCAAAGCCAACACGTCCCTTCTGGTCGCCAATCACCACCAAAGCGGCAAAGCCAAACCGACGTCCACCTTTCACCACTTTTGCCACGCGGTTAATATGCACCAGGCGATCGACAAATTCGCTATCGCGCTCTTCGTGATTTTCTTGTCTTGCCACGATTATACCTCCTAAAAACTCAAGCCGGATTCGCGCGCGGCTTCCGCCAATGCTTTGACCCGCCCATGATAAATATAGCCACCACGGTCAAACACAACTTGCGCGACACCTGCTTTCTTGGCCTTTTCGGCAATTTGTGTTCCTATTGTTTGTGCAGCAGCAATATCCGACCCTTTTGCGGCAGAAAAGTCTTTATCACGCGTTGATGCAGAAACCAAAGTGCGTCCAGCCAAATCATCAATAATTTGTGCATAAATATGCTTTGAAGACCGAAACACGCTAAGGCGTGGTCGTCCATTTGCAACTTTACGCAACTGCTTTCTAACGCGTATTTTGCGGCGCTGTGCCGTTGAAAGTTTTTGCCCCATCATCATCCTCTATTTCTTCTTACCTTCTTTACGGAATACATATTCATCCACATAACGCACCCCCTTACCTTTATAGGGTTCGGGCGGGCGGAAACTTCTAATCTCTGCCGCAACCTGTCCGACGCGCTGCTTATCCATCCCCGATATGGTAATATCAGTTTGTGAAGGACAATCTATCTTTATGCCATCCGGAATGGCGAAGTCCACACCATGGCTAAAGCCTAAAGATAATTTCAAAACCGATCCTTGCACCTGTGCACGATAGCCCACACCTTGTAATTCCAGCTTTTTCTCAAAGCCAGCTGTGACCCCTGTTACCATATTTTGCACCAATGAGCGGCTCAACCCCCAAAAGCTACGCGCCGTCTGGCTATTATCTGCCGGCTTTACTTGCACGCCATCATCATTATGCACGATCGTTACATGGTCACTAAGCACCACGCTAAGCTCACCTTTAGGGCCTTTAACTGCCACTTCACGCCCAGTGAGTTTCACCTCAACACCGCCTGGAATTTCAACTATTTTTTTCCCTGTCCGTGACATAATCTCATTCCCTTAAAATACACGACACAAAACTTCGCCGCCAACATTTTTTGCACGCGCCGCCGCATCCGACATCACACCTTGCGGTGTCGATAAAATCGAAATACCCAGCCCGTTACGCACCACCGGCATGGTTTTTACCGATGAATATACCCGCCGCCCCGGTTTGGAAACACGTTGAATTTCACGAATAACGGGCTCGCCTTCATAATATTTGAGTTCTATTTCCAACTGCTTATGCCCATTGTCATATTCGGTTTCGCTATAACCGCGAATGTAACCTTCTTCCTGCAACACATCCAGCACCCAGCAACGCAATTTGGATGCCGGTGAGTTCACGATTGTTTTCTTACGCATTTGTGCATTACGAATACGTGTCAACATATCTCCAAGCGGATCATTCATCTCATATTTCTCCTACCAGCTCGATTTGACCATACCCGGAATAAGCCCTTGCGAGCCTAATTCGCGCAAGGCAATCCGTGACATATTCAATTTGCGATACACACCGCGCGGACGCCCCGTAACACCACACCGATTACGTATCCGCCCTGCGGCACCATTGCGTGGCAATTCGGCAAGTTTGAGCCGCGCCTTAAAGCGTTCCTCATTTGAAAGCGCTTCATCATTCGCAATTTTCAATAATGCCGCCCGCTTTGCTGCATATTTTTTAACCATACGCTTACGCTTTTCGTTACGCTCTATCCAACTTTTTTTAGCCATATCCGCTTATACCCCTGCTTACTCTGTAAAAGGAAAATTAAATCCGCGTAATAATTCACGCGCTTGTTCATCGGTCTTTGCCGTGGTGCAAACAATCACATCCATGCCCCAAATGGTGTCGACTGTATCGTAATTGATTTCGGGAAACACAATATGCTCCTTAATACCCAAAGCATAATTTCCATTGCCATCAAAACTGTTTGGGTTTAACCCGCGAAAGTCACGCACACGCGGCAAAGCAACCGTGACCAGACGATCAATAAACTCATACATATGCGCACGACGTAAAGTAACCTTAACCCCAAGCGGCATATTCTCCCGCACCTTAAAGCCGGCAATAGAATTGCGTGCCCGCGTAATCACCGGCTTTTGTCCGGCAATGGATTGCATGGCCTCAAAAGCAGAATTGATTTTTTTCGTATCGGCTGTGGTTTCACCAACCCCCATATTCAACACAATTTTATCAAGCTGCGGCACTTGCATAACATTGCCATATGCAAATTTTTCCATCAATGCGCCACGCACCACATCGATATAATGCGTTTTCAATCGCGGTATATAATGTGTAGTCTCCGCCATTAGAGCACCTCTCCCGAACGCTTTGCAATGCGTTGCTTTTTACCATCTTCATCTATTTTATAGCCAATACGTGTCGGTTTATTATCCGAAGGATCAAGCGCAGCCAAATTAGACATATGAATTTTCGCTTCTCGATTAAAAATACCACCTTCATTTTGCTGGGTTTGTTTTTGATGGCGCTTCACCATATTCACCCCTTGCACCAGGGCACGGTTCTCCTGCGGGAACACGCCTAAAATTTCGCCAACTTTACCCTTATCGCGCCCGCTAATCACCTGCACGCGGTCACCTTTTTTTAATTTAAGTTTTACTGGCATTATAACACCTCCGGCGCAAGTGATACAATTTTCATATGATTAGCCCCACGTAATTCACGCGTGACAGGGCCAAAAATACGCGTGCCGACCGGGTCTCCGCTATTATTAACCAATACGGCCGCATTGCGGTCAAAGCGAATAATGCTACCGTCAGGCCGACGGATTTCTTTTGCCGTGCGCACAATAACAGCTTTCATAACATCGCCCTTTTTTACCCGCCCGCGCGGTATAGCCTCTTTCACGCTCACCACAATCGTATCGCCCACATGTGCTGCCTTGCGCTTGGAACCGCCCAAAACCTTGATGCACTGCACCCGTCTTGCGCCCGAATTATCGGCAACATCCAGATTGGTTTGCATCTGTATCATCTGCTTATCCTCTACTTATCTATCAGCTTATGCCGATACAACTTCCCAATTTTTTAGTTTGGAATATGGCCGACTTTCGCGTATCGACACCACATCACCGATTTTACATTGATTGGCTTCATCATGCGCGTGATATTTCTTAGACTTACGCACCGTTTTTTTCATCACAGGGTCAGTAAAACGGCGTTCGACATTCACCACAATGGTCTTGTCGCCCTTATCACTTATAACCGTGCCTTGTAAAATACGTCTTGGCATAATTCGTCTCCTTATATTACCCGCTTTGCTTATGCCGATGGCTGTTGTTTTTGCACAGTTTTAATCCGTGCAATTTCACGCCGGATTTGCCGCAAACGTGCTGTATTTTCCAACTGGCCTGAAGCGCGTTGAAACCGCAAATTCAAGTGTTCTTTTTTAAGTTTTACAACCTCATCCATCATCTGATCAACAGTCATTTTTCTGATTTCATTTATATCCATCATGCATCCCCTAACCTATTGGCTTTCACCGGGGCGTGACACAATGCGCGTCTGCACCGGCAACTTTGCCGCCGCCAATTTTAATGCCTGATGCGCAATATCTTCCGCAACGCCATCAACTTCGAACATAATGCGCCCGGGCTTTACACGACACGCCCAATATTCTGGCGAACCTTTCCCTTTACCCATACGCACTTCGGTCGGCTTTTTGGAAACAGGCACATCGGGAAAAATACGTATCCACACCCGCCCCGCACGTTTCATATGGCGCGTAATCACCCGACGCGCGGCTTCAATTTGTCGCGCTGTCACACGCTCTGGCGTGGTTGCCTTTAAGCCATAAGATCCAAATGCCAATAAGGTGCCCCCCTTGGCGTTGCCGCGAATGCGCCCCTTATGTGCTTTCCGGAATTTTGTTCGCTTTGGTTGTAACATTGTCTTTTTCCACTCTTGCTTTTATCTTCTTGGGTTATGCATTCGCCGCACGCATACGCGCTGCATCAGCTGCTTCATCGCGTTTGTCACGTGCCATGGGGTCATGCTCCATAATCTCACCCGTAAATATCCAGATTTTTACACCACATACACCATATGCTGTATGCGCCGAAGCGGTGCCATAATCAATATCGGCCCGCAATGTGTGGAGCGGCACCCGCCCTTCACGATACCATTCAACGCGCGCAATCTCAGCACCGCCCAAACGACCACCACAATTTATCCGAATGCCCAAAGCACCCAAACGCATCGCCGCTTGCACAGCACGTTTCATTGCACGACGAAAGCCAATGCGGCGTTCTAATTGTTGCGCCACACTTTCGGCCACAAGCTGTGCATCAATTTCGGGCTTGCGCACCTCAACAATATTGAGCAAGACTTCGCTATCCGTCATTGTGGCAATGCGCTTACGCAATTTTTCAATATCTGCACCTTTTTTGCCGATAATCATACCCGGACGTGCCGAATGGATTGTCACCCGGCATTTTTTATGCGGACGCTCAATAATCACTTTAGATGCAGCAGCACCTAGCGTGCGCAGGTGCTTTATCAGCATTTCCCGAATGCGTAAGTCTTCATGCAATAATCCAGCATAGCTGTTTTTCCCCGCATACCAACGCGAATCCCATGTGCGATTAACACCCAAACGCATACCAATCGGATTAACTTTTTGACCCATTAGGCGGTCTCCTCTTTTTCACGCACAATAATTGTAACTTGACTAAATGGTTTTAGAATACGCGATGCGCGTCCCTTAGCGCGCGGACGAAACCGCTTCATCACCAGATTCTTCCCAACATAAGCCTCTTTCACAATCAGACTATCGACATCCAAATCATGATTATTCTCTGCATTGGCAATCGCGCTTTCCAAAACTTTTTTAACTTCACCGGCCACACGACGAGGCGAAAATGTGAGATCCGCTAAAGCACGTTCAACTTTTTTGCCGCGAATAAGTTGCGCGACCAAATTCAGCTTTTGCGGGCTCGTGCGGATCATACGTCCAACCGCTTTGGCCTCATTATCCGGTAATTGTCTTTGTAAAGCAGCCTTACCCATAATTATTTCCTTTTCGCTTTTTTATCAGCGGCATGGCCGTAATATGTCCGCGTTGGGGCAAATTCACCAAACTTATGCCCGACCATATCTTCTGTTACCGAAACCGGAATATGTTTTTGTCCATTATGCACGCCGAATGTAAGGCCTACAAATTGTGGCAGAATGGTTGAGCGCCTGCTCCAAATCTTAATCACCTGATTAAGCCGTCCCGACTCGCGCACAGCGACAGCTTTTTTGAGTAAATACCCGTCAACAAACGGACCTTTTTTAAGTGAACGTGCCATATTTTCCTGTTTCCCTTATCGTTTCTTACGCAAATGCCGGCTACGCAAAATATACTTATCCGTGCGTTTATTCGAACGCGTTTTACGTCCCTTGGTAGATTTACCCCATGGGGTTACCGGATGGCGCCCCCCCGAGGTTTTACCTTCACCACCACCATGTGGATGGTCAATCGGGTTCATCGCCACACCACGCACAGAGGGGCGTTTGCCCAACCAGCGATTACGTCCGGCCTTTGCCAGACGAATATTGCTTTGATCAGGGTTTGATACCGCACCGATCGTTGCCATACAATCACCATGCACCAGACGTTGTTCACCCGATGTAAGGCGGATAATCGCATAAGTCTGGTCGCGCCCAACCAAATTGGCAAATGTGCCGGCAGAACGCGCAAGCTGCCCCCCCTTACCCGGTTTTAATTCAACATTATGCACAATCGTGCCAACCGGAATATTTTTCAGGGGCATCGCATTACCGGGCTTTACATCCACCTTATCGCCGGCAACAACCTTATCACCCGCTTGCAAACGCTGCGGCGCAAGAATATAGCTCACCGTGCCATCTTCATATTTAATCAGGGCAATAAAAGCTGAACGGTTCGGGTCATATTCCAAACGTTCAACCGTAGCAATCATATCCCATATGCGGCGCTTAAAATCGATAATCCGATAGCTGCGCTTATGACCACCACCACGCCGGCGCGCTGTTATGCGACCAGCATTATTGCGTCCGCCTTTTTTGGTTAACCCTTCGGTTAATTGCTTGACTGGCTTTCCTTTATACAAATCTGCACGGTCAACCAGAATAAGCCCACGCTGACTTGCCGTTGTCGGTTTATAATGTTTCAACGCCATCCTTAAAGCCCCGTCGTTACATCGATTGTGTGGCCTTCTTCCAAGGTCACAATCGCTTTTTTTGTATCATTTTGACGACCGAGAACACCACGAAACCGCTTTACTTTTCCCGATTGCCGCAATGTGTTTACCGCTTTAACCTTCACATTAAACAAAGCCTCAACCGCTGCCTTGATGGAAGGCTTATCCGCATCAAGCGCAACTTTGAACACGACCTGTCCATGTTCTGAGGCCATGGTCGATTTCTCCGTAATGACCGGCGCGCGAATAATGTCATAATATGTCATTTTACTCATGCAAAACGCTCCTCAAGGCGGGTAATCGCCGCCTTTGTCAACACCAATTTATCCCGACGCAAAATGTCATATACATTGATACCCTGCACCGGTAAAACATCAATTTTTTCAATATTACGCGCCGCGCGAACAAAATTCTCATCCAGCTGTGCGCCGTCTATAATCAGCGCATTATCAATACCAATTTTACTAAATTGCTGCCGAAGCGCTGCTGTTTTACCATCTTTCGATTTTGCTTCCTCCAAAATAAGCAGGCTGCCTGCTTTTTGTTTTGCCGAGAGCGCCAATTTTAGTGCCAGCACACGCATTTTCTTGGGCATACCAACAGCATGGCTACGCACACGCGGACCATGCGCACGCCCACCACCAATAAAAATATTGCTGCGCTTGCTACCATGACGTGCGCCGCCGCTACCTTTTTGGCGGCCAAATTTAGCACCCGTGCGCGCAATCTCGCTACGTATTTTGGTTTTATGCGTGCCAGCCTGACGCTTTGCCAACTGATAAGTCACCATACGGTGCAAGATATCCGCACGCGGCTCAAGCCCGTAAACACGCTCATCCAGCTCTATCGTTCCGGCAGCTTTGGCCATCAATGTCACAATCTCAGCTTGCATCACTCTTTACTCTCTTCTTGCCCATCAGCGTCTTGATTTTCTAAAGCACCAGTTTCTTCCGCAGGGGATACATCCGTTACTTCTGTATCTTCATCAACCGCTTCGGTTGGTGCAGCTTCATTTGCCGCTTCAGCAATACGCAATGATGCCGGATAAGGCACCCCCTCTGGCACAGGTGTTTTCACTGCATCGCGCAATAAAATCCAACCGCCCTTTGCACCCGGCACAGCACCTTTTACAAACACCAGACCGCGCTTACTATCCGTTTTCACAATCGTCAGGTTTTGAATTGTTACACGCACATCACCCATATGGCCGGCCATTTTTTTACCCTTGAACACTTTGCCCGGGTCTTGACATTGCCCGGTTGAGCCATGACTACGGTGCGAAATCGATACACCATGCGATGCCCGAAGCCCCCCGAAATTATGCCGCTTCATAGCACCGGCAAAACCTTTACCAATACTTATGCCCGTTGCATCAATCTTTTGGCCTTCAACAAAATGATCCGCCATAAGCTCCGCCCCAACATCTATCAGATTATCAGGGGTCACCCGAAACTCAGCCACACGGCGCTTGGGTTCAACATGCGCTTTGGCAAAATGCCCCCGCCGCGCTTTATTCACACGACGAATTTTAGCAAAGCCTGCACCAAGCTGCACCGCTGTATAGCCATCTTTTTCTTCAGTGCGCTGTGCGACCACCTGACATGAATCCAGCTTTAACACAGTCACTGGCACATGTTGCCCCGCTTCGGTAAAGTGGCGGGTCATGCCAAGTTTTTGAACAATCAATCCGGAACGCATTTCACTTCATCCCCATTTATAATTTAATCTGCACATCAACGCCAGCAGGCAAATCAAGTTTCATCAGCGCATCCACGGTTTGTGGTGTCGGATCAACAATATCCAACATTCTTTTATGCGTTCGAATCTCAAATTGCTCACGGCTTTTTTTGTCAATATGCGGCCCGCGCAAAACGGTGAATTTCTCAATATGTGTCGGCAAAGGTATTGGCCCACGCACATCCGCACCTGTGCGTTTTGCAGTATTCAAAATCTCACGTGCAGAACTATCCAACACACGATGATCAAATGCCTTAAGGCGAATACGAATATTCTGGCTTTGTACCATAATTTATCTCACAAAAAAGGCGAAGCCCTATCAGCTTCGCCCGCTTTCCTTTATTTTATTCTATAATTTTAGCGACGACGCCTGCCCCTACGGTGCGCCCCCCTTCGCGAATGGCGAAGCGAAGTTTTTCTTCCATAGCGATCGGAACAATAAGCGTAACCTCCATCTCAACATTGTCGCCAGGCATAACCATCTCCGTGCCAGCCTCTAACGTGCAAACACCCGTAACATCAGTCGTTCTAAAATAAAACTGGGGACGATAATTCGAGAAAAAAGGCGTATGACGCCCCCCCTCATCCTTCGTCAATATATAAGCCTCAGCCTTAAACTTCGTATGCGGCGTAATCGAACCAGGCGCACATAAAACCTGACCACGCTCAACATCCTCACGCTTCGTGCCACGCAATAAAACACCAACATTATCACCAGCCTCACCACTATCAAGCAGCTTACGGAACATCTCAACACCCGTGCATGTCGTCTTTTGCGTATCACGTATCCCAACAATCTCAATCTCGTCACCAACATTGATAACACCACGCTCAACACGACCCGTAACAACCGTGCCACGACCAGAAATAGAGAATATATCCTCAATCGGTAACAAAAACGGTTGATCCTTCGGACGCTCAGGCTGAGGAATATACTCATCAACACAACCCATTAACTTCAATATCGCTTCCTTGCCAATCGCATCATCACGACCCTCCAAAGCAGCCAAAGCAGAACCAGAAATAATCGGAATATCATCACCAGGAAACTCATAAGAACTCAAAAGCTCTCGAACTTCCATCTCAACAAGCTCCAAAAGCTCAGCATCATCAACCTGGTCAACCTTATTCAAAAATACAACCAAAGCAGGAACACCAACCTGACGCGCAAGCAAAATATGCTCACGGGTCTGAGGCATCGGGCCATCAGCAGCATTAACAACCAATATCGCGCCATCCATTTGTGCCGCACCCGTAATCATATTCTTAACATAGTCAGCATGACCAGGGCAGTCAACATGCGCATAGTGACGCGATGATGTCTCATATTCAACATGCGCCGTAGATATCGTGATGCCACGCGCCTTTTCTTCAGGCGCCTTATCAATATCAGCATAATCTGAAAACGTCGCACCACCACTCTCTGCCAAAACCTTCGTAATCGCTGCCGTCAATGTCGTCTTCCCATGATCAACATGGCCAATCGTCCCAATGTTACAATGCGGCTTCGTGCGCTCAAACTTCTCTTTAGACATAAGTAAATCCTCTCTGTTTCAATAAATTAAGCCAATTTGGCGATCACCTCATCCGAAACCGCTTGCGGCACCGGATCATAATGGTCGAATTGCATACTATATTGCGCCCGCCCCTGCGTCATCGAACGCAATGTATTCACATAACCAAACATATTGGCAAGCGGCACCATTGCCGTAATTACGGCAGCATTGCCACGCGATTCAGTGCCACGCACCTGCCCGCGCCGACTATTCAAATCGCCAATCACATCGCCCATATGATCCTCCGGGGTAACAACTTCAACCTCCATCATCGGCTCAAGCAATTTAGCGCCCGCATCGCGGGAAGCCTCTCTAAATGCCGCACGGGCGGCAATTTCAAATGCCATAACGCTCGAATCCACATCATGAAAGGCACCATCAATAAGCTGCACCTTAAAGTCGATCATGGGAAAACCGGCCAAAACGCCATTTTCACGAACACTTTCAATACCCTTTTCTACACCGGGTATATATTCTCTCGGAATGGCACCCCCGACAATCTTATTGTCAAACTCATAGCCGCCCCCTGGCTCAAGCGGCTCGATAATCATTTTTACACGTGCAAACTGCCCTGCACCGCCAGATTGTTTCTTATGCGTGTAATCCACTTCTGCCATTTTGGTGAAGGTTTCACGATACGCCACTTGCGGGGCACCAACATTGGCTTCGACCTTAAATTCGCGCTTCATACGATCAACAATAATATCCAGATGCAATTCACCCATGCCGGAAATCACAGTCTGTCCGCTTTCTTCATCCGTATGCACACGAAAAGACGGGTCTTCCTGCGCCAAACGACTTAACGCCAGTCCCATTTTTTCCTGATCACCCTTGGTTTTCGGTTCAACGGCAACTTGAATCACCGGTTCGGGAAACTCCATACGTTCTAAAATCACCGGCTTTGTCGGTTCGCATAATGTATCCCCCGTTGTGGTATCTTTAAGCCCCACAAGAGCAACAATATCGCCCGCATAAGCCTCTTTTATTTCTTCACGCGAATTGGCATGCATTTGCAACATACGCCCGATGCGCTCCCGCTTATCTTTCACCGTGTTCAAAACACCGGTGCCGCTTTCAAGTTTACCCGAATAAATACGTGCAAAAGTAAGGGCGCCCACAAAGGGATCATTCGCCACCTTAAAGGCAAGCATAGAGAGCGGTTCATCATCTGATGATTTACGCACAATCGCCTCTTCGGTTTTGGCATCAATCCCCTGTATTGACTCAACATCCACGGGCGAGGGCATGAAATCCACCACCGCATCCAAAAGCGGCTGCACCCCTTTATTCTTAAAGGCCGTGCCGCATAATACAGGCACAAAGTTCTGGTTAATCGTGCCTTTACGAATACATGCCTTAAGCGTTGCTTCATCCGGCTCAGTGCCTTCAAGATAGGCTTCCATCACATCATCATCAAGCTCGACAGCTGCTTCCACCAAACGATTGCGATAATCTTCGGCTGTTTCTTTTAGCGCATCGCGAATATCCACATACTCAAATTCGGCACCAAGATTTTCTTCTTTCCAGACGATTTCCTGCATTTTGATAAGATCAACCACACCTTCAAAATTGCTTTCTGCCCCAATCGGTAATTGCAATACGAGAGGCGTCGCACCCAGCCGATCGACAATCATATCAACACAGCGATAAAAATCAGCCCCCGTGCGGTCCATTTTATTGACAAAGCACATGCGCGGCACTTTATACTTATCTGCCTGCCGCCACACAGTCTCGGATTGCGGTTCCACCCCTGCCACCGAGTCAAATACAGCAACCGCACCATCAAGCACACGCAAAGAACGTTCTACTTCAATCGTGAAATCCACATGACCGGGCGTATCAATAATATTGATACGCTTATCATTCCAGAAGCATGTTGTTGCAGCAGAGGTAATCGTAATGCCGCGCTCTTGCTCCTGCTCCATCCAGTCCATGGTTGCAGCGCCGTCATGCACTTCCCCAATTTTATAACTTACACCCGTATAATAGAGGATGCGTTCGGTGGTTGTGGTCTTACCGGCATCAATATGTGCCATAATCCCAATATTACGATAATCCTGAAGCGGGGTTGTGCGTGCCATGATAAACCTATATCTTAAAAATCACCAACGATAATGCGAGAAGGCGCGATTGGCCTCTGCCATTTTATGTGTGTCTTCGCGCTTTTTAACGGCAGCACCGCGATTATTTACGGCATCCATAAACTCACCTGCCAAGCGTTCCTCCATTGTATTTTCACCGCGTTTGCGCGATGCTTCAATTAGCCACCGAATGGCTAATGCCTGTTTGCGGTCGGGACGCACCTCAACCGGCACCTGATATGTCGCCCCCCCAACGCGGCGCGAGCGCACTTCTACAGCAGGCATAACATTTTCCAAAGCCTCGTGAAAAACCGGCAAAGCCTCTCTTTTGAGCTTTGCTTCAACACGGTCCAAAGCACTATAGAGCAGCCTCTCTGCAAGCGATTTTTTGCCATGCAGCATCAAGCTATTCATAAATTTGGTCAACACAACATCGCCGAATTTTGCATCCGGAATAATATCACGTTTTTCTGCGCGGTGACGACGAGACATATGCTTACTTCCCTTGCTTCCTTACCTATCTCAACTTATTTCGGACGCTTGGCGCCATATTTAGAGCGGCGTTGTTTACGGTCTTTCACACCCTGCGTATCTAAAACACCACGAATAATGTGATAGCGCACACCGGGTAAGTCTTTCACCCGCCCACCGCGGATCATCACAACAGAGTGTTCTTGCAAATTATGACCTTCCCCCGGAATATAGCTCGTGACCTCAAACCCGTTGGTAAGGCGCACCCGCGCAACCTTACGCAAAGCCGAGTTTGGTTTCTTCGGCGTTGTTGTATAAACCCTTGTGCATACGCCACGTTTTTGCGGACACGCTTCCATAGCCGGAACTTTATTCCGTTTCATAACTTTTTGACGCGGCTTGCGTATCAGCTGGTTAATTGTTGGCATATTCCTACGAACCTCTTTACTTACGAACCTTTATATCTTGTTGAATCAAATAGATTCAAAAACACCAAACGCCCTTACGAAATTTGCTTGGGGCGAAATTTGCGTGGGCACCACTCTCATGCAGAGGATTATTACCAAAATAATCTTGCGTTTAATAATCTTCAAAATTTAACAACAGCGTCTAAACCCGAATATCTCAGAACCATTAGTAAGTCGATAAAAAACAAGGTTTACAGTCCTGTCACCAAAACTGGGCTGGTTTTACAAAATGCAATCAGACAAGTCAAGCCCCTAACGACCTAAAAACTTACGTTTTCATGGATTATTGTATCGGCGTTGCCTGTGCCAATCCGGGGGGTGTCCATATACCATCTTTATCCGCATCCACATAAATCGGGTTGGAAAAGGCAAATGGCGCAAAACCGGGATAAATCGCCTGATAAATAGCCCCCCCCGCGCCGGTAACTTCGAGCGTTACGAAACAATCGCGATTAAATATAAGGGGCACCGAAAACTGCCCTTGCGGCGATAAAGCAATGCTTTGCACCGTCTCGCCATTAATTTGTATATGTAACATATCCGCATTCACCCAATCGGCAGATAAAACGCGCCCTGATAGCACGGCCTGTTTCCCTTGATACATATCGCCCATTGTCACACCAGATAATGTAAAGTCTAAAAGCGGGCCGGTTGTGCCGTAAAGTGCCCCGCGCCGGACGCTATCGCTAAACCGCTCCATATCAAAATCGGCTATATTATCACGTTGCATCGCCACCATATTGCGTGGCAAGGCGACGTGCTGCCCCAAATGATGTGAGTCACTATTTGCGGTGCCGCTTAACCGAATCCCTTGCCGCAAAAGCGAAAACCAATCGCGTTGCAAAGCCCGCATGGTTTTTGTGCGCTTACCATTCATAATTTCCATTGCGTCAAAATCAATATCACGTATGCCTGTTACGGGGTCTTTTTCAATCAACACATTATTAGGATATTCTGTTATCGGACGCTGCGGATTAAACGGATAAGCCGCTGGGCCCATATGATCAAGATAGGCCGCATCTTCAATCAGCGCTTCATAGTCATCCGGTAGTTCACCCGCAGGCGATATATATAGCCTCTCGCGCGCATGATTAAGCTGGCTTATGCTTTGCGGGGCCTGTGTGCGAAATGCATGTAAAACCTCACGCATGCGCTTATTTTCATGGGCAGGTGCGCCTTTACGAAATGTATAGTCTTCCATAATTAACGGGAAAAAATTCGCATGGCCAATCGTATAGGGTAATTTTTCCGTTGCGATCACGCTGGTCATTTCTGTTCCCGCAATGCTGATCATTTTATCTTGCACCCCCATTTGTCGCATAAGCGGGTTAAAATCGAAAATGACATCATGCTCACTGGCAACCATCACTTCGCCATGTTCAGCAATAAAGGCACGCAGGCGTTTCACAGGCGAAAAATTATTATCAAAACTAACCCCCGAATGTGTATGCAAATCGGCAGCCATAAAGCCTGGACTTTCCACAACGCGCATGGGCGGTGTAATGTCAAGCGTCACACTCTCGCCTGCCGCTATAATTATCTCAGCCTGCTCAACTGAATATTCCGGTCCGCGTGTGGCATAAACACGATAGTGCCCTGCTGCTATATCAACAAACAGCGGGTCGGACTCAATGCCGGCAAGCGGCACATCAGATACAGCATAGCTGTGTCCGAAACTATCACCATCTACCTTATAGCCCGTCAGGCGATCTTCAAAATCCGGACGCGGTGTCTCACCTTGTGCCTGAAACACAAGCCGCATCGCGTGTCCGCGCGGTAAATAAATACGTGTTGGCGGGGTAAAATCAAATAAGCCGGCATCGCCACCCATTTCATTTAGCGTAACCATGCGGGTTTGCGTATGTCCGCCCGGCATACGAACGTCAACGCGATAACGCCCTGCCGGGGCATGAAGCGAAAAGGCGCCTGTTTCCCCCACATTGATATGGCTAAAGGGCACGAAATCCACCGCATCATCTGTTATAATCTCGCGCGCAATATGCACGACTGCCCCCTCGCCCTTGATGCGTCCCTTAAGCATAGCTGCATCGGCAAAGACCTTATCGGTAATCGCCGCAACATCGCCGCCACGCGCAACCGCTATTTCTTCTTCAATATGTAACACCTCGCCAACATCCAGCCCCAAAAAGGGAAATTGCAATAATTGCAACAAACCAAGTTTTTCACCATCGCCAATGATAAAGGGCGCGCTGGGCACCAAAAATAGCCCTATGCTTTTATCAAGCAGAATAAAGCGTGATAAATCAATTTTTTCACCATCTTTCATCTTATATGCATTGGTTAATTGCCAGCCATAAGAAATGGGAACAGGCGCATCGGGCGGGCTTAACATAATCATCATATCCGCATTGCGCGCAGCTTCGCCTAATGCGGATAACCCACCATGCCGAAATGATTTATGCGAAAACCCATTGGTTAGCGCAGGGTCTTGACGCGACATAACAAAACTTTCCATAGAGGCCGGATTTAACAAAAGCGAGGCATAGCGGCTGAAATCCACTGCATCTTCATGCGACCGCTCAATGGCCTTTGATATAAATAATGTGTCCGGCCTATCCTTTCGCATCACATAGCGCGTCTCTACCACCACACCTTCATATATGCCTGTGGTGATTATTGCCGCATAATCATCGCCTTTTTCTGCGCGCACCTGTTCAATATTTACCGGCATAGCCTGCTCGCCATCAAGCAAATCCTGAAACGAAACAATATAATCATCAGCGCGCGCGCAAAACCCCAAATCACGCAATGTGCCGCCTTTCACGGATAAATCACCCTCATGCGCCACCGCCGCAATCACGCCGCATAAACTGCCATTACTGATAATCCAGTCATCAATACCGCCTATGGCATCAGGCCCGGCTTGCACAAAATCTGGTGCCGTTTCCATGGTGATTT
This sequence comes from Parvibaculaceae bacterium, assembly GCA_965227805.1. Taxonomy (GTDB): domain Bacteria; phylum Pseudomonadota; class Alphaproteobacteria; order RS24; family RS24; genus CBDDGJ01. Next base: position 71,881 of record CBDDGJ010000004.1, on the reverse strand, counting down.
TCTCGGCAATCATGCGTGCATGCGACTGTGCCGAAAGGCCACCTATATAAAGCAGTCCTGCAAGAATAATGTTGCAGGTCGACAATCCAAATTTATACATAACCTCTCCCTTTTTTACGGATAGACTATATATGCACGCATTACAATTAAATGTAAATAATTGCTCACAAACCAAAAATAGATTAAGTTTACTTATATTCGTGGAAAGGACATATAAATATGCTGACTTTTACCCAGGCGCTGGACATATGCCTTTTGCAAAAATATGTAGAATTTGAAGGCCGCGCATCGCGCGCTGAATATTGGTGGCTTGTTTTGTTTATACATATCTGCCTTACCACCGCCATTTTTTTGGATAGGCAATTCGGAACACAATTTGAGTTTACGACATATGATATTCCCGAACCATGGGAGCAAAATGCTGCATATACACTTGGAGTCGGTTATATTTATGTTTTGGTCGGCTTGGCGCTTTTCTTGCCGCAATTAGGCGTGTCAATAAGACGCTTGCATGATAGAAATATGTCGGGGTGGTGGCTTATGCCGCTTATTCTTATCCCACCCTTAATCCCTTCCATCGCGCCACTTGTAATTATTGTGGCTCTTATTATTTTTGTATTGCCCGGCACAAAGGGCGAAAACCGCTTTGGGTCTGTTCCGGCATTAAGGGATGAAAATTTATGAACGCCCGCATAAAGGTGAAATTTATCAGCAAAAACCCGATACAAACATTTCACTTTACCAAGTTAGCGCCTCCTAATGAACAGATAGACTATTGTTTTGATCCGCATGCGCGCGATTATGATTGCCTCGTAGTTTATGATGATTTACCCAAAAAACCGAAACAACGCTTATCCAATAATGAGGAACGCTTAGCCTGCGCGCGGGCGCGCACAATTTTACTCACTTATGAGCCTGCCTCGATAAAATTTTATGGCACAGATTATATTCGGCAATTTGGGCGCCTCTTAACCAGCCATACGCCTAAAGACCTCCCCCATCCGCACCGTTTTGATATGCCACCAGTGGGACGCTGGTATTATGGTGATGAAAACAATATAGTTTCCCCCAAACAACTCCCGCAAAAGACGCATAATTTATCGCTATTCATGTCAAATAAAACCGGTGCGCATAGCCTGCATGGTTTACGCTATAATTTTCTGTTTCAGCTAAAAGATATGTTGAAAGAGGATATAGCTATATTCGGCTGGGACTATAAGCGCGTCGATAAAAAAGCCGCAGGTCTGGATGAATATTGCTATTCTATTGCGGTTGAAAATCATATTGGCCCACATCATTGGACAGAGAAACTATCCGATTGCTTTTTAGGCTATTGCCTCCCCTTTTACGATGGCTGCACCAATGCCGAAGATTATTTTCCACCCGAGAGTTTTATCCGCATCGATATGCGCGATGCCGAAGCCGCCTGCGACATTATCAAAAAAGCCATAACCAATAAAGCATATGAAAAACGCTTGCCCGCCCTTATTGAAGCACGTCGCCGCGTTATCGAAGAGCACAGCCTACCCGCATTTTTAGACAGGCATATTACGCAGCTTATGCAGGAAACAACACACTCAAACCCTATGAAAAATGAAGTTATATACAGCCGCATACGCATATTACAAAAAAAACCTACCGCCGCCCTACGGTTTTTTATTGAAAATAATGCACGAAAGGGGCAATATCGCACCTATTGGAGAGATTATATAGCAGGGAGAGACAAATGCGGATTATAATTTATATTGCACTCGGCGCCATTCTCGGCGCAGCAAGCCTATGGGGGCTTAGAACAATTCAGACAGAAAAGGCGCCCCAACAAACCAGCACACCCACCCCACAAGACGCCATGACAGACGCGGATGATCCGTGGTTTGAATCTCCCTTCGGTAAAGATGATACATTGGGGGCATTAAATTATATCACACCCGAAAAGGTGAAACAGGCGGCAGCTCTGGTGCGCGAAGGAAAGATCTATCAGCTAGCCGTGACAACGGGGCGCGATACACCAGCCTATCCGCCACGCAAATTTAACCTGGTTGTGCATCAGCTAAGCGATGGCACAGGCACAGCTTTAGGTGCCAATAAAGCCGTAAGTAATGATGACACAATTATGACAGCGCTCGGCATTGGGTCGCAAATTGACGGGCTTGGCCATTTCGGACGCGACCATATCTATTATAATAGAACGAAAGCAGCAGATGTCGTGACACCAAGCGGGCTTAAAAAATTCGGCATGGAAACATTGCCAGGCATTGTAACACGCGGCATATTGCTGGATATGACGACACATTACGGGCAAAACCCCCTGCCCATCGGCACGGCTTTTGGTGAAGAAGATATTAAAGCGGCCGCCAAAGCCCAGGGGGTCAGCATTGAGAAAGGGGATGTCGTCCTATTCCATACCGGCTATATGGAGGCGAATAAAGGCAGCACCGAGCTTGTTATGGGTGAACCGGGCCTGGGCGTTTCGGGCGCAAATTATTTATCCGAGCTAGGCGTTGTTGCCATTGGTGCCGACACATGGGCGTTAGAAGCCTTGCCGGGGGAAGATGCCACTGAGCTTTTTCCCGTGCACCAAATCTTATTAACAAAATATGGCGTATATATTTTAGAAAATATGGTCACCAAACCTTTAGCCGATGATAAAATATATGAGTTTATGTTCGCACTCGGGGTTCCCAAATTAGAAGGTGCTGTGCAAGCCATCATCAACCCGCTGGCCATACGTTAAAGGCTTTTAGAAGGCTTGTAAAAACCCTTAACTTTGTGCCATAAGGCGCATAATGTTTATGAAAGGTATTCATATGAATGCACGCATTTATCGTCCGGCGAAAACGGCAATGTCTTCTGGAACAGCAAGAACACAAAAATGGGTGTTGGAGTTTTTGAATGAAAAGCCCCGCTATAAGGATAACTTCACCGGCTGGAATAGTGCAGATGAAACCCGCACACAGGTGAAATTATATTTCGATAGCTTAGATGCCGCGCGCAATTATGCCCGCGACCATAATATTGATGCGCGCATCGATATGCCGCAAGAAAAAAAGCCGGTGATAAAAGCCTATGCAGATAACTTCAAGGCGGGTCGAATTGGAAGCTGGACACATTAACAAACCAGCTTTAAGGCTAATATAAAAGCGCGTGCGCCCGTAGCTCAGCTGGATAGAGCAACGGCCTTCTAAGCCGTGGGTCGCAGGTTCGAATCCTGCCGGGCGCGCCATTTGCTTTCACTCTTCAAGCAATACTGATAATAAGCCCTCGACCGAATCCGCAAAAACCGGTTTATTTACTTGCCATGCATCCATAAACCCGGCTTTTTGCATATGCGCGGTAAAGTCTTGTAAAGGGGTATAATAATCAGCAATATTCAAAAACCCTATTGGTTTTGTATGTAAACCCAGACATGCATTGGACCACTGCTCATATATCTCATCCAATGTGCCCACCCCGCCAGGCAAAGCAATCAACACATCTCCCATTTCCGCAAGGCGCGTTTTACGCATGGCCATTGTATCCACCACAAAGCGCGCGCTCAAATGTTTGTGACCTATTTCACGCGCAATCAGATCATGCGTAATAATGCCCGTAACATGTCCGCCCGCAGCAAGGGCGCTATCGGCAAGCACCCCCATAAGCCCGATAGACGCGCCGCCATAAATCAGATTTATATTACGCGCCACCAAAGCATTCGCCATATCGCGGGCAGCAATTTGAAAGGCCTCAGTCTCGCCTAAACGTGACCCGCAATAGAGAGTTGCAGCTTTACAATTTATTATGTGCCCCATCGCAAAGAGGGGCATTTTGGCTTACCTTACAGCCACAGAAAAACACATCACCATCTTTCTCGGCTGTGTATTTTACCGGTGAAAAATCTGTATCTTTATGTTTTCCATCACAAAAGGGCTGGCTTTGTGATAAACCACAGGCACACCAGAAATAGCTTTTGCCAGCGACGACACTTTGCTTAAATGGCTGTTTTTGAACAATTTTAGGCATATCCATAATTACACACCTCTAAACCTAGCGTGCTTGCAAATTTTCAATAATGGTGACATTGGCCATGCCACCACCTTCGCACATGGTTTGCAGGCCATATTTGCCGCCTTTCGCATTGAGCGCATTCACCAATGTCGCCATGAGCTTGGTGCCCGAACCACCTAACGGGTGTCCCAAAGCAATCGCACCGCCATTTATATTGATTTTATCGCGCGGCACACCCAATTCTTGCATATACGCAACCGGCACAGAGGCAAAAGCCTCATTCACTTCAAACACGTCGATATCATCTACGCCAAGTTTTGCCTTTTCCAAAGCGCGTTTGGTTGCCGGAATAGGCGCCTCCAGCATAATGACGGGGTCATGCCCCATCACACTTAAATGCACAATACGTGCAAGTGGCTTAACCCCTAACGCCTTCAAGCCATCTTCATTGACAATCATAACGCCCGAGGCACCATCGCAAATCTGGCTGGATGACGCCGCGGTAATCTGCCCATCTTCAGCAAGCAGCTTAACCCCTTTAATACCGTCTAGGCTAACATCAAAACGGATCCCCTCATCCACCTTATGCAATTCGGTAGAGCCATCTTCGCTTGCAACTTCAAGGGGTAAAATCTCATTTTCAAAAGCACCCGCTTGCGTAGCAGCAATCGCATTTTCATGGCTTTGATAGGCATATTCATCTAATTGGTCTTTGGTAAGATCATATTTTTTCGCGACCATTTCCGCGCCAGCAAATTGGCTAAACTGAATCCCCGGATAGCGTTGCTTCATTTCTTCGCTTACATAAAAACCGAAATCATGTTTGAACGGTAAACTTATCGGCAAGCCCATTGGCACACGCGACATGCTTTCGACACCGGCAGCAATGACAATATCCATTGTGCCAGACATAACCGCCTGGGCAGCAAAATGAATGCTTTGTTGCGATGAACCGCATTGGCGGTCAACCGATGTGGCGGGCACGCTTTCGGGCAAAGATGAGGATAATACCGCATTGCGTGCAATATTTGCCGCCTGCTCACCGGCCTGGCCGACACATCCCATAATCACATCTTCCACCAATTCGGGCTTATTTCCCGTGCGGGCAATCAGCTCATCGAGCACCTTACCGGCCATATCAGCCGGATGCCAGCCTTTCAATTTACCATCGCGTCGACCACCTGCCGTGCGCACAGCAGCAACAATATATGCTTCACCCATTTATTTTCTCCCTATCTATATAGTTTGTTTTGATTAGCTTAAAATTACACAACTCATTTTCGCGTGGCAAGTGGTTTTTAACAATAAAGCATTGCATAATTTCACTTACATGGATAGAGTGCCCAAAATAAGTTTTGAGGGAGTATGAAATTTATGAAAACACGTATAACCGAACTTTTCGGCATTGAATATCCGATTATGCAAGGCGGCATGCATTATGTCGGCTTTGCAGAAATGGCAGCTGCCGTTTCCAATGCGGGGGGCATCGGCACCATTACCGGCCTAACGCAAAAAACACCGGAAGATTTGGCCAAGGAAATCGCGAAATGTAAAGAGATGACGGATAAGCCTTTTGCTGTGAACCTTACATTTTTACCAGGCTTTGCGAACCCTGATTATCCGGGTTATATTGATGCAATCATTCAAGGTGGGGTCACCGTGGTGGAAACCGCCGGGCGTAACCCTCAAACCTATATGCCCGCCCTCAAAGACGCTGGCATTAAAGTGATTCATAAATGCACCTCGGTGCGTCATTCGCTCAAAGCCGAGAGCATTGGGTGTGATGCGGTAAGCGTTGACGGCTTTGAATGCGGCGGGCACCCGGGGGAAGATGATATTCCGAATATGATTTTACTACCCCGTGCTGCCGAAGAATTAAAAATCCCTTTCCTTGCTTCGGGTGGCATTGGCAATGGCAAACAACTGGCAGCCGCTTTGGCGTTGGGGGCAGACGGCATCAATATGGGCACACGCTTTATTGCAACCAAAGAAGCGCCCGTGCACCAAAATGTGAAAGATGCGCTTGTTCAGGCAAGTGAGCTTGATACGCGCCTGATTATGCGCCCGCTACGCAATACTGAGCGTGTGCTGGTTAATGGGGCAGTAGAGCGCATTATCGAAAAAGAACAACAACTTGGCGGCGACCTAAAAATTGATGATATCATCGCGGAAGTTGCCGGCGTTTACCCCAAAATTATGACAGAGGGGGATATGGATGCCGGCGCATGGAGCTGCGGCATGGTTGCGGGGCTTATCCATGATGTGCCAAGCTGTGAAGAGCTGGTCACACAAGTGATTACGGAAGCACGCGACATTATCAATAGCCGCATGGCGCAATTCGCATAAGCGTTACTTAGCCGAGACACATATATGTTATTTGCTCGTCTCCGTCCGCTGCTTTATATCCTCGTGCCGCTATATGTGCTATCGCTCAGCGCATGTAGTGGCACATCAAAAGAAATAATTACGCCGCGCACAGATGCGCCCGCTTTGCACGCGGATGTAAATGACCCCTATGAGGCCTTTAACCGTGACATGTTTGCAGTGCATATGTTTCTCGACCGCTATGCGCTAAAGCCTGCGGCAAAGACATATCTTAAACTGCCCGAAACGGTGCGAACCGTAACCGGCAATTTCTTTCGCAATTTATTCGCGCCGGTCTCTGTGGCAAACCAGACTTTTCAAGGAAAATTTGAAAATGCCGGCGTCACCTTATCGCGCTTTGCTATAAACTCAACCATAGGTATATTTGGTTTATTTGATGTCGCCCGCTATGTAAATCTTGCCGCACCCGAGCCGGAAGATTTCGGGCAAACCCTTGCCCTTGCCGGTGTGCCGGCGGGGCCTTATTTGTTTATCCCTCTTTTGGGTCCATCATCACCACGTGATGCAAGTGGCCGCATTGTCGATATATTTCTAAGCCCCACCGCCTATAGCGATATGCATTTAGATGCAGAAATCGGGCTTTATCTCGGCGATGCCATCAATTTACGCGCCGAGGCAGATAGCACATTAGACTCGATTGAAGCGACAGCGCTTGACCTTTATGTAAGTTATCGTAATCTTTACCGTCAAAAGCGCGCACGCGACATTAGCGGCGAACGGACAAATGTGGACGAATTGCCCGATTTGGATTATTTAGATGAATAAGCAATCAATAAAATTAGGAGGTGTTTCCATGCGCTTTATAATCGCTTTATGTTTTAGTTGTGTCGCGATGTTACCGGCTTCTCTTGCCGCACAAACGGCGGATGCACAAAAGGCAGAACAGGCCGTGCAAAGTATCATCACGCGTGCCATTGATATTTTACGCAATGAACCAACGCTTGATGCACGCAAAGCCAGTTTTCACAGCCTACTTGATGAATATGCCAATATGCGCCGTATTGCAAAATTTTCCCTCGGGCAATATGGCCGCAGCATTTCGGAAGAAGATTTTGCTACATTTCAAACGCTTTTTCAAAATATGATGGTGAATGTCTACACAAATCGCCTAACCGAATATAGCGATGAAGACATTATCATTTCGCATAGTCAATTAAAGAAGAAAAACGCCATTGTGTTTAGTAAAATCACCTTTCCCAATGGGCGCGATCCGATAGATATTGATTGGTGGATGCTCCTTGAGAAAGATGGCTCTTATAAATTATTTGATATTCGTGTTTTGGGCATATGGTTGGCGCAAGAACAGCGCGCAAGTTTTGCGAGCATTTTGAGCAAAAACAGGGGCGATATACAAAGCCTATTTACGCATATACGCACAATGACAGGCACATCTGAAAACTAACGCGAAAACTGTTTATATTTAATTCGCTTCGGCACCTCGGACTCTGCCCCCAAGCGCCGCTTGCGGTCGGCCTCATAGTCTTCATAATTGCCTTCAAACCATTCGACATGGCTATCGCCCTCAAATGCCAGAATATGCGTGGCGATACGGTCTAAAAACCAACGATCGTGGCTAATGATAACCGCGCAACCGGCAAAATTTTCCAGCCCCTCTTCGAGCGCACGCAAGGTTTCAACATCCAAATCATTGGTCGGTTCGTCAAGCAAGAGTAAATTTGCCCCCGATTTAAGCATTTTTGCCAAATGCACCCGATTGCGTTCCCCACCCGATAATTGCCCCAGTTTTTTTTGCTGATCGCCCCCGCGAAAATTAAAGGCGCTTACATAGGCACGCGATTTCACCTCACGTTTTCCAAGTTCCAGCACATCAAGCCCGTCTGATATTTCTTCCCATACTGTTTTATTATCATCCAGCGCATCGCGCGATTGGTCGACGTAACCGAGCGCAACCGTATCGCCAATACGCAATGTGCCCGCATCAGAACTTTCCTGTTCGGTCAACATACGAAATAAGGTGGTTTTACCCGCACCATTAGGCCCAATAACCCCCACGATACCGCCAGGCGGAAGCCGAAAGGATAAATCATCAATCAGCAATCTATCTTCAAAGCCTTTGCTTAACCCGTCTGCTTCAATCACCACATCCCCCAGACGCGGACCGGAGGGAATAATAATTTGTGCCTGTCCAACAGTTTCATGTCCATCCTTTTCGCGTAAATCCTCATACGCCGCAATCCGGGCTTTGCTTTTTGCCTGGCGCGCTTTGGGGGACGAGCGAATCCAGTCCAATTCACGCGCCAGGGCATTTTGGCGGGCTGCATCTTCGCGCGCCTCTTGTGCAAGGCGCTTATGCTTTTGCTCAAGCCACCCCGAATAATTTCCTTCATAGGGAATACCCTGCCCGCGATCGAGTTCCAAAATCCAGCCCGTTACCTGATCTAGAAAATAACGATCATGCGTTACCAACACAATCGTGCCCGCATAAGTGGTAAGGTGGTGCTGTAACCATGCAATGGTTTCGGCATCCAGATGATTGGTCGGTTCATCCAGCAAAAGCATATCAGGTGCCTCTAATAACAAGCGGCATAAGGCAATACGGCGTTTTTCGCCCCCCGATAAATGTGCCACCGCGCTTTCCCCGTCAGGGCAGCGCAATGCATCCATGGCCTGTTCAATTTGTGCGTCCAAATCCCATAAATTTTGTGCATCAATCTGGTCTTGCAAAGCCGCCATTTCATCGGCCGTTGCATCGGAATAATTCATCGCCAGCTCATTATAGCGCGCCAGCAAGGCTTGCTTCTCGCTAACCCCTAGCATCACATTTTCGCGCACAGTAAGTGAAAGCTCTAATTGTGGTTCCTGTGGTAAATAGCCAACCTTCACACCATCCGCGGCCCAGGCCTCGCCCTGGTGTTCCTTATCCAAACCGGCCATAATTTTAAGCAAGGTTGATTTACCGGCGCCATTCACCCCGACAATGCCAATTTTCGCCCCGGGCAAAAAGGATAAACGAATATTATTCAAAATCTGTTTACCACCGGGATAGGTCTTGGAAAGACCATCCATCACATATACATATTGAACGCTCACAATTATCACCCTTCCTGGTTAAGTAAGCGCGAAATTATGGACAAACCCATATAAAAGCAAGCAAATAATACAGCCAATGGGCGTAAAAAGACCGATCAGCTTTCCTCTAATAAGCGCAATGGATGCATACCATCCACCATGCCCATAAAGGGAGGATAAATCGAATAGCCGACCAGCGATTGCAGTTCCTGTGAAAGTGCCCGCACGATATCCTGATCGAGTTCCAAAAGATAGTTTTCCTGCTGGCGCATATAAGCCTCGCAATATTGATGTGTAATTGCAAACCGCGCGTTTTCAGAGCGGTTCTCGCCGCCCCCATGCCAGGTCGTGCCGAGGAAAAACACGACAGACCCTTGCGGCATAATGGCAGGTATAGCGTCTTCATAATGCGCGTGGCGATCATCACCCCATTCATGGCTTTTCGGCACCATCACGGTTGCGCCGTTTTCGGCGGTAAATTCATCAATCGCCCAGACGGTTGCTGCACCCAGCGGCTGACGCGGGCGGGGCAGACGATAAAAGCTGTCATCCGTGTGCAAGCCTTGCGGGGTTTCGCCGGGCAAAATATTGATAATCTGGCTTTGCGACAGCAAAAAACCGGGGCGGAAGAATTTGTCCATCAAACCCAAAATACGCGGATGCGTCGCCAGCGCGTCTGTAGCACGCGTTTTACCAAGCACATTATAGACACGTTGGGTTTCTTCACCCTCGAAATCATTACGTCCCTTTTGATCGAGCAGAGCTATACATTCTTTCTTAATGGCCGCACATTCATCCGGGGAAAGAAGGTTTTCAATAATCACATAACCATCATGCATTAGTTTTTCAAAATCCGCATCGATTTGTGGCGATGTGCGGTTAGCCGCAGGCCGCACCTGTTTATGGGTGCCGGCATGGTCGGCAATGAAATATTCTGATTTTTGATGCGTAGCATTTTGTTTAGACATGGTCATTTCCTCTGGTTAGATATGGTTAAGAGCCAAGGCATGGCAAATAAGTTGCCAGATCTGCCGTTTTAATTTGTCGCGCGGCGGGCGCTTTTCGGCCAATATAGCTTGGTCAATAGCCAAACGTAGCCCGCCCATCAAAAAGCTAACCGTCACCGCAGGGTCAAGCGTGGCATCCACCACACCTTGTTTTTGGCCTTGGCGAATATTATTTACGCCCAAGGCAAGTAAGGCGTTCATATGGGCGGCTTCAATATCTAGCACTTGTGGCACGCGCGCCAAACGCCCAGCAATCAATGGTGCCAATTTATGATCGTAAAAATAATCAATCATTGCTGCCGCACGCGCCGCCTCGCGCGCATACCAGTCGCGCTCTGGGGAAATAGCCGTTCCTAGCGAAATTTCGCGTAATGAAGCATAAAATGTATCGACAACAGATGCAATCAAACCAGCTTTAGACCCAAAATGGTAATAGGCTAATCCGATTGACACACCCGCACGGCGCGCCACGCCCGCCATCTCCATTTGTCCGTTTTGTGCAATAAGCTCTTCTTCAGCGGCTTGTAGCAAATAGTCGGCTGTTCCTACCTTTTTTAGCATTCATACTCCTATAAAATCATTATAATATTAAATTGAATTCAGTTCAATGCGTAAATATAAAATTTGCACCCGTGAAACCGAGAGCGCTATAGCCTCCTTAAATAGCGTCATCATGCGTAAAAAAATATCGCGCCGCCAATCATAATTTACATCACGACAATAAAGCCAGCTATATAAGAAAACCCTGACGCCGATAATGCAGTAAAGACAAGACAAGCGCGATACAGGCAAAGGTAAACTTCCTATTACAATAGCTTGATTTTTGGCTCTGCTGCAACCTCTGCCTTATTTATCTTTCTTACAGCGCGCTTTATCCAGCAGCCGGCATGTGATGGTTCCAAATCTTGAACAGGGTCTTTATTTTAGCGCTGTTCTGTTTGATCTGCGCGTCTTGTTTGTCGTTATGCCCTTTGCCTTCGCTGGTTGTGCGGTCAATCCAAACAGTTATTGCGTAAGACAAAGCGACAAAGCTAAATGCTCAAGTCCAAGGCATTGTAGTCGTGAAGCGAGGCCCGCGCGGCTTCATTCCAGTGATACTCAAGGCCTTGGTCACGGAACGGTTTGTAAACATAGGGTGTTTCTTCGGGAAACCGTTGGCGACGCGCATCAATGCCATAGCCGATAACTTCGGAGCGTTTGGCAATCAAATCTGCATCAAAGATTTGGACTTCGCTGTGAGTTCCCGCGCCCTCAACATTCAAAACAGAACTGCGGCGGTGAAATCCGAAATTTACGGTAATTCTCGGCTCAAAGCCGGTATTGGCAAACGATCCGTGCAGCAGCTGTCGATTGCATATGATGACATCACCAGCATCACAAACAAGCGGCACAGTGCCTTCAATGCGCTCACTGCCCGACTGGTCAACCAATTTTTTGATATCAATTTTGCCTTGGGTATGACTACCAGGTAAGACCCAAACACCGTTCACCGCGGTGCTGCCATAAACCTGCGCCATGAAATTAAAGCCATGAATACCGCCGTCAAACGCCGGATTATCCCAATGCGTTGACCCGTCTTGATGCCAAGATACCGCAGCGCCGACACCCGGCTCCTTAATAAACAGGCTTTCGTTAAACGGCGCGAAATCCTCACCATTTATCTCTTCAGCAACTTTCAATAATTGCGGATGGCCATAAACACGCAGGCACGTCTCTGAAAACTGCAATGAGCCCAAAAGCAGAAATGGCGAAAATTCGGGTGCATCATCGGCCGCCTTTGGCTCGTAAAGTTTGACTTGATGGCGGCCATTGGCAAGTTGCGTGCCCCCAAGCGGGTCACCAAGCGATTTTGACCAAAGCAAAGTGAGGGTTGAACAATCGGCGCCAAGAGCGGGCGAACCATCCGCTGCGGTCGGCGCGCCTGGGCTAACAGGAAAACGCTGTTTCATTTGCTCAAGGTCGGCCTTAATATCTTCAAGCTCTTCCGCATTGAGAACATGTGTGAAGATATAAAAACCGTATTTTTCATACGCGGCAACGATGTCTTCGGACAATCGACCATCATCCTCAAAAACGATGGGGCCACGATTATTCATGGCCAAAGCCTTTTGCTGGCCATCAAGCAAATATGCGCGCATTGCGTCGGCCTCGTCGCCATAATGCGCTGCGCATGCCTCAATAGACGCACGAATATCTTGAACCATAATACCCTCCATAGTTTCACAGTTTTTACTGCCTATTAAATTTGTATATAAATAAAATCTATAAATCAAGGGATTTTTCGGCTATTAAGAGATAATGATAAAACCCTCAACCGCACGCGGCATAAAAACGCGTATCGAAAACAAACATAAGCGCAGAGAATTTATTCTTGCCTGCGCGGGCGATATCATTGCGGAAGACGGCTTGGATGCGCTGACCATTACGCGACTAGCAAAACAGTCTAATGTCACAATTCCTACCGTGCATAATTTGCTGGGCCGGCGCGCCGATATATTAGATACGCTGGTGCGCGAAGCCATGACCGATATTATGAGAGCGGCTACCAATTTCGATCCTTCCAACACGATTTCGGCATTAGAAGATTTTATCGACGGGCTCATCGGTCTTATCGCGACCAATGAACCCTATTATCGCGCCGCCTTTATTGCAGGCGAGCGCATCAATTTTTTCGAGCATGAATCACCTGATGGTATCGTTGCCAATTCACGAAATTATGCGCGCGAGATTTGCACCCAAGCGATTAAACAGGGAAAACTGAAAGGCGAAATTGACGAAAAACAAATTGCATTACGTTTGTTCGCATCGCAAAGGCTGGCGCGCCTTGACTGGATGCATGGATACATAAATCTCGAAACTTACCGTAAGCAGGTTTTGACAGGTATGTTCATTACGCTTTGCGCCGATGCATCGACAAATTTCAAGAAAGAATTATTAAGCAAAATTGGATCACTGGTTTAAGCAGCACACAATTTACGTCCGTCACGCAGTCGACAGGTAGCTGTTGATAGCAAAAACCCCTGCCATATTGTCTGCCGTATGAGCGTTTACGGTAGAGGTTCGCCGATAATTTGTTAATTTTGCCTGCGCCAGTCTATGCGATCAAAATTTTATAAAGCGCAGATTTATCTAAAAACGGCTGGTTTCTTGGGGCAATAAACAAAATATAGAAAAATAATTTTGGTGAGCCCGGAAGGAATCGAACCTTCGACCCACTGATTAAAAGTCAGTTGCTCTACCAACTGAGCTACGGGCCCACATGTGTGATTCTTCTACACGTTCAGCCATTTATTGGCAATCCCTTAATTTGGGGAATATAGTGGCCTTTATGATTAGTATCGGCTTAACTGAATATGTGGTGCGGCAATTCTGCCCATATGGATTAGCTGCATTAAAAAAGAAAGCCGCTCAGTCCGGTCAACCGCACTGAGCAGCGTTACACCCTAGTCGAACCAGAAGCCGTCAAGCAGTTCACGGCGTTTATTGCGCGTATCGGTTTCGACAAATTCGGCAATGCCGGTGGCTTCTTTGATCGTTAGGCGCTGCGGAATGCCCTCAAACGCCATGACATTGGTGAAGTCGAGGTCGGCACCCTTCTTGACGCAATATTTCGTCAGGTTCACCACACGCTCGTTTTTCGACAGGATAATATCAACGATCTTCTGCCCTTCGGCCTCCAGATCCTCAGGCTCAACCAGGCGGTTGACCATGTCATAGCGCTCCGCTTTCTGAGCGCTGAACAGCGTGCCGAGCAGATTCCATTCCAGCGCTTTGCGGCGGCCGGCAAATTTGGCGATTTTGGCCGTGCCGCCCCAACCCGGCGTGATGTCCCAGTTGATTTCCGGCATGCCCCAGCGCGAGCGATTGGTTGCGATGACGAAATCAGAGGCCAGCGTCAGCTCCAAACCGCCGCCCGTGCAGACACCGTCGACCAGCGCGATGGTGACGGGGCGCAGGTTTTCCAGAATACGAACCGTGTTCTGGTAATACTTCACCTGAATTTCCGGATCCGCCTGCGTCCAGTCATTAAATTCCTTAATATCATCGCCGGTACAAAATGTGTTGCCTGCGCCCGTAAGAATGAGGATTTTGCATTCTGTATCAAGCTCAACGGCACGAAACGCTTCTTGTAAATCGGTCGATAATTCGCGGTCTAGAGCGTTGTGGCACGCGGGCCGGTTTAGCGTGATGCGCGTGATGACGCCGTTTTTTTCAAAAAGTAATTTTCCAGAAGGTGAAGCTCCATTTTTCATTTTAATCTCCTTTTATAAATGATAATGATATTATCATTATCTTTTTGCATTGCATTGTCAAGTCTCTTTTGATAAAACTTTTATCCAACTGTTGAAAGGAATGTGGAGCAAGATTTTGGAAGCAGTAAAAAATATTCGTCAAAGGCCTATACAAGCACGCGCGCGCAAAACTGAACAAGACTTGCTTGATGCGTTTGAAAATCTGTTGACGAAGAAATCCTTTTTGGACCTCACCGTCGCTGAACTAGCGAAAGAAGCCGAACTGACAACCGGTGCTATATATCGCCGCTTCAAAGATAAGAACGATGTTCTTCAGTGTGCGTTTAACCGGTTTTACCAGCGCGCCGAAGCCTTTTATGCGGCACAAGACGATATCTACCCCGACACAATGACAGATCGCGAAGTGCTGGAAACATTCTTCAAAGGCGTCATGCATAATACGCTGGATAATATTCACCTTATGCGCGCAGCGAACAGTCTGAATGATGAAAAATCATTCCAGCGAATGATTGGCGCACGCGATATAGCTGCCAATTGGCTAGCCAACAGGCTCAAGTCTTCCTCGTGCAACAAAACAGAGCTAATTGACAAATGCCGGTTCATCGTGCGCATCGCGACCGCAACGTTTCGAGACACATTTTTGTCAGGTCGACAGGCTGTGACCACGCGCAAAGGCTATATCGCCGCGCATGAAAAGGAACTGATGAGCCTCACCAAAAAGCTGGTCGACATGGTATTTGAATTTCTTCACCTCAGTTCAGACCGCGCGACACACGGCAAACCAAAACGAAAGGGATAGGCAATGGCATTTCAAGAACAGAAAATCACAACGGGAAAATATCTATATCGTTTCGCAAAGTTCTTGCTGACACCGGGCATGATTGGCCGCGTCAAATCGCTGCTGACAACCCGCCCGGAAGACAAAATGTCGATGATCGGTTTTTTCGAAAAGCACGCCGCAGAACGCCCAGATGCCGCAGCGATTTTATTTGAAGACCGTCGCATCAGCTGGGGCGCGCTGAACGCCGCAGCCAACCAAATGGCCGGATATTTCCGCGAATGCGGCATCGGCTATGGCGATCGGATTGCCGTCAATCTGGAGAACCGGCCGGAACTGCTTATCATTGTTATGGCGGCCCAAAAGCTTGGGGCCATTGCCGGCATGGTCAATACCAGCCAAACCCATGAAGCTTTGGCGCACAGTCTTAAACTGATTGACCCGCAGCTAATCATCGTCGGTGCCGAATGTCTAGCCAATATAGACACGATCAGGAACGAATTGGAAGCAATCCACAAAGGCAGGTTTTTCTTTGTCGCTGACGGCGAAGCGGTAACCCCCCCGGCCGGCTATATCGACCTGATGGCGCAGCTCGACGGCCGTAGCAGCAACAACATTGTGCCAGACCAGGAACTGACGCTGGGCACGGCGACCTATTATATTTTCACTTCCGGCACGACCGGCCTGCCCAAAGCAAGCGTCACCACCCATCTGAAGCTATTTCGTGCCAGCACGCAGTTCGGTGCCAATATGATGTCGCTGAAACCTGATGATGTTTATTATTGCGCCCTCCCCCTCTATCACTCTGGCGCGCTGATTGTTGGCTATGCCTGCGCCGTCCGCTGCGGCGCGACATTTGCTCTTCGGCGCAAATTCTCGGCGAGCGGGTTCTGGGCAGATTGCATCCGCTTCAATGCCACAGCGGCCGTCTATATTGGTGAATTGCTGCGCTACCTACTGGCGCAGCCGGAACGCGACACGGACCGCGCGCATAAGGTGACGCGGGTCATCGGAAACGGCTTGCGGCCTGACATTTGGATGCAATTCAAAAACCGTTTCGGCATCAACCGTATCCATGAATTTTACGGCGCGTCGGAAGGCAATATGGCCTTCAGCAATATCTTCAATTTCGACAAAACTGTCGGCTGGGCGCCAGGCTATGGCAAAGCGTGGGATGTCGTTGCCTATGATGTCGACGAAGATGAAGCCATCCGCGACGGCGACAACCGCATGAACAAGGTGGCGGTCGGCGAAACCGGCCTGCTGATCACGCAAATCAACGCGCAAAACCCGTTTGACGGCTATACCGATGCGCAAGCCAGCGAAAAGAAAATCCTCCGCGATGTGTTTGTGAAGGGCGACGCTTGGTTCAATACCGGCGATCTGGTGATCCTGCAAAAGCACGGTCATATCCAGTTCGGTGATCGCACAGGCGATACATTCCGCTGGCAGGGTGAGAACGTCGCGACGACCGAGGTCGAAAGCGTTATCATGAAATGGCCGGAGATTGAGGACGCCGTTGTTTACGGCGTCACCGTATCAGGCCATGATGGCCGCTGCGGCATGCTGTATCTGACGCAAAAAGACTCCAGCCGGCTGGATTTGGACGGGTTGGTCGCCCATATGCGCGAAAATCTGCCCGCTTATGCCGTGCCGCGCTTCATCCGCATCGGCCAGAAGGTAGATGTGACGGGCACTTTCAAATTCCAAAAAACGAAACTGAAGAACGCCGGATATGACGTCGCATCAATTGACGATACATTGCACCTGCTAGCCCGTGATGCCGACAAAGCGGAACTGCTGACGGCCAAGCTACAGGCGAAAATCGACGCCGGCAATGTGCGGCTGTAACCAGTGACACCAAGGCCAGCGATATCGATCAAACGCTTCCCTGCCGTGGGCATGGCAAAACAGAAGCGGTGCGCGCCCGCGAAAGTCCAAACTCAATCGCGCACCAAACGCCAAAGCGACCCCGCCTCGCCATGTTCTAATGCAATATAAACCGTTCCGCCCGCGCCAATCGCGACATCACGTATGCGCCCAAAATTAGACAGCAGTTTTTCTTGTTCACCGCGTTTTCCATCTTTAATGCGGATACGATATAGCGTGCCAGCCTTCAAGGAACCGACAAGCAAATCATCAACCCAGTTTTCAAACGCATCGCCCTGATAAAAAGTGAAATTTGAGACCGCCGGCGCGGGTGTTAAGTCAACCACTGGCAAAATCGTATCTGCAAGCGGAAAATCAAGTCCCAAATCCTCGCCAATCATTATGCGCGCGCCATTATAATTAAGCCCTGTGGTATAAAGCGGCCAGCCATAATTACCCCCACGCATGATTTTATTTATCTCATCACCCCCGCGTGGTCCCATTTCTGTATTCCATATCTCACCACTTTCAGGATGACCATCTAGCCCTTGCCCAGTG
Source organism: Parvibaculaceae bacterium (assembly GCA_965227805.1). GTDB lineage: Bacteria > Pseudomonadota > Alphaproteobacteria > RS24 > RS24 > CBDDGJ01. Next base: position 54,017 of record CBDDGJ010000004.1, on the reverse strand, counting down.
CGGTGGCCGATACTCCAAACCGTATGACGTGTGGACGCATGATTGCGCTTCGCTTCAGGCACAAAATACGGATTATCTTCAGGCACTGTGCCATCATCGCGCGCGCGGTGAATTTTGCCAAATGGTGTATCCAAATCGTGTAGTTTGTCATAGGTGTTCTTACCACCTATCGAAATATAAATATGGCCATCGCGGTCAAATGCCAGCCGCCCAGCCGCAACGCCATCGGGCACGGGGGTGTAATGATCGTGATGCACCGACCAGATAATTTGCTCATCACGCCAACGCCCTTGCTCTATGCGGCCACGCACAACGCGCACCATAGTGGCTGGTAAAAGCGACCCACAATCAAACCAGCACCGATCGGTATGCGACAGATAAACCCACCCATTTTCAGTATAATTGGGGTGTAAGGCAACATCCAAAACAATACCCAAATTGAGCCAGCTGCCTTGCACACTAAAAAGCGTATCCCAAACGCGCGGGGTGGCCTCAATCAGGGCGCCTTGTCGGCCTTGTGTATCAATAAGTGATAAACCCCGAATTTTCTCAGCAACCAGAATCTGCCCATCGGGCAAAGGGGCAATTGAATAGGGACGGCTCACCAGCGCGGTGACATGCTCTAACTTGAAATCATAATATTGCGAGGAAATCTGCTCATCTTTTGTCGGCATGAAATGATAGGAAGCTGCGGTGGTAACAAATTTTTGCCGCCGCTCACTTATATAAAGCGCAATGCCTTTACGCGTTTCTGGCGATAAGCGCCCATGCCACGCATGCGCCGCAGCAAAATCTGAATGACCGCTGATAGTGGCCAGCAAATCTTGCCATGTCTCACCATGCGTTAGCGGGCGCCCCACCAATGCAGGCACGGCATTGCCACCGCTTAGATCAACGCCATGACAAGACGCGCAGTTTTCACGAAACGCCAGCATAGAGGGTTCGCGTTGATCGCGCGTGGCAAGATACCAAAACGCAAAGCCGAGCAAACAGATAAACAAAATAACTATAATAAGTAAAATTTTCTGCCAGCGTTTCAAAGCGCGTCGTCCTTTCATTAGGGAATGCTTTATTATTGGGTGCTTCGCCGCGCCACCTCTTGTTCTAAGTGAAGCATGACATCGGTATAGCTAGGGATAACCCATGAATCATCCCAAAACCAGACATAAAAGCCGCGATCAATTTCATATTGGATTACCCGCGTGCCCCCCGCGACAGGTTCTAGCAGCCAGTGATGATCGAAGGTCAACACACCCGGCATGCCGCCTTTTTGACGTAGCTCTTTTTGCGGCACAAGCCGTTTCACCCGATTGGTCACTTCGTAAAGTTCACCCGTCGGGTCTTTGAATGTGTTTTGCACCGTGCCACCTTCAACATAAGTGCCATTAACTTTGACAAAAACCGGATTCCATTCGGAATAGGCTTTTGTATCCATCAGCACATCCCACACGGCTTTAGGCGGGGCGGCAATCACCCGTTCGACCTGATAAGTCTTTTTAGAACAGGCAGACACAAAAATGACCAGCACAATCATCAATAGGGCTATCAAAGCCCATTTATTCATAGCAAACATTATCTCTCTCCTCTAATCACCAAAACGTTGCCCAACCATTTGTTCGGAAACAGTCCATAATCTCTCGGCATTATGTGTATTTATCGCATAATCACGCACACCGCCGCGCATTTCACTATCATCGGCGACACGTTCTGCAATAGCGCAATCTTCCAGATAAGCCCCGCCCTGCCCTTTAAGTTCAACTGCCGTTGCCGCATAACAGCTTGTTGCCGCGCCCTGCTCAACTGTTTTGATACCCCCTCGACCGGCATTTCCCGGTTTTTTCTGTGCCGCTTCATTTTCCCGCGTCAGGCGTTCAATATCCGCTTTGGTCATATGCCGTGCAAGCGGGGTCATGATAACACCGGGATGCACGGAAAATGCTTCAACGCCCTTGGCAGCAAAACGCGCATTCAAGCCAACCGCAAACAGCGCATTCGCCGTTTTAGACTGCCCATAAGCCGCCCATTTCTCATAAGGCCGGTTTTCATAATTGATGTCATCAAACATAACTGGCGAGGCGCGATGCCCCAAAGATGACAGCGACACAATACGCGCTGGTGCGGCCTTAATCAGGGCAGGCATAATGAGATTGGTAAAATAAAAATGCCCGATATGATTGGAACCAAATTGCAGCTCAAACCCATCTTCGGTTTTATCAAACGGGCAAGCCATAATGCCGGCATTATTGATCAGCACATCCAAACGATCATAGCGCGCAAGAAACGCCTGTGCCGCTTCCTCAATTTTCTTTAGCGATGCCAATTCCAACGCCAAAAGCGCAATTTTATCATTGCCAGTCGATGCTATAATCGCAGCTTTTACCTCTTCGGCCTTAGCCATATTGCGTGCGGCAATAATAATTTCCGCCCCCCTGACGGCGAGTGCCCGCACGGTTTCTTCGCCAAGCCCCGATGCCCCACCGGTAACTAAAATACGTTTGCCCGTGAGATCAATACCATCCAGCACCGCATCAGTGGTTGATTTATTGTTAAAATTACGTGCCATTTTGTCCCTCCTTATATGCGCCAAAATATAACTGATGAAACTTTACAATTACCCAGCCATAGACACAAATCATCACCTTAAAACACCTATAGTAGCCTATGTAAAATAGAGCCACTATGTCAATATTTATCTCCAAGGTTTTTATCAATATTTTGTCTGGTGCGGACTTAAAAAATCATGCGTCACATCATAGCCATAAATAAGGTCTTGACGTTTATGAATGGCATTAGGGGCAATTTTTCCCGCTAACCACATGGGGGCATAGGTCGCGATTTGGCTAAGCCACGTGCGCTTGTGAAAGGTTTTGGCAGTGGCACGCGACCCTGCCTGAATCTCGGATGCGCGTTCAAAGCGGGTTTGCTGATAGGCCTGCAAAGCCACTTCAATCGACGTGCCTTCAGATAGTTTTTGTGCCACCACCCATGCATCTTCCACCGCCATGGCTGCCCCTTGTGCCATAAAAGGTAACATGGGATGCGCCGCATCACCCAAAAGGGCAACGCGCCCGTCAACCCATGTCGATAGCGGGGCACGGTCAAACAGCGCCCAGCGATATAGCTCTTTGGCTTCACTTAAAATGCGGGTGATGGTCGGGTGCCAGTCTTTGAAATCGGCCTTTGCCTCTTCCGCCGCGCCACGTTCTGTCCAGGATTCAATCGTCCAGTCATCGCGTTCAACCACACCGACAAAATTAGCCAATTCACCCCGCCGTAGCCGATAGGTGACACAATGTCGCCCCGCCCCCATCCAGACACATGCACGCGGGCGCGGGGCATCTTTACCAAGCGCATCCACTGGCACAACGGCGCGCCAGGCGATATGACCCGTAAAGACAGATTTTTGTGGTCCTAACATTTGCGCCCGCACTGGGGAGTGTATCCCATCTGCACCAATAAGCACATCACCCAAAAATTCGCGTCCATCTGCCAGCTGCACCTGCACACCGCCCGCGCTTTGCGTATAGCCGACAACATTAGCCCCCAGATGAACGGCATCGGGGGCTTTTGCACGCAATGCATTTTCCAAAACGTGGATATAATCGGCGCGGTGAATATGTAAATAGGGCGCGCCCCAGCGTGTAACTGCTATCTCGGCCAGCGGAATGTGAAACAGCTCTAACCCCGAACGCCCCATACGCGCTTCAATCGCGTCTGGCCGAGAAGCAATTTCGGCAAGTGCCATATCCAGCCCCAAAGCCTTAAACACTTTCATCGCATTGGGAGGCAATTGAATACCTGCACCGACCTCCCCCAATGCGGGTGCACGCTCCAACACATGCACTTCGGCGCCATGCTGTAGCAAACATAAAGCGGCAGTCAATCCACCAATCCCGCCGCCGGAAATCAATACTTTCATAAGACACCCATTCACCCTTTTCAAAACATCTGTTCACCTGCTTGCATATGTAATCATGCTGTTACGCTCCGATTCGTTAGCCAGGCTTAAAATCTAAAAATATGCTTGCAGTTTTATGCGGATTCTTTCATTATGTTTTCTTTATGAGGAGGGATAGATTATGGCAACCACCATTTTACGTATTATACTTATTTTTCCAGCACTCTTAATGCTGTATACTGCTATGGGCTGGCTATTCAATCCACAAGAAACAGCGGCGGGGTTTCACATGGCCTTGAATGACGGCCCCGGCGGCAATACACAAATTGGTGATATAACCGGTTTTTTCTTCACGATTGGCATTGTTATGTTGCTCGGTATTTGGAAACAAAAAGTTGAATATCTCTATTGCGCCTGTATTGGCCTGCTCGGTGTGGCTTTATGGCGTATCCTTGCACAAATGCTCTATGGCTTTCCGGCCTTACCCGAATATCTAATTGCCGAGTTTGGGTTTAGCGCGCTTATGATTGCTCTTATCTATCAAATCAGAAAAGCCAATGCCTAAACTGCCCGCACAATTACCCGGCTTTGAGACATGGGGGGATGAAAATACCGAAGAGCCTTATGAAGATCATGCCGGTCCGTTTTTTCAGAAGCAACAGGAAAATGGCAAGCATTTATCTGCCTTTATTGCCCAAAAGCATCACATGAATGGGGGCGGCATGTTGCATGGTGGCCTGGTTATGACATTTGCCGATTATGCATTATTTGTCATTGCCGGAGATTATTTACAAACTGGCCACGCCGTAACGGTTTCGTGCCAGACCGAGTTTTTGAAAGGCACAGGCTCTATTGGCCAGCCGGTTTATGCAGATGGTGAAGTTACCCGCAACACAAAGAGCTTGATTTTTATTCGCGGACGCATTTATATTTTAACCGAACAAAAACAAGATATGGTGATTGCAAGTTTTAGCGGTATCTTAAAACGCATTGGCATTCATTAAACAATAAACATAAGTATCATAGGAAAGGACATAATTATGTTTGCAGATTTTGCATATCCCCTCACTGGCTTGGTGAGCATCATAAGCCTGATAATTGCTTCCATAGCCCATATGCGTGTTGGGCGCGCGCGGGCTAAGTTTAACGTAAAATTACCCGAAGTTAGTGGCCCGGAAGAATTTAACCGCATCCGCCGCGTTGCCGAAAATACAACCGAAAATATAATGATATTTTTACCAGCTTTATGGTTATTCGCGCTAAGCGTTAATGATTTATATGCCGCCGCTATTGGTATATTCTTCCCGCTTGGGCGCATTTTATTTGCGCGGGGGTATTATGAGGCAGTTGAAAAGCGCTCGAGAGGGTTTATGATTAGCTGGCTTTCGCAAGTTGTTCTACTGCTTGGTAGCCTCATTGCGCTCAGCGTCATTGCATGGACAAAATATTTATAACGCGAATATGTGCGCCTTACAAGCTGGCGCAAGACAGGCATGCCCACGATAAATGCCACCGCCATTGAAAACATCCATTTCGATGGCGATAGGCGTGAACGGGTTTTATAAAGGTTCACTATCGCCAGCATCTTGGCGCTGCTTAAACTCTCTATAAAATTCATCAAACCGCCCTTGACCAATCGCCGCGCGCATCGCCGCCATAAGCTCCTGATAAAAGGCCAAATTATGCCAGGTCAATAACATGGCGCCCAAATATTCGCCGCACCGGTGTAAATGATGCAAATAGGCACGCGCATAGCGGCTGCTTGCTTCACAAGGCGAGTTTTCATAAAGCGGCCGTGGATCATGTGCATGGCGCGCATTACGTATATTTATTTTTCCCCGCCAGCTATAGGCGGTGCCGTGTCTGCCTGCCCGTGTTGGTAAAACGCAATCAAACATATCAACACCACGCGCCACAGCTTCCACCAGATCATCTGGCGTGCCAACCCCCATTAAGTAGCGCGGCTTATTTTGTGGCATAAGCGGTGTGGTGAAATCCAATACCTCCAGCATGGTGGCTTGCCCCTCACCTACAGCAAGCCCACCAATGGCAAGCCCGTCAAAGCCAATATCACATAAAGCAGTCAGACTTCCGCGGCGTAAATCTTCATAAATACTGCCCTGCACAATGCCGAATAGGCCGTCCCCCTCCCCCTTATCATAACGCGAAAAAGCCTGTTTGGATTGTTTCGCCCATGCAGTAGAAAGCCGCATGGATGTGGCTGCTTCTGCATGGCTTGCCGGAAACGCTGTGCACTCATCTAGCACCATTATAATATTCGCCCCGATAAGGCTTTGTATTTCAATGCTCCGTTCTGGTGTGAGCATATATTTCTGGCCGTCAATATGACTACGAAACTCGACCCCCTCATCACGCAATGTGCGGAGTTTGGCCAAAGACATAATTTGAAACCCGCCACTATCGGTTAAGATAGGACCATCCCATTGCATAAATTTATGCAAGCCGCCTAATTGCGCAAGTGCTTCTGCCCCCGGGCGTAACATAAGATGATAGGTGTTCCCTAAAATAATATCCGCCCCCAAATCTTTCACCTGATCGCTATACATCGCCTTAACCGTGCCCGCCGTGCCAACCGGCATAAAGGCAGGTGTGCGCACAATGCCACGCGGCGTTTCAAGTCTGCCCAGCCGCGCCATGCCATCATTTTTTTCAATCGTAAATTTCATTGCGCCCGCTCCAATAAACATGCATCGCCATAAGAATAAAAGCGGTAATCATGTGCAAGCGCATAGCGATAAGCAGCTTGCATATGCGCCAAACCACTAAAAGCCGCAACCAGCATGAAAAGTGTAGAGCGGGGCAAATGAAAATTGGTCAGCAACATATCCACCGCCTTAAAACGATAACCCGGCGTGATAAAAATATCCGTCTCACCGCAAAAGGGCGAAAATATACCCCAGGCATTACAGGCAGACTCCAAAAGCCGCGCACTGGTTGTGCCCACGGCAACAATACGCCCCCCATTTTTACGGCAAGCGGTTAGCTCAGCCGCCATTTGTGCCGATATTTCCCCCCATTCGGCATGTAATTTATGCGCATGAATATCTTCTTCACGCACAGGCAAAAATGTGCCCGCCCCCACATGCAGGGTAAGCGCGCAAATTTTGCAGCCCATTGCTTTTATTTTCTGGCGTAAACTATCGGTAAAATGCAGCCCCGCCGTGGGTGCCGCGACCGCCCCTTGCTGCCTGGCAAAAATGGTTTGATAATCATCTATATCACGTGCATCGCTTGCGCGTTTACTCTCTATATAAGGCGGTAGCGGCATTTTTCCTATGGCAAGTAGTGTTGTTTCCATATCGTGCGGGGCAACATCAAACTGCAAAACCGCTTCTGCGCCGACACGTTGCTCCACATGGGCATGAATATCGCCACATATAAGCCTATCCCCCTCAGCAACCCGTTTTGCCGGACGTAAAAAACACGCCCATGTGCACGCATCCAGCCTTTTCGTCAGAGTAATATCTATGTGCGCCCCTGCGCCCCTGTCATCTTGCCCCGCCCGCACGCGACGCCCCGAAAGCCGTGCCGGAATAACTTTCGTATTATTAACCACCACAATATCTTGAGGGGTTAAAAATTGCGGTAAGTCGGAAACATGATGCGCGGCAAGCCCGCCTTTTGCATCTACATGCAGTAATTTTGCGCTATCGCGTGGCGATGCCGGACGCAGAGCAATCGCTGCTTCAGGCAGCTCAAAATCGAAATCAGAAAGCCGCATACGCGCTTATATAGACATAAATTACTCAGCAAGTTTCATGCTGATAATTTTATCCGGATTCGCCGGGGGTTCACCGCGCGTAATCGCATCAACATATTCCATCCCCTCAACCACTTCGCCAAAAACAGTATATTGCCCATTTAACCATGATGCATCTTCAAAACAGATGAAAAACTGGCTATTGGCACTATCAGGATGCTGCGAACGTGCCATGCCCAATGTGCCGCGCTTAAACGGTTCAGTGGAAAACTCGGCGCGTAAATCCGGATAATCCGATCCGCCCATGCCTGTGCCGGTTGGGTCACCTGTTTGCGCCATAAAACCGTCAATCACGCGGTGAAAAATAATGCCGTCATAAAAGCCTTCAGTGACTAATGTCTTAATACGGTCAACATGTTTCGGCGCGATATCATCGCGTAATTTAATTTTAACAGTCCCTTGTTTTAATTCCATAAGCATGATTGTGTCTCCTCCCGCTGATTGCGCCCATAGATGATTATGTGTCATGGCAAAAACACAGATGCAAAGCCATAAAGATAAAAATAAATGTCGTATTTTAAGCATAAAGCCTCCCTTTAATAATTAGCGCCTAAACTTTTCTTGCAGGCGCGCGACAATATCTGGGGGTGTAAAGGCACTCACATCACCGCCAAATTGAGCGATTTGTCGGACGAGTGTTGAAGAAATTGCGCCTAATTCCGGCATGGCAGATAGAAATATCGTTTCCGCATAGGGATATAAAACTCTATTCATATCAACCATTTGTGACTCATAATCGTAATCTGATCCGGTGCGTAGCCCGCGAATAATAATTTTTGCATCAATTTGTTTTGCAACATCAACGAGAAGTCCTTGAAACTCAATAATCTCCAAGTCAACCCCGTGGTCACGCGCCATAGCGGATACATAATCTTTCAGCATAGCCGCCCGTTCGTCAAATGTAAAAAGCGGTGTCTTGGTGGCATGCACCCCTATGCCGATAAATAATTTATCGCATAAAACAAAACTACGTTTGATAATATCAATATGGCCAAAGGTTGGCGGGTCAAAGCTCCCCGGATAAAGCGCAATCCGCATCAGCTTGCCTCGGCTTCCGGATTATTATCGCCATCGCTTTCATTCAAGCGTGCGACCGAAACCACGCGCGCAGCCTCATCGGTTTTGAAAATTGTGACACCTTGCGTATTACGTCCGGCAATACGAATATCACTTACCGGACAGCGAATAAGCGTGCCATTATTGGTTACCAGCATAATTTGATCATTCTCTTCTATTGGAAACCCCGCAAGCACCTGGCCGTTTCGCGCTGTTATGGTCATGCCGATAATCCCTTTACCTCCGCGCCCCGATATACGATACTCATAGGCCGAACTGCGTTTGCCAAAACCATTTTCGCTTACAGTGAGAATAAATTGCTCGCGCGCACTCAATTCAATATAGCGTTCCTGACTAAGTTGCATATCCTCAATCTCGCCTTCACCCTCATCATTGATAGCATCTATATCGCTTGCTTCATCTTCACCGATACGTCTTATCGCTGCGGCTTGTTTCAAATAGGCATTGCGTTCCGCCGGGCTTGCATCATCATGCCGCAAAATCGCCATTGATATAACCTCTCCGCCTTCATTGAGCCGAATACCACGCACACCAGTCGACGCACGCCCGCTATGCACCCGCACATCGGTTACCGGAAAACGAATACACCGCCCCGCAGCACTTGTCAGCAATACATCATCAGTATCGCAACATATCTGAACCCCGATAATGCTCTCCCCCGCATCGGGTTTCATGGCAATTTTACCATTTCGATTAACCCGTAAAAAATCTGCCAGACGGTTACGCCGCACATTGCCGAAACTGGTCGCAAACATAATATGTAACGCACTGGCCTGTGTTTCATCTTGCGGCAATGCCATAATCGCAGCGATATTTTCATCATTGCCCAGTGGTAATAAATTCACCAATGCTTTGCCACGCGCTTGCGGGCTTGCTTGCGGTAATTTCCACACTTTCAGCTTGTAAACCATGCCAGAACCGGAAAAGAACAAAACCGATTGATGCGTATTGGCAACAAAAATTTGTGTTACGAAATCTTCGTCTTTGGTTGACATACCCGCACGCCCTTTACCGCCGCGCTTTTGGGCGCGATAGGCAGAAAGCGGCACACGTTTAATATATCCCGCATGGCTTACTGTCACCACCATATCTTCAGAGGGAATGAGAGACTCATCATCCATTTCGCCGCTATCTTCTAAGATTTTGGTGCGGCGCGGGGTTGTAAATTCTTCGGCAATCTGTTCCAATTCGGCATTGATAATTTCCAAAACCCGGATGCGGCTACGCAAGATATCTAGCAAATCTTCAATTTTTTCCCCTAATTGGGTGAGTTCATCACTTATTTCATCGCGTCCCAAGGCTGTAAGCCGCTGCAAACGTAATTCTAAAATCGCTCGGGCTTGGGCTTCGCTTAATTTATAGGTGCCATCTGTATTTATCTTATGCAATGGGTCATCAATAAGCGCAATGAGCTCTGCAACATCTTGCGCTGGCCAGTCACGCGCCATAAGCTGTGCCCGCGCTTCAGCAGGCGAAGGCGCTGCACGAATAAGTGTAATCACTTCATCTATATTTGTCACCGCAATGGCAAGCCCGACCAAAATATGGGCGCGGTCACGTGCCTTTGTCAATTCGAATTTGCATCGGCGGGTAACCACTTCCTCCCGAAAGGTAATAAACGCGCTTAGCATTTCACGCAAATTCATAAGCTGTGGCCGCCCATTATGCAAAGCTAACATATTCGCCCCAAAGCTGGTTTGTAATTGGGAATAGCGATAAAGCTGGTTAAGGATAACATCGCCCATTGCATCTTTTTTTAACTCGATCACAATCCGCATTCCATGCCGGTCGGATTCATCACGAATATCGCTAATGCCTTCTATTTGCTTATTACGCACCAAATCGGCAATTTTTTCAATCAGAGATGTTTTATTTAGCTGATATGGAATTTCAGTAATGATTATCGCTTCGCGATCTTTGCGGATGGTTTCTATTTCTGCCCGCCCGCGCATAATTATCGACCCGCGCCCGCTAAGTATAGCCGCCCGTGCGCCGCTACGCCCTAAAATATAACCACCGGTGGGAAAATCCGGCCCCGGCACAATATCCAGTAATGCGTCATCATCAAGCGCGGGGTCTTTGATCAATGCCCGGCATGCCGCAATAATCTCACCCAGATTATGCGGGGGCACATTTGTTGCCATACCCACAGCAATACCATTGCCCCCATTTACCAATAAATTGGGAAAGCGCGCAGGCAATACTTGCGGTTCGCGCTCAGAATTATCATAATTATCCTGAAAATCGACTGTGCCCTTATCAATATCTTCCAGCAGGCTATGTGCTATTTTGGCCATACGCACTTCGGTATACCGCATGGCGGCAGGCGGGTCGCCATCAACAGACCCAAAATTACCCTGCCCGTCCAAAAGCGGCAACCGCATGGAGAAATCCTGCGCCATACGCACCAAAGCATCATAAATAGACTGATCCCCATGCGGATGATATTTACCAATCACATCACCCACAATGCGGGCTGATTTGCGATAGGGTTTATTATAATCATAGCCATTTTCATGCATGGAAAATAAAATCCGCCGATGCACTGGTTTTAAGCCATCACATATATCGGGCAAAGCACGGCTAACAATCACGCTCATCGCATAATCGAGATAGGAGGCGCGCATTTCTTCTTCAAGCATAATCGGGGTGACATCGCTACCACCACCATCAGGGCCATCCACAGGGGGGGCACCAGGCGGCGGGGTCACATCATTTCCACTTATCGTCGCCTGTTTTATGTCGGCATCAGCCTCATTTTCTGGCGGCGTGTCAGACATATCCGTCACATTTCATCCCATTTAAGAATAATGATTAAGTTTAGCACAAATCGCGCACGAGTCGCAAGCATATGAGATAAATTTACATGCAAAATATGTATATTTTATGCTTATAATTCAGATAGTTAGAAAACAACTGCCGAAACGGGTAAAAGCTAAAAAGGAATATCATCATCCATATCACTTTGCCCGCCGCCGCCTATATTTTGTGCCGGTGCGGCGGCCTGCCCCATAGATTGATAGTCGCCGCCGCCCATATCGCCACCGCCCATATCGCCACCCCCACGTGAATCAAGCATAGTCAGCGTTGAATTGAACCCTTGCAAAACCACCTCGGTCGTCCACCGATCATTGCCTTTATCATCCTGCCATTTACGGGTTTGTAGCTGGCCTTCCGTATAAACTTTAGCCCCTTTACGTAAATATTGCTCGGCAATACGGCATAAACCCTCGCTAAAAATAACCACGCGGTGCCATTCTGTGCGTTCACGACGCTCGCCTGTATTGCGATCATTCCATCGCTCACTGGTTGCGATGCTTAATGTCACCACCGGCTTGCCGGCATTGGTTTGCCGCACTTCCGGATCTGCACCTAAATTGCCGACCAAAATAACCTTATTTACACTACCGGCCATAAATCAGTCCTCCCTTTTTGCCATATAGATTTATAATATGAGTCTGGATAAAATCATATATAAAATGCGCTTTTTTGTGGACAATTCATCTAATGCTTTACAGATTATGCCATGCCCCATAATATGCAGCGCGTAAATCAGGAATGACCGCGCAAGCAGGGAACAACGCGCAAGCAAGGAATAAAGAGACATATGCCGACAAAGACCAAACAAAACACCAAACGCACCGCACAAGCGAAGCATATCCAAATTCGCGGTGCGCGCGAACATAATCTGAAAAATATTTCACTGGATTTACCGCGCGAGAAACTCATTGTCATTACTGGTCTTTCTGGCTCTGGCAAAAGCTCGCTTGCTTTTGACACCATTTATGCGGAAGGCCAAAGGCGTTATGTTGAAAGCCTATCTGCCTATGCGCGGCAATTTCTGGAAATGATGCAAAAGCCCGATATTGACCAGATTGATGGCTTATCGCCAGCAATCTCGATTGAACAAAAAACCACCTCGCGCAATCCGCGCTCTACGGTTGGCACAGTTACAGAAATTTATGATTATCTCCGCCTGTTATTTGCGCGGGTGGGTATTCCCTATTCACCGGCAACGGGTTTGCCAATTGAAAGCCAGACCGTTTCGCAAATGGTTGATAAGGTCATGAGCCTGAAACAAGGCACGCGCGCCTATTTGCTTGCCCCGATCATACGCGGGCGCAAAGGTGAATATAAGCGCGATTTTCTGGATTTACAAAAACGCGGGTTTCAGCGTGTGAAAGTGGATGGCACATTTTACGAAATTACCGACGTGCCGGCTTTGGATAAGAAAATCAAACATGATATTGACGTTGTGGTCGACCGGCTGGTGATTAACCCCGATTTAGGCAATCGCGTGGCTGACAGTATGGAAATTGCGCTTACTTTAACAGATGGCATTGCGGTTTTAGAAATGGCTGATAAGCCCGAAGGACAAGAAGACGCCGAACGCATTATTTTTTCGGCGCGCTTTGCCTGCCCTGTTTCGGGCTTTACCATAGATGAAATTGAACCACGGCTATTTTCATTTAATAATCCGTTTGGTGCATGTCCTGCATGCGATGGGCTTGGCACGCAGTTTTTTATCGACCCCAATGCGGTTGTGCCCGATGGCGGGCTTTCTCTGCAACAAGGTGCCATTGCACCCTGGTCTAAAACGCAATCGCCTTATTATATGCAAACCCTGCAAAGCGTCGCCAAACATTACAAATTTTCCATGACAAAGCCATGGACAGACCTTTCGGAAGACGCCCGGCAGCGCGTGCTTTATGGCAGCGGTGAGGATGTTATTAAATTCACCTATGATGACGGGTTACGCAGCTATAAAACGCAAAAACCCTTTGAAGGCGTGATTCATAATCTTGAACGGCGCTATCGTGAAACCGAAAGCAATTATGCCCGCGAGGAAATTGAAAAATTCCAATCCACCACTGATTGTGCAATTTGTGGAGGCAATCGCTTAAAGCCGGAAGCTCTGGCTGTAAAAATCAATGATTTACATATTGGCGATATTACCCGCATGTCCATCAAGCAGGCTGATACATGGTTTGCAACATTACACAAAAAACTATCTGCCAAGCAGCAACAAATTGCCGAACGTATTTTGAAAGAAATTCGCGAGCGTTTGAAGTTCTTAAATGATGTCGGGCTTGATTATCTCACCCTATCGCGCAATTCGGGCACACTTTCGGGCGGCGAAAGCCAGCGCATCAGGCTTGCCTCACAAATCGGGTCTGGCCTTACCGGTGTGCTCTATGTGCTGGATGAACCCTCTATCGGTCTGCATCAAAGAGATAATGCACGCCTGCTTGATACATTGGTGCGCTTACGCGATTTAGGCAATACCGTCATTGTGGTTGAGCATGATGAAGAGGCAATTTTAACCGCAGATTATGTTGCCGATATTGGCCCGCACGCTGGCATTCATGGGGGCGAGGTCGTGGTAGCCGGCACACCGAAACAAATCATCGCCCATAAAAAGAGCCTGACCGGACAATATCTTGCCGGCACATTGCAAGTGCCCGTTCCCCAACAACGCAGAGCTATGAAAAAAGACCGGTTGATAAAATTAGTCGGTGCACGCGGCAATAATTTGAAAAATGTTGATGTCGATATTCCGCTTGGGCTATTTTGTTGCATTACCGGTGTTTCGGGCAGTGGCAAATCAACGCTTTTGCTGGATACAGTTTATAAAGCGCTCGCCCGCAAGCTCAATAAAGCCCGCGAAACCCCTGCGCCGCATGATAAGATAGACGGGTTAGAGCATCTTGATAAAATTATTGATATAGATCAATCCCCCATTGGGCGCACGCCGCGCTCCAATCCGGCCACCTATACCGGTGCATTCACACCTATCCGCGAATGGTTTGCCGGCCTGCCAGAAGCCAAAGCACGCGGCTATAGGCCGGGGCGGTTTTCCTTTAATGTTAAGGGGGGACGCTGCGAGGCGTGTCAGGGGGATGGCGTTATCAAAATTGAAATGCATTTTTTACCCGATATTTATGTCGAATGTGATAATTGCCACGGCAAACGCTATAATCGCGAAACCTTAGAAGTGCGATTTCGGGATAAAAATATTGCCGATATTCTCGATATGACGGTGGATGAAGCATCAGATTTTTTCAAAGCTGTGCCGCTCATTCGTGATAAAATGGTAACATTGCAACGTGTCGGGCTGGGTTATATTAAAGTCGGCCAGCAAGCCACCACGCTTTCGGGCGGGGAGGCACAACGGGTAAAACTCGCCAAAGAATTATCCCGCCGCGCAACGGGACGCACATTTTACATACTTGACGAACCAACAACCGGCCTACATTTTCACGATGTCGCAAAACTGCTTGAGGTGTTGCATGAGCTGGTTGATGCCGGAAATAGCGTTGCGGTTATTGAGCATAATCTTGAAGTCATTAAAACCGCCGATTGGGTCATTGATGTCGGGCCGGAGGGCGGCGATGGCGGCGGCGAAATTATCGCCCAGGGCACGCCTGAAGATATTGCGCAAGTAAAGAAAAGCTATACAGGGCAATATATGAACCCCCTAGTGGGTAAGATGAAGCCGAAACGCACAAATGTCAAAAAATCTGCCTGATATACTGCACATAATTGGCGGCGGCCTGGCGGGGTGTGAAGCGGCATGGCAGGCAGCCAATAGAGGCATAAATGTGCGACTTTATGAAATGCGCCCCCAGCGCATGACGCCAGCACATGTGACGGAAAATTTGGCCGAATTGGTGTGTTCCAATTCGTTTCGTTCGGATGATCATACAACCAATGCCGTAGGGCTATTACATGCCGAATTGCGCGCTGCCAATTCACTGATTATGCACAGTGCTGACACCCATCGCTTACCGGCAGGAAGCGCGCTTGCGGTTGACCGCGACGGGTTTTCAACCACAATAAGTCAGGCCATAGAGGCGCATCCGCACATAACCTTATGCCGCGAAGAAATAGACATTATCCCCCCCGATTGGCACCATGTTATTATTGCAACCGGTCCGCTTACCGCGCCTGCCCTATCTGCACAAATTGCTGAAATGACTGGCATGGATAAGCTCGCCTTTTTCGATGCCATTGCGCCGATTATTTATCACGACTCTATCAATATGGATATTTGCTGGCGACAATCGCGCTATGATAAAGGGGAAGACCCACGCGGCGATTACATAAATTGCCCGCTTACAAAACCCGATTATGAGCGTTTCATCGCCGCCTTGCTGGCTGCCGAAAGCCATGAATTTCGCGCATGGGAAAAAGACACCCCCTATTTCAATGCCTGCCTGCCGATTGAAGTTATGGCCGCACGCGGCCCCGAAACCCTGCGCCATGGCCCAATGAAACCCGTCGGCCTGACCAATACGCATAAGCCAGATGAAAAACCCTATGCCATTGTGCAATTACGCCAGGATAATAAGCTCGATACACTCTATAATATGGTGGGCTTTCAAACCAAACTGAAATATAGCGCCCAAAGCGATATATTCCGTATAATTCCGGGATTGGAAAACGCACGTTTCGCCCGCCTGGGCGGCATGCATCGCAATCTGTTTTTGAACAGCCCTGCTCTGCTTGACCCCTATTTGCGGCTTAAGTCTTATCCCGCCATTCGCTTTGCCGGACAAATTACCGGCGTGGAAGGCTATGTTGAAAGCACAGCCATTGGGCTTTTAGCGGGGCTTTTTGCCGCGCATGACATACAAGGGATGCAAAGCCCCCTGCCCTCGCCCATGACAGCCTTCGGCGCTCTACTCTCTCATATTACGCTAAACGCCGAACAAAAAAACTTTCAGCCAATGAATATAAATTTCGGCCTTATGCCAGACATAATGCATCTAAAAGGCAGACGCAAAAAACAGGAGCGCCAAAAGCAATATAGCATGCGGGCGCAAAAGGAAATCACCGCCTGGTTAGAGGCGATTAAAATAAGCAATCCGTAATGCTGTAAAGATACGCGCAAACCCTGCCTTTCCCCTTATACCGCGCCACACCAAAAGCGGCACAATTTTTCGTCTATCTTGCCACGATAAAGGCGCAGCCGCATCTACCCCCACAAGCGCATAAATAGCGCGCTGCAAAGCTGCTTCACAATTATGCACACCGCCCGCCTCTATATCTTGTTCCCGCGCTGCAATAAAATTATAAAGCGACGCAGCAGCTATTTTATAGTGAAACGCCAGCGCGATTGCCGGCACGCCATTTGTGTTGCCGTGCTGCATAGCATCAACCAAATCATGCCACTGGCGCAAACGCAGCATATATAAAAGCGGCGCGTCTGGCTTTTGTGTAATAGAGCTCACTTCATGATAAATATAAAAAAGGCATAATACCGCCTCACGCTTTGCGGGCGGGGCGAAAATATGTGCAATATAAAGATCACGATTGCGCGCGCGCAACTCGCGGCGCACATTATCGTAATAATGATCACGTTTTGTCATATGAAAAGGCCGCCCTTAGCGAAAGGCGGCCTCCTCCCAATAATATTGGTTTTATCGCGTAAACTACACAATATTTTGTGCGGCAACCATGCAAAATAACATGGGGATAGATAACATTGTATTGGTGCGCGAAAACAACATTGCCCGCCGTGCCGATGCCGCTTTACTATCCGCATCTGCCTCGACAATGCCCAAAGCCCGCTTCTGATTTGGCCAGATGACAAACCAGACATTAAACCACATAATAATGCCCAGCCACATGCCAATGCCAATAATAATATTTTTAGGCACAGCAAAATCATTCAACGCACCAAGTGCGAGAGCATCATGAATATAGCCATTCATATATCCCAGAATAAGCCCTGTCACAATCGTCGCCATAGCCCCCCAACGAAACCAGAATAAAGCCGCAGGCGCAATTACCTTACCGATTGCGGGCTTTTGGTCATCAGGAATATTGGGCATATTGGGAATTTGCACAAAGTTAAAATAATAAAGCAAACCAATCCACATAATGCCGCTAAGCACATGTAACCAGCGCATAATGAAAAGATAAAAATTATAATCAATCTCGCCGCCGCCGCTCATATAAAGCCACTCGATCAAAAATGCCAAAATGAAACCGGCAATAACGGTGTTGCGAAGTGATGTAAGAATTGCTGACATATGTCCCTCCTTTATAACAAACGATAAACGAATCGTTACTTGTCTTATTATGTTGCCCCATTCCCCCACATGATGCAAGCATACAAAATTTTAACTTGCCTGCACCTTCGACCAATCGCGCTTGACACCCAGCCACAATAATAAAGGCGACGCAACAAAGATTGAGGAATATGTGCCAATCAAAACGCCCCAAATCATCGCCAAAGTAAAACCACGTATTACCTCGCCCCCCAAAATGTAAAGCGCAAGCAAAGCCAAAAGCGTTGTGAGTGATGTCATAATTGTGCGCGAGAGTGTTTCATTCACGGCAACATTGAGTAAGTCACCCAAAATCATACGTTTATATTTACGCAAATTTTCACGCACGCGATCATACACCACCACCGTATCATTCATGGAATAACCAACAATGGTCAGCAAAGCCGCTAAAATGGATAGATTAAATTCTAGCTGAAACACTGAAAATAAACCTATAGTTAGCAAAACATCATGCACGAGAGCCGCCACCGCGCCCAGGCTAAACTGCCATTCAAACCGAAACCAGATATAAACCAGCATAGAGGCCAAGGCGACAAAAAAGGCGATCATGCCGGCACGAATAAGCTCTGTGCTCACTTGTGGTCCCACAATCTCAACACGGCGAAACGTAAATTCACCTTGCAATTCCTGCTTAATCACGCTCACCACGGTGAGGTCATTAGAGGTATCTTGTGCATCCGGTTTTTCGGCAACGCGCACCAACACATCTTGCGGCGTGCCAAACTTCTGAATTTGAACATCACCAAGCGCAAGCCCGTTAAGGCGCGCGCGTAAGGCGGCAATATCAATTTCACCGTCTTCAACGCCCAGCTCAATCAGTGTGCCACCGGCAAAATCAATGCCAAAATTTATCCCCCGCATATGGACAGATACAAAGCTGGCAATCAGTAAAACACAACTCACCAGCAATGCCGGATAGCGAAATTTGACAAAATCAATTTTCGTTTTAGATGGAATAAGTTTTAAGCTCCACATATCACCGCTCCCTATATTGGTAAAACCGTCCGCTGCGCCGAACGCCGCACCCATATCGCCACAAAAAGGCGCGTTACAACAAAGGCAGTAAATACAGATGTAACAATGCCAATAGCGAGCGTCACCGCAAAGCCGCGCACAGGCCCTGAACCAAGCTGGAATAGAATAAGTGCGGCCAGGAATGTCGTAATATTTGCATCCAGAATTGTTCCCAAGGCACGTTCATAGCCCTTATCAATCGCCAGCAAAACCTTATTATCAGTTGCAAACTCTTCCCTTATGCGTTCAAAAATCAGCACATTGGCATCCACCGCCATGCCGACAGTCAACACAATCCCGGCAATACCAGGCAAGGTAAGTGTCGCTTGTAAAGCCGATAAAGCTGCCATGATTAAAATAAGATTGATAATCAATGCGATGGTGGCAAATAAGCCGAATATATTATAACTCACCACCATGAAAATAATCACAGCAAGAAAACCAACGATAAGCGCAAGCCTGCCGGCTTCCACCGAATCCGCGCCTAAACTTGCTCCTACGGTGCGCTCTTCCAATATTTCCATCGGCGCCGGCAGAGCGCCTGCACGCAACAAAATCGCCAAATCATTTGCCTCTTGTGTGGTAAAATTACCCGTAATACGCCCCGAACCGCCTAAAATAGCACTTTGAATAACCGGTGCAGAAATCACCCGCCCATCAAGCACAATCGCAAATGGGCGCCCGACATTGGCGCTTGTCACGTCACCAAAAATCTTGCCTCCTGCGGCATCAAACCGAAAATTAACTTCTGGTGATCCAGTTACCGGATCAAAGCCCATATTCGCATCTACCAAACGCTCACCACTCACCATAACGCGCCGCTTAACCAGATAAGGCGTGCCTGCATCATCGCGCAAAATATGTGCGCCTACTGGCAGGCGTGCACCGGATTCAACTTCAAAGGCGCTTACATCCGGATCAAGCAGGTGAAAATTAAGTTTTGCCGTTTGCCCAAGTAAAGCCTTTAAGCGCTCCGGATTATCCAAACCCGGCACTTGCACAAGAACGCGCCTTTCGCCTTGTCGCTGTATGCTCGGTTCGGTTGTGCCCAATTCATCAATACGCCGACGAATAATCTCAATAGATTGCTGCACAGCACGGCTATTGCGAAATGCGCGTGCCTCTTCATTAAGCGCAATTTGATACGTCACGTCATCAATAAGCGTAATGGTTAACTCATTCGTATTATTGCCTGCACCAACCAGTAATCCGCTAGCTGTCGGTGTGTTGAGCGCATTTAATATATCACGCGCAGCTTGCTGATTTTTTCCTGCGCGAATGGTAACGCGCACATTATCATTAACAATACCAAGCCCCGTATAGCCAATGCGCGCGCTGCGTAATCCGGTGCGTATATCAGAAACAAGACTTTGCAATTTTTCCTGTTCAATCGTGCGTGTATCAACTTCCAGCAGCAAATGCGACCCCCCTTGCAGATCCAACCCTAAATTCATCGTTTTAGACGGCACCAGCGCAAAATCTATAGCGCGCATCGCTGGCACGACATTCGGCAAGGCAAATAGAACCCCTATGGCGAGCACCAAACTAATGCCCAAAATTTTGAATTTAGAGAAGTGTAGCATTAGCTTGCCGTATTTTCGTTCTTATCTGTCTTGGTATTTTTACCTGCCTTGGGCGTTACCGAGATCACCATAGACCGGACCACCTTGATTTTGACACCACTGGCAATTTCCACCTCTAATTCGGCATCATCAATTTTAGCAACCTTTCCGATAAGCCCGCCTTGCGTGACAATTTTATCGCCACGCTTAATATTATCAACCATGGCACGGTGTTCTTTTTGCCGCTTTTGTTGCGGACGCAAAATCATAAAATAGATAATAACAAAAACAATCAGTAACGGCGCAAAAAGCTCTATCAAGCCTCCTCCCGTATCCGTCGTTTGTGCATAGGCTGGCGAAATAAACATAAAAGCATCCCCTTAAAAATTGATTCTTAAATTTTAATTTAGCGCAAGGTGCAATATTGTAAAAGCAAAAGCAATAGCCCTAAGCCGAATTAAAGGAATTTTTCCGGATCAATCGCTTTTGTTCCCTGCCGCAATTCGAAATGTAATTGCGGACGCTCAACCGCACCGCTTGTGCCAACCTCACCAATAATATCCCCCTGCTTTACCTCATCACCTAAGCCAAACCAGAATTTAGATATATGCGCATAGGCCGAAATCCATTTTTTATCATGCCGAATAAGCATAAGATTGCCATAGCCACGCAATTCATTGCCAATATAAACCACCACGCCATTTTCTGTTGCCCGGATAGGCGTGCCCGAAGCTGCGGCAATATTGATTCCGTCATTATGCAATCCATCTGCTTTCACACCAAAACGTGAAATGATTTTTCCTGACACGGGACGAATAAATTTTCCTTTTCTTTGCGGTATGGCTGTGGGGCGCACGACTTTCGGCTTTTTTTTCTGCACGCGTGCTGTGTTAACATTTTTTGGGGCTGTGCTCTTAAGCACTCCCCCGGGAATAATCAGCTCCTGATTTTCGGTAATAATAAAGGGCATGGGTAATGTATTGGTCGTTGCAATATTCCGCATACTCACCCCATAGGCTTGTGCAATACTATAAAGCGTTTCGCCGGGTTTTACGATGTGGCGTTTTTCATCCGGCACTTTTACAATTTTCCCTATTGCCAATGCATAGGGAGGAGTCGCGCCGTTTAGGTCTAATAATTCACGCAAGTCCACCTTATGCTTTAACGCCAAACTATAATAAGTATCGCCTGCGCGCGCGCGCACCTCCCCTTTTTTGAGTGGCGCAGCAGGGTTTAACTTCACCACTACTTTTCTGGGCGTAATATTTGCCTGTGTATCATACCATCTATTACTTTTATATTCAGGCACACACCCACCAAGCCATAACACACATAGACAAGAATATATAAAGCCCTGTTTCATCTCATCAATATTTACATGTCCCACATGCCTTGCAAAGCATGACGCATATCCATATCCGTATAATCCAATGATAAAGGTGTTACCGAAATAACATTTTCTATGAGCGCTGCCAAATCCGTATCTTTTGCCGCATCGGAAATATGGCGGTTAAAGCCATACCAAAAATAAGGATTACCACGTGTATCGGTGCGTTCATCTATGGTGAGTAATTTTTTTTCGCGCATACCCTGGCGGGTAAACTTAACATCTATATGTTCGGAAAAATTAGGGGGAAAATTTATATTTATCGGCGTATGCGCCTGCCAGCTTGTCGCCAATAATGCCCGAATAAGTTTGGGTGCATATGTCCTGGCAATTTGAAAATCGGGTTGCCACATTTCAAAATCTAATGCCTGGCTAAGGGCAAGTGACCTTATCCCCGCAAGCGCCCCTTCGCGTGCACCGGCCACCGTGCCGGAATAATTTATATCTTCGGCAATATTCTGCCCCCAATTCACCCCCGATATAATCAAATCCGGTGGATTATGCTTAAGAAAATGCCGCGTAGCAAATAACACGCAATCAGCAGGTGTGCCATCTACCACATAGAGTTTAGGCTCTATTTCCAAAAACTGCACCGGTGTAGAAAAACTGATCGAATGGCTTGCACCACTTTTTTGACTTTTGGGCGCCATCACCCACACATCATCCGATAATGCTTCGGCAATATGCCGCGCCGCTTGCAGGCCAGGCGCATCATAGCCATCATCATTAGTGATAAGAATACGGCCTATATGCTGCATTATGTTTTATCCTGGCTGATTATATCTGCATCAATTTGTTTTATGCCCCCCATATAGCTATGCAATATAGCAGGAATGTGAAGGCATTTAGCTTCGGGGTCAAAATAATTTTCCAATAAAGCAACCATTGTGCGCCCGACCGCCAAGGCCGAGCCATTTAATGTGTGCACAAACTGCGTTTGCTTATCTTCTTTTGCACGCCAGCGTGCGTTCATGCGCCGCGCCTGAAAGTCGCCGCAATAAGAACAGCTTGATATTTCGCGATACATATTTTGCCCCGGCAACCATACTTCTAAATCATAGGTTTTGCGTGCGGCAAACCCCATATCCCCAGTTGAAAGCAACATCACCCGATACGGTAAATCCAGGCGTTTCAACACCTCTTCAGCACATGCCGTCATACGTTCCAATTCATCATTCGCGTCATCTGCCTCGATAATGCTCACCAATTCAACCTTGGAAAATTGATGCTGCCTAATCATGCCGCGCGTATCACGCCCCGCAGCCCCTGCCTCGGAACGAAAGCATGGCGTAAATGCCGTAAAACGCAAAGGCAATTCATCCGCATCAATAATTTTTTCCCGCACCATATTGGTTAAACTGACCTCCGCTGTCGGAATAAGCCAAAACCCGTTTTCAGTGCGAAATGAATCTTCAGCAAATTTAGGTAATTGGCCGGTGCCAAACATAATCTCATCACGCACCAAAACCGGCGGCGCAATTTCTTCATAGCCAAATTCAGTAACATGTAAATCCAGCATAAAACTTGCCAAAGCCCTCTCCAGACGCGCCAAAGCACCTCGCAAAATAACAAAGCGCGCGCCCGATAAGGTCGCTGCTGTCGTAAAATCCATTAGCTGTAACTCTTCACCAATCTCAAAATGCTGCAACGCATTATTTTTTTGCACAATCATGTCGGTGCCGCATTGGCGCATTTCAACATTCGCCGCTTCATCCTCCCCCACCGGCACATCATCCAGGGGTAGATTAGGTAGCTGTGCCAATGCGTCCATAAGAGCCGCTTGTGCATGGCGTTCATCTTCTTCGGCTTGGGCTAGCTCTGATTTAATCTGGCTTACCTGCTGCATCATTTTTTCGGCTTCTATCTCATTTTTTTGCGCCTTTGCCTGCCCGATTTTTTTGGATATTTCATTACGCCTGGTTTGTAAATCTTGTGCCGCGCGAATACAGGCGCGCCGCTTTGCATCCAGCGCACATAATCGGGCACTTTGCGGTGCAAGGCCGCGCTTGGCAAAAGCCGCATCTGCGGCATCGGCATGGTCACAAATATATTTTATATCAAGCATAATCCTAGTCCTTGATTGTCTCTTCGGCCTCAATAGCGGTTGCATCATCATTGCGCTTTTTTTCCATAAAATGCACCAGCCAAATCGATATTTCATAGAGCAGCAAAGTTGGCACCGCCAGACCAATTTGGCTAATCACATCGGGCGGTGTTAAAATTGCAGCCAGCGCAAAAGTAATCACAATCGCATAGCGGCGCTTATGACGCAATGAAGCAGCCGAAACAATCCCGGCTTTTCCCAATAATGTCAAAATAATCGGTAATTGAAAACATATACCAAAAGCAAGCATAAGCACCATGGTGAAGGATAAATATTCGCTTACCCGATTCACCATACGAATATCAGCCGGGGCGCTATAAATTTCCATACCCAAAAAAAATGTCAAAGCCAGCGGCATCACAATAAAAAACACCAAAGCCGCACCACCTGCAAATAAAAGCGGTGCCGCAATCAGAAACGGCAAAAAGCCGCGCCGTTCATTGTGATAAAGCCCTGGCGCAACAAAACGATAAAGGTGATAGGCGAAAATCGGAAACCCCAAAAAAAGTGCTGCAAACATAGCCAGCTTAATCTGCGTAAAGAAAAACTCATGCGGCGCGGTATAGATAAGCTCCAGCTTTTGTGCCCCCCCTGTTGCTTGTTCGAACGGATACAAAAGCAAGGTAAAAATTTTATCTGCAAAACCGATAGATGCAGCAAAAAGCAAAATGAAGAAAAACAAGATCCATAAAATACGCGTGCGTAATTCAATCAGATGCTCAATAAGCGGTGCTTCGCTATTTTGCATGGGCGCCCCGACCATTTACGCCTTATCACGTGGTTCACCGAATAAATCTGGTGTTTGGGGCGCTACGGATTTTATATCATCGGCAATATCTTTTATCCCCGTATCTTGTGGAATTTTCTCCAATTCCATACGAAATAACCCAGCCATACGCCTTATACGTCCGGTTATTTGCCCTATACGCCGCATCATAGCCGGAATTTCTTTCGGCCCCATAACCAGCAAAACCAAAAGCCCAATAAGCAAAAATTCTGTCCAGCCAATATCAAACATAATACTGCCTGTCTTAGACCTTGTCTTTTTCTTTTTCGGACTCGCTTGTTTCTATTTCATGCGTGACCTCTTCGCGTAATCCGGTGCGAAAACTACGAATACCACGCGCGACATCGCCCATAATGCCGGAAATACGCCCGCGCCCGAATAGTAAAACCACGAGGAGTGCGACGATTAAAATTTGCCACCAACTAATACCCATATTGCTCTCCTTAATTTACATATCAAATAACATATAAGTGCCCGGCGCGATATACATTTTTTGGATACCCGCCTGCGGCATATTATCCTGCCGCACTAAAACAGTCCATATCAGCTCATCGCCTATATGCAATTTACATAGCCAATCGGCACCAATACACCGGATAATTTGTAGATCACCCTCTATAATAATATCCTCTGGCATGTTAGTCTGCGCCAGACGAATATGCTCGGGGCGCACAGCAAATTCATATCGACCATCGGCTTTATCCGTCGCAAGCGCACCAAATGGTGTATGCGCCACACGGTTTTTGACCTCAATCGTGACGCAATTTAGCGCCCCGAACATAAGGGCAACCTGCTTGTTTTTCGGGGCACGATATAAAATCTCCGGCGTATCCATTTGCAAAAGCATCCCCCTGTCAAGCACGCCAATTTTATCCGCAAGTCGTAACGCATCATCTGCATCATGCGTTACAATAAGCGCCGTCGCGCTAAGTGTGGTTAAAATATCGCGGCACAAATCACGCATATGATTGCGTAATTGCGGGTCGAGATTAGAAAAAGGCTCATCCATTAAAATAAGTTTTGGTGAGGGCGCCAAAGCCCGCGCCAATGCTACACGCTGCTGCTCACCTCCCGAAAGTGAATGTGGATAACGGGCAGCAAAATCTACCAAACCAATGCGCGCCAATAAATCTTCTGCAATGCGCCGTTGCGCCGATTTCGGTTTATGCTTTATACCAAAACAAATATTTTCAAATATGGTAAGGTGCGGAAACAGGGCAAATTCCTGAAACAAAAATCCTATGTTGCGGTCTTCCGGTGGCACCAAAAACCGGGGCGCGCTCACCTGCTCACCATCAATAAAAATATGCCCGGCCTGCGGTTGTTCAAGCCCGGCCACAAGGCGCAGGCTTGTGGATTTACCGCAGCCCGACGGCCCGAGCAAGCAAAACGTCTCTCCTTTGGAAAGCGTAAAACTCAATGCGGAAACAGCTTCCCTACCGTCCAAACGGCAAGAAACCCTGTCAAATTTCAAAGCCGCCCCCATTTATTCGGGTATATCCATCTCTAAAGGCGGTTCATCTTCCAACGGGTCTTCGGTTGGATCATTATCAGGGTCAGGCGCGGGAATAGAAAAATCCGGCGGTAATTGTCCGTCTAAAAGCCCGGCAGCACGCAACTCGTTAAGCCCTGGCAAATCACGTAAGTTTTCCAACCCGAAATGAATCAAAAACGCATCCGTCGTTCCATATGTAACTGGCCGCCCGGGCACGCGGCGCCTGCCGCGTAATTTCACCCACGTGCTTTCCAGTAACACATCGAGCGTTCCTTTAGATATACTCACGCCGCGAATGGCTTCGATTTCAGCGCGTGTCACCGGCTGATGATAGGCAATAATCGCCAGCGTTTCCAAGGCCGCCTTGGATAACCGTCTTTGCTGCACAATGTCTTTTTGTAGCATATGCGCTAAATCAGGAGCTGTGCGAAAGGCAAACTTATCCGCAACCTTAACCAAATGAAACCCCGCCTTTTTATATTTTTCTTCTAGGGCTTGCACAATATCATCAATCATATCAACATCTTGCGCGGGCAAGCGCTCAGCCAGACTATCCTTATCCAAAGGCTCTGCCGCCGCAAATAAAACGGCCTCAATCATGCGGATATATTCGGGGTTACATTTATCAGTCATATGTATCTATAATTTTGGGGCGCGCGCGGCGCAACATGATTTTACCAAAATTACCTTCTTGTTGCAGTTCAATGCGTCCTTCACGCGCAAATTCCAAAGCCGCCGCAAAACCGCTAGCCAGTGCGGTGCGCCTTTGGGTTTTGCGTGTGCCAGTAAACAGCAATGCATCCAAATGATCCCATTTATTTAGTTTCCCTAACATGGTTTCCAATCGCGTGCGGGCACGCTCAACACTCAAAACATCAAGTTTAGGTGGTTTCCATTCGGCATAATGATACCGCAATTTTTGAATTGAATAAGAGGTCAATAAGTCGTAAAGCGTCGCCTGATATTGGCTATGTCGTTTTATCCGTAAGCCATCGGGCATGCCGCGCGCGAATATATCTCGCCCCAGAATATTACGCGCCATAAGCTGCGCCATACAGTGGCGGATAGCCTCCAGCTTTTGTAACCGATGCAGTAGACGCGCCGAAAGCTCCTCAGCAGACATCTCTTCATCCTCATCCTCTACCGGCAATAATAAGCGGGATTTAAGATAAGCAAGCCAAGAGGCCATAACCAAATAATCTGCCGCCAGTTCTATTTTTAAGTCTTCTGCATTGCGAATAAAGTCTATATATTGCTCTGCCAAACGCAAAACCGAAATATGTTTTAAGTCAACCTTTTGCGCACGTGCCAAACTAAGCAATACATCAAGCGGGCCTTCATAATTGTCCAGCGCCACTTCAAAGCGGTCAGAAACAGGCATTGAAAAGGCTTGCCCTTCAATAAAATCATGCGCGCTTGAATCAGTTTCATTATTTTCCATAAATAGCCTTATAGCGTGTTTTGCGCGTAAGGAAAAATATTTGTCATCAATTCCGCCCATTGTTTTTCATGTTTTTGACGGTCTTCTGGCGAAAGCATCGGTTTTATATTTATAAGCTGCGCTTTTATTTTATCTGCACGCTGGGCGGCAGCACCGCCTAAAATGGGAATATTTTTTTGTAAGGCACGCATATCATCCATGTCCCCCGTGCAGTGCAACACAAGGTCGCATCCAGCCGCAAGCGCATGACGCGCACGGGCAGCAATATCACCCGATAAAGCCTGCATGGCAATATCATCGCTCATAAGCAAGCCATCAAAGCCTATAAGCTCGCGAATGATTTTTTGAATAATAACAGGCGAATGTGTAGACGCGCGCGCGGCATCAATGGCCGTATAAAGTAAATGCCCCGTCATGCCCATAAGGCTTTGCGCGGGAAACGCCTTTATCAGCGCCCGAAAAGCCTGAAAGTCACTTTCCAGCAATATGTCATAAGCTGCATCAATATGCGGTAACATAACATGGCTATCGCATTTAGCCCGCCCATGCCCCGGCAAATGCTTAATAACCGGTAAAACCCCACCTGCATATAGACCGTTTATAAAGGTCTGCCCCAATGTGGCGATAGCTTCGGGGTCATCCGAAAAAGCACGATTGCCAATAATATCGCTCTGCGTGGGGTAAGCTATATCCAGACAAGGCGCACAATTTACATTTATACCTAATTCACGCAAATCATAAGCGAGCAACAAGGCACCCAAATATGCTGCCTTTAGACCATCTGCCTTATTTTTACGGTATAAGTCACCATAAATTTGTGCCGGCGGATAAACGCGCATTAAAGGGGGACGCAAACGGGCGACCCGTCCTCCTTCTTGATCAATTAAAATAGGTAAATGCGGATCATTGCAAACCGCCCTTAAAGCCTGCCCCAGCTCACTAATTTGTGCATGGTTGCGCACATTGCGCGCAAATAAAATCACACCCCACACCGGAAAGTCACATAAAAATGACGTTTCCGCTTTTGTTAATTCATAACCGGATACACCGATAATCGCCGCATGAGACGTCATCTACTTTGTTCAACAGGCACTTTGTTTACCCGGCACCTATTCAACCGGACGCGCCAAACAATTTTGCCCACGGCGTTTTAACTGCTTACAAAAATCCTGTGCATCACTTTTTGTAGCAAAACCAGTAATATTAACCCGCATAAATAAGCCTTCGTCCCCCAAGTCAATACGTGTAATCACTGGCTCATAGCCAGCAAGCAAATCAGCATGCTCACGCTTGGCACGATCAAATAAGGCTTGTGCTTGTGCCATAGTCCGCATTGCACCAATTTGCACCACAAAATTGCTTTCAGCCATGGTCGGCTGCTTAGGCATCATTGCCGGTGGAGGCGTTGTTCCGGCTGCTCTAGGAGGCACAGGCGTAGCATTATTTGATAATGCAGGAGGCGGCACCTTTGTTTTCGGGATTTCAATAGCCTTTTTAACCGGCTTTTTGTTATCAAGTTCGGGATTTTTGCTTGGAATAAGCCGTGTAGGATCAGCAACAGCTTGCGCCAGTTGCAAACTTTCGACCTCACCCGATGCATTGGCAGGTGGTGCTTCATTATTATATGTCCGGCGGCGTTCTACACCAGATGGCATATCTTCACGCATGGTATTTTTCACATCATCAGGGTTTTGCGCCATAGCCTTATTTTTTTCAGCTTCGGAAATGCGGATTTTTGCCGCTTTATCATCTGCGCCCACAATAGGCGGCAAGTCTTTTTGTCCCGCCTTAAGGCCGCTTGTATACGCATAAAGATATAAAGCAACCGCAAGTGCAGAAAAAACAGCAAATCCAACAATAGCAAAAAACCGAATAAGCGTGCGCTGCGAAAAACGCCCTGCTATATCAGGTAATTCATATCTTGTGTTTTTATACATCATATCACCCCCGCTTGCAGATATATGATCTTCTTCAGATGACTTTAATATATTAGGAATAGGCTTGCCAGAATCTCTCAGCCCATTATCGCCAAAAATATCTTCTACGCCTGCACTTGATTGCGTGCCAATATTATTATCATTATTTTTATCAGTCGCATCGCCACCACGCGATGAATTAGAGGGCATATTTATCTCCTGAATATAAAACGAATCACAGTCATAACTATATTAGCGCATTTCTTCAGATAGTGATATACCGATTATTGAGCTTGCATTTTCAAATGTTATAGCACAGGCACGCAATAAAGCCAAACGTGCTTGTGTGTGTGCCGGCTTTTCTTCCTGGATAAAGCGGAGATCAATATTTTCCTTTCCTGCATTCCAAAGGCTATGAAACTGCGCGGCAAGCTCTTGCACATAAAATGCAATACGGTGCGGCTCATAATGGCGTGCAGCACTCTCCACTTGTCGCGGAAAATTCCCCATTTGCTTGATTAACATATGTTCTGCTTCATGGGTAAGCAGCGATAAATCAACTCCGTCTATATCTTCACACACAATGCCCAACTTATCCGCATTGCGGAACACGGAACAAATACGCGCATAAGCATATTGCACATAAAATACCGGATTATCGCGCGATTGCTGTTTGGCCAGTTCAAAGTCAAAATCAAGCGGTGCATCATTTTTACGCATCAGCATGAAAAAGCGGACGGCATCCTTGCCGACTTCATTGACCAATTCGCGTAATGTAACAAAATTTCCCGCCCGTTTGGACATTTTCACTGGCTCACCTTCACGCATCAATCTTACGATTTGACAAATTTTCACCTGTAAATCTGCCCTTTTATCGGTTATGGCCGCCACTGCCGCATCTATGCGGGTCACATACCCCCCATGATCGGCACCCCATACATTCACCATGCGGGTAAATCCGCGGCGAAATTTATCATAATGATAGGCAATATCCGGCGCAAAATAGGTGAGGCTTCCATCTGCTTTTTTCAAAGGGCGATCAGTATCATCCCCGAATTGGGTGGCACGAAATAAGGTTTGCGGGCGCGCCTCCCAATCATCTGGTGGCGCTTCGCCCTTGGGCGGCGCGAGCACACCTTGATAGATAAGCCCTTTTTGCTGCAAAACATCCAATGCATCATCCACCGCGCCATTATCACGTAAAGATTGCTCAGAGACAAAACAGGCATGTTCGATATCCAAACACGCCAGATCATCTTTAATCATCTCCATCATCATTGGCACTACAACAGATTTTGCCGCTTTTATCTGTGCTGCCTCATCATTTTTTTCAAAAAATTCACGTCCATAATCGGCCAATAATGTTTCGCCAGCCGGAATAAGATAATCACCCGGATAAAACTCCTCGGGCATATCGCCCATTTTTTCACCCGCTGCCTCACGAGCCCGCCACAAGGCCGAACGCGCCAATGTTTCGATCTGCCCGCCTGCATCATTGATATAAAATTCGCGTAACACGTCAAAGCCTGCAAATTCAAGCAACCCGGCCAAGGCGTCACCTACCACAGCAACACGCGTATGGCCTAAATGTATCGGCCCCGTTGGATTAGTTGACACATATTCAACATTTAATGTTTCACCCGCCCCCATATCGCTACGCCCATAATTATTTCCGGCACGCAAAATCGCGCGCGGTAAATTCTGCCACACCGCATCACATAGACGTATATTGATAAAACCCGGCCCGGCAATGGTAACATCTGCAAATATATCTTTTTGCGCCATAAGATGCGCGCATATTTTTTCTGCCAAAACACGCGGTTTTTCCCCCGCCTGTTTTGCCAGCACCATGGCGGCATTACAGGCTAAATCGCCATGTGATGCCTCACGCGGCGGCTCAACCGTAATGCGCTGTATATCTGCCGCCGAAAACCCCATTTCAGCTAGAATTTTATGAAAAATCAGCGTGATGTCATGAAATACATTCATATCTATTCCTTATAATAACATATCATCAATGGCAAATAAGCGGCGATGTTCTTCTATGGCAAACCGGTCAGTCATACCAGCAATATAATCGCAAATAACACGCGCCAATTCATGTGTTTCACCATCGGCACCTAATTGCCACTCCACCGGCAACAAAATAGGGTTTTCCAGATAAATCGCAAACAAATCACTTACAACACGCTTTGCCTTATTCATTGAACGATTAACATTATGGTGCTTATACACTGTTTTATTTAAAAAATCTTTGATTTCTTGATTCATTTTATAAAGCTCAGATGAAAATCCGACCATAGACTTTTTTGCCGCCCGAATATCATCAACATGCTGCGGGGCAAGTTCCTCAATAAATGTGGTCGTTTGCTGCACCATATCATGAATCATGGTCGATATAAGCCGCCTTATCATTTCATGGCGCAAAAGTGTGGGCGACACCTCACCATAATCTGCTTTTATATCATGCAATATACGCCCCGTCAGTGATAAATTGTCCAAATCTTGAAAGCTAATCATGTGTGCACACATTGCATCATCAATGTCATGATTATTATAGGCAATATCATCCGCCAAGGCCGCAATTTGCGCTTCCAGCCCTGGCCATGTATCCAGCTCCAAATCTTGTGACTTCGCATATTCGCGAAACGCAAACGGCAAATCGGCAAGCGCTTTGTCATGGGTGAGCAAGGGGCCATTATGCTTTGCCAACCCCTCCAATGTTTCCCAACACAGATTCAAACCGTCAAAGCCGATATAACGGTGTTCGAGATGGGTTAAAATCCGCAATGATTGTGCATTATGATCAAACCCATCAAAAGGCTGCATGGCTTTATGTAGTGCTGTCTCCCCCGCATGCCCGAAAGGCGGATGCCCCAAATCATGTGCCAAGGCAAGCGTTTCGGTTAAATCCTCATCTACACGCAAGCGGCGCGCCAGGGTGCGGGCAATTTGGGCAACCTCCAGCGAATGCGTCAGGCGCGTGCGATAATTATCCCCCATATGCGCAATAAAGACTTGCGTTTTATGTTTGAGGCGCCGAAATGCGCCCGCATGTAAAACGCGGTCGCGGTCTCGCTGAAATGCCGAGCGGGTTTTACTTTCTGCCTCAGCATGAAATCTGCCACGCGATTGTTCCGCATGGCTCGCATAGGGCGCAAGAAAAGACGTTTGAGCAGACATAAATATGCCTTAACAGATATACTAAGCCTTGAAAAGTAGAACAATGCGCTCTATCTTAGCCATTATGACACAACTTACCGTAACAGACCGCGCCATTGCACAAATAAGCCACATTCTTGCCGATGAGGAGGCCGGCACAATGCTGCGCATCTCCGTTATGGGGGGGGGGTGTTCGGGGTTCCAATATAGTTTCAGCCTCGATAATACCCAAATGGATGATGATCTGGTTATAGGCGATGATACGGTAAAATTGCTTATTGACCCTATCTCACTGGACTATATGAAAGATGCCGAAATTGACTGGGTAGATGATATTATCGGGGCATCATTCAAAGTGCATAATCCCAATGCCACGGCTGCATGTGGGTGCGGCACTTCATTTTCACTTTAACGAATGGCAATGCCATTATGAGAATCGCAAGTTGGAATATAAATTCGGTCAAGGCGCGCCTCCCCCATCTGATTACATGGCTCAAAGACACCAAGCCTGATATTGTAGGCTTACAGGAATTAAAATCTATTGATGAAGCATTCCCTTTTGAGCAAATTGAAGAGCTTGGCTATAATATCGCGGTGCACGGACAAAAAAGCTATAATGGTGTTGCGCTTTTATCGCGTTTTCCGCTTGAAGATGTAAGGCGTGGGCTTCCTGATTATGAAGATGAGCAGGCGCGTTTCATCGAAGCCTTTAGCGGGGGCGTGCGTGTGGCCTCGCTTTATTTACCCAATGGTAATCCGGTAGAAGATGGCACGGGTAAAAAATATCTTTATAAGCTAGGCTGGATGGATGCGCTAAACCGGCACGCGCAAGCGCTGCTTGATTTTGAAGAAAGCACCATTTTGGCCGGTGATTATAATGTTATCCCTTATGATGCCGACACATATGATCCGCAAGCATGGCAAGGCGATGCGCTATTTCGGCCTGAAACTCATGCCAAATTTCGCACGCTTAAAAATCTGGGCTACACAGAAGCCTTGGAAACCCTCTGCACTCTGGGCACGGAAACCTATACATTTTGGGATTACCAAGCAGGTGCATGGCATAAAAATAAGGGCATACGCATTGATCACCATTTACTAAGCCCCCACGCAGCAGACCGGCTTATAAAATGCGGCATAGATAAATATATGCGTGGACTGGAAAGACCCTCTGACCATGTGCCGGTATGGATAGAACTTTCCGACTAAACTAATGCTAAATCAGGCCAGATAAGGGAGAGCTGGGATCGGCATAAAGCCGCTTGCCCATACGCCCGGCAAGATAAGCCTGTCTACCCGCAATAACCGCATGGCGCATGGCGCGTGCCATTAGCACCGGATTTTTCGCCTCAGCAATCGCCGTATTCATCAATACCCCATCACACCCCAATTCCATCGCAATTGCCGCATCCGAAGCCGTGCCCACCCCCGCATCAACCAAAACCGGCACGCTGCATTGTTCCACAATCAAGCGAATATTGATCGGATTTTGTATCCCCAACCCCGAACCAATCGGTGCCGCTAGCGGCATAATCGCACAACAGCCAATATCTTCTAATTGTTTGGCCATAATCGGGTCATCGCTGCAATACACCATCACCGAGAAACCGTCCTTTATCAACATATCCGCCGCGCGCAAAGTTTCGGGCATATTCGGATAAAGCGTTTTTTTATCAGCCAAAACTTCCAGCTTAACCAAATCCCACCCGCCTGCCTCGCGCGCGAGCCTTAAACTACGCACCGCCTCTTCACCGGTAAAGCAGCCGGCTGTATTGGGCAGATATACATATTGCTTGGGGTCGATATAATCAACCAGCATAGGTGTGTTTGGGTCGGATAGATTCACCCGCCGTAAAGCAACGGTGACAATCTCAGCCCCCGCAGCCTCGGCAGCCGCCGCATTTTCAGCATAATCCTTATATTTCCCCGTGCCGATAATAAGCCGCGACTGATATGTTTTTCCCGCAATAATAAGCGGCGCATCTTCTTGCATATGTATCACCCTCCCCCAATAAAATGCACAATTTCAAGCCTATCCCTATCGGCCAGCATGGTCGTCGCATAGGCCGATTTCGGTATAATTTCCAGATTTCGCTCCACAGCAATTTTTTGTGCCGGTAAAGCCAAATGCGTCAATAAAGCATAGACACTAAGCGGTGCAGGAAAATCGTGCTGCGCGCCATTTATCATAATCTGAATCATAATTAAGTCTTATTGCAAAATTCATAACCCAAAGACAAGCCTTTTCATACATTGTAACGGGCTTGCCAGAATGTAAAATCTCGTATAGGCCTTATTTTATGGAAAAAGTCATTTATATTCTAAATGGGCCCAATTTGAATCTTTTGGGTATGCGTGAGCCGGAAATATATGGCACCATACGCCTTGCCGATATTGAAGCAGCCATCAAAGCCCATTGTAAGGAAAAAAATATGCACGCTGAATGCCGCCAGAGCAATCATGAAGGCGTATTGGTGGATTGGTGTCAGGAGGCCGGTGAAAAAGCGCATGGTCTCATCATCAATGCAGGTGCCTACACGCATAGCTCCATTGCCCTGGCCGATGCGCTTAAAGCGCTGTCAGTGCCAATTATTGAAGTGCACTTATCTAATATTTTTGCACGCGAGACATTTCGTCATCACTCTTTTATATCGCCTTTGGCACAGGGCGTAATATGCGGGTTCGGGGCACAAGGTTATCGTTTGGCGTTAGACGTGTTGCATGAACAATTTTAATGTGAAATGGAGAATAAGCATATGGCAAAAGCAAATAGTAAATTCATAAAAGAACTTGCAGAGATTTTAGATGCGCATAATCTTACCGAAATAGAATTAGAAGGAGAGGACGGCCTTATCCGTGTCGCGCGTGATGTAACACCCGCTATTGTGAGCACCACACCAGCACCCGCGCCGGCTATGCCCAGCGCAGCACCACCACCGACACAATCAACAGAACCCCCCGCTGCCGCGCCAAAGCCTGACACATCAGCAGATGGGCATAGCGTAACCTCGCCCATGGTCGGCACAATATATATCGCGCCCGAACCCGGGGCGCCACCGTTCATAAATATCGGGGATACAGTCAGCGCCGGACAAACACTTTTCATTATTGAAGCGATGAAGACCATGAACCCGATCACCGCACCTGATGGCGGTGTGGTAAAGCAAATTCTGGTTGAAGATTCTCAACCCGTCGAATTTGGTGAAGCTCTGGTTGTTATTGAATAATGATGGATTAAAATATGATTTCTAAAGTCTTAATTGCAAATCGTGGTGAGATTGCCTTACGCGTTATCCGCGCCTGTCGGGAAATGGGCATAAAAAGCGTGGCGGTGCATTCCACCGCTGATGAACAGGCCATGCATGTGCGCCTTGCCGATGAAAGCGTTTGTTTGGGCCCACCGCCTGCTGCCGATAGCTATTTGAATATTCCTGCCATTATTTCTGCATGTGAAATTACCGGCGCCGATGCCGTTCACCCGGGTTATGGTTTTTTGTCAGAAAATGCACGTTTTGCGGCTATTTTAGACGCACATAATATCACCTTTATTGGCCCGAAAGCAGCTCATATTGAGCTTATGGGCGATAAGATTGCGGCCAAGGCCAAAGCGATTGAACTGGGCATTCCGGTTGTTCCCGGCTCCGATGGTGAAGTAAAAACCGTTGACGACGCACTGGAATTAGGGCGCGATATGGGGTTTCCGGTTTTGGTGAAAGCCGCCGCAGGCGGTGGCGGACGCGGTATGAAAATCGCCCATAGTGAAGCCGAATTGGAAACCGCCTTCACCACGGCACGTAGCGAAGCAAAAGCCGCCTTTGGCGATGATGCGGTTTATATTGAAAAATATCTTGGAAAACCACGCCATATTGAAATTCAGGTCATATGCGATTCCCATGGGAATGCGGTGCATTTGGGCGAACGCGATTGCTCTTTACAACGCCGCCACCAAAAAGTTTTGGAAGAAGCGCCCTCCACCATATTAGATGCGAAGGCACGGGCAAAAATCGGTAAAATTGTAACCGATGCTATGGAAGGCATGAGTTATTTGGGTGCCGGCACAGTTGAGTTTTTATATGAAAATGATGCGTTTTATTTCATTGAAATGAATACGCGCCTACAAGTTGAACACCCTGTCACCGAAATGATAACGGGCATTGATTTGGTGCGTGAACAAATCCGCATTGCCGAAGGCCATAAACTTAGCTTCACGCAAAAAGATATTGAACTTAACGGACATGCGATTGAATGCCGTATCAATGCGGAAAACCCCGAAAATTTTGCCCCCTCGCCGGGAAAAATAGATACCTATCACCCCCCTGGTGGTCCAGGCATTCGCATTGATAGTGCGGTATTTTCCGGCTATTCTATCCCCCCTTATTATGACAGTATGATCGGCAAATTGATAATTCACGCGCGCGACCGGGATGAATGTTTGCGCCGCCTTGCCCGCGCTTTGGATGAGTTTGTGATAGATGGCATTGATACCACCATCCCCCTATTTGATAAATTACTGCATAATGATGATTTCAAAAAAGCTGATTATGACATTCACTGGTTAGAACAATTTTTGGGCATGAAGTGACACCCCCACCTTATACGCTTACGCCGTATGATTTGCTTCAGGCTTATGCGAACGGCATATTCCCTATGGCCGATTCAAAAAACGCGGAAGATATATTTTGGGTTGACCCCAAAATACGCGCAATTTTACCCCTGCATCAATTTCACCTTCCCCATAGCTTACGTAAATTTATAAAACGCGCGCCTTTTGATATACGCATCAATACATGTTTTGAAACCGTTATGCGCGCCTGCGCTAATCGCAAGGACACATGGATAAACGATATAATCCTTCACGCCTATACACAATTACACAAACGCGGCTTTGCCCATAGCATAGAAATATGGCAAGCCGAACAGCTTGTTGGCGGGCTTTATGGTGTGCAGATCAATGCTGCCTTTTTCGGGGAAAGCATGTTTTCTACCCAAGATAATGCAAGCAAATTTGCCCTTGCCTATTTAGTGGCACGCCTAAGGCAGGGTGGGTTTCAGCTTTTAGATTGTCAATTCCAAACCGCACATTTAGCCCGTTTCGGCACGATTGAAATACCCCGCACGCGCTATCATGACTTATTGCGCGCGGCCATTGAAGAAGAAGCTGATTTTTATTCTTTGCCGGTAAATCTTTCACCCGATTCAGTTTTGCAGTTAATCGGCCATATATCATAAACGGGATGCTCTAGCGCGTTAATCCCGGGCGTTGAGGCAAACATCCACCCCGAAAAAATAGACTCGCCGCTTTTATGGTTTATCACTTCAAGAAAAGCATATGTTTCGGGCGTTTCCTCGGGCGGATTCATTTTACAATAGCGCATAAGAATTTCCAAATTACCCAAATAAACCTGCTTATTCATGGGAACAGATAGCCGCTTCACCCGCGCTGTAACCTTATCCAATGTTTTGAACTCAGCAATAAGCGGCGGCACATCTTTATCAAGCCGCGTGGTATTTTGCAGATTAAGCGTGGGAAAATATGGTGCAGTTTGCGCGCCGTCATCTGCCTCTGTAGCAGGTAAAGCGTCGTCTTGCATGATATTAAATTCAAAATCGGGCAAGGGCGGCATGTCGGGCAAGAATATCAGATCTCTAAGCACCGGCATCTCAGATTGCACATCTTGCGTTGCATTTTCGCTATATATATCCGCAAGGGTATTTTCCTGCGTCGCCTCTTGCGCGTGCACCACGAAACCGATTTTGTCTCCCCCCCATATAAATATTAAAAAGAGGAGAAGGTAAAATTTACTGTGCATCACCATTTGTATTATCGGCATTAAACAAAGCCTGGCCAACAAGGCTAATCAAATCAACTGAGCCTTGTGTATACAAGATTTCACCGCCATCTTCCAGATTATCCTCACTGCCCCCCGGTGTAAGCGAAATATAATTACCCCCCAATAATCCGTCACTGGTGATTTTAGCACCTGTATCTTCCGGCAAAGCTATATCTGTGCGCACGCGCATATCAACAACAGCTTGAAAATTCTGTTTATCAATATCAAGCCCTATAACCGAACCAACTTTAATCCCCGAAAGC
The DNA here is from genome assembly GCA_965227805.1 of Parvibaculaceae bacterium. Lineage (GTDB taxonomy): Bacteria > Pseudomonadota > Alphaproteobacteria > RS24 > RS24 > CBDDGJ01. The sequence continues at coordinate 15,222 of CBDDGJ010000004.1, read as the reverse complement.
CGCACATCGCTGCCCAAAGTGACACCATCAATACGGTCAAAAGCCGCGCTTATCGTTATACCATCCGTTTCGCCACGCTCTGTCACCGAATAACCATAAGCAATAAAAAGCCCGGCTATCGTAATCACAACAAAACCAACTAAAGTTTCAACAAGATTTTCTTTCATAAACGTTTCCCTATATCACCTTCCCACGCCTCATAACCATCCATATATCCACGCGCTTTTTGTGCATGACGCGGCTTATGTGCCCCGCATGTGCCGGTTAAATTTATCTGATGCGGCTTTTGCCATTCATGCTTTTTAACATCTCCCGCTGGCGGCTCATCTACCGTATAATGCAACCAGCCATGCCATTCGGGCGGAATGCGGCTTGCTTCAATATCGCCATTATAAATTACCCATCGGCGGGGCTTGCCGTTAATGCTATAGCCGTCTTTATCCTGATAATATACATTCCCCTGCGCGTCTTTCCCGATAAACGCGCCCCGTCGCCATGTATAGAGCGAAGTGCCGATTGTGCTATTATGCCACCAGGTAAATATTGAACGCAGTAATTTCATCATTGCCAAACGCCTTTCACTTATTCTGTTTTATCCTTTGTTACCGGTAGATTCAAGCGAATATGTAAATCGCGTAATTGTGCATTGCTTACCGGCGCGGGGGCTTGCATAAGCAAATCCTGCCCTTGCTGGTTCATCGGAAAAGCGACGACTTGTCGTAAATTCTCTTCGCCAGCAAGCAACATAATTATGCGATCAATACCCGGTGCGATCCCCCCATGTGGTGGTGCCCCAAACCGAAATGCATTGAGCATGCCCCCAAATTCACTTTCAACTGTTTGTGCATCATAGCCTGCTATTGCAAAGGCTTTGAGCATAATTTCCGGATCATGATTTCGAATGGCGCCCGAAGACAGCTCAATGCCGTTACAGACAATATCATATTGATAGCCCAAAATGGTGAGCGGGTCTTGCGTCGCAAGAGCATCCATCCCTCCTTGCGGCATGGAAAATGGATTATGCGAAAAGTCAATTTTGCCTTGTGTTTCATCATATTCATATAAAGGGAAGTCAACAATCCAGCAAAACGCAAACCTATCCGCGTCAATCAGCCCTAATTCCTGACCGATATGGGTGCGCGCGAGACCTGCAAATTCAAGAAATATTTTTGGAAGCCCGGCGCAGAAAAATACCGCATCTCCATCCGCGAGCCCTAAATTGTCACGTAATTGCGCTGTGCGCTGTTCCCCGATATTTTTGGCAACCGGTCCTGCCCCTTCACCATCGCGAAAGAAAATATAACCTAATCCGGCCTGCCCCTGGGCTTGTGCCCAGCTATTCATACGATCGCAAAATGCCCGACTTCCGCCAGTTTTAGCAGGAATTGCCCAAACGCGGACATTTTCATCCCTGACAATCATATCGGCAAATATCTTAAAACCAGACCCGCGAAATATATCCGTTACATCATCCATTTCAATCGGATTGCGTAAATCGGGCTTATCACTGCCATATTTATGCATCGCCTCAGCATAAGCAATGCGAGGAAATATCTCGGTTACATATTTGCCTTCACCAAATTCAATAAACAAATCACGTAAAAGTGGTTCGACAACAGCAAAAATATCTTCTTGTGTTACAAAACTCATTTCAATATCAAGCTGATAAAACTCACCCGGCGAGCGATCCGCCCGCGCATCTTCATCACGGAAGCAAGGCGCAATTTGAAAATAACGGTCAAAACCGGCTACCATAAATAATTGCTTAAATTGTTGCGGCGCTTGGGGCAAAGCATAAAAATTTCCCGGGTGCAAACGCGAAGGCACCAAAAAATCCCGTGCACCTTCAGGGCTTGATGCCGTGAGGATAGGTGTTTGATATTCCAAAAAGCCCATATCAAGCATACGCTGGCGAATAGACGTTATAATTTTAGAACGCAATACAATATTTGCGTGCATCCCCTCACGGCGCAAATCAAGATAACGATAGCGCAGGCGTATATCTTCAGGATAATCCGGTTCACCGAAAACCGGCAATGGCAAATCACCTGCTTGCGATAACACCTCTATTTTACGGCTGTAAATCTCAATCTCACCCGTTGCCAGATTCGGGTTTTTTGCATCAGCCGCACGCGCACGCACCTCACCATCAACGCGGATAACCGTTTCGGCGCGGATGGCTTCTGCCAAAGCAAAATCAGGGTTTTCCGGTTCAATCACAATTTGTGTAAGCCCGTAATGGTCGCGTAAATCAATGAATAATAGCCCGCCATGATCGCGCTTGCGGTGCACCCATCCAGAAAGGCGGACCGTCTCACCGACATGTGTTTGTGTCAGCGCGGCACAATGATGTGTTCGATAATCATGCATAACTATCTCCTGATAAGCCGATTATTTTCGTTAATCACTACGGTTTTATGCATTTGTCAAGCGATGCACTGCTTTTACGTCATTTTTTTGTCCATAATATTTGCGGATATAAAAAATTCCTTTATAAACGCGCACATGAAACTTATTGATAATACACAAGACTTAAGTGAATTTTGCGCGAATTTGCGTCAACATAGCTATGTAACGCTGGATACAGAATTCTTGCGCGAGCATACATTTTGGCCGAAATTATGCCTTATTCAAGCCGCTGCACCCACTATAGATGGCATGATTGACCCGCTCGCCAAAGATATTGATCTTGCCCCTTTTTATGAGCTCTTACAAGATAAGAACACGATTAAAGTTATGCATGGTTGTCGACAAGATATTGAAATTTTTCATAAGCAGGCACGCATCATTCCCGCTCCTCTTTTCGACACACAAATTGCCGCAATGGTATGCGGTTTCGGCAATGCGGTGAGTTATGAAATGCTTGTCAAAAAAACCACCGATGGCAAGGTCGATAAAAGCTCGCGTTTTACTGATTGGAGCAAACGCCCCTTAAGTGAGGCACAATTAAATTATGCGCGTGGTGATGTTACCCATTTGCGCGGGGTTTATGAATATCTAAAGGGTTATATTGAGCGCACTGGCCGCGAAACATGGGTTGAAGGTGAAATGGCACAATTAACTGCGCCTGAAACCTATCAACAACTGCCTGAAAATGCTTGGAAACGCTTGCGTTTGCATGACCGGCGCACGCGCGTATTTGCTGTTTTAATTGAGGTGGCCGCCTGGCGCGAACGTATTGCACAGAGCCAAGACATACCCCGTGGTCGTGTTTTACGCGATGATACAGTCCGTGAGATAGCCATACAGGCACCCAAAACGCGGGACGCATTAAAAAACCTACGTGGCATATCGCATAATTTCGAACAATCAGAGCGCGCCGATAGTTTGCTTGCAGCCATAAAAAAGGGGCGTGCCACCAAAGAAGAGCATCTGCCCGCCTTACCCCCCATCGTCAATAATCGCCCCAATATTGCCGCTTTGGTTGATTTGCTCAAAGTATTACTCAAACATTGTAGCGAAACCAATCACGTTGCTCCGAAGCTGATTGCCAATACGGCTGATTTAGAACGCATTGCCAGTGATGACGAGGTAACCATCGATGCCGTTCAGGGGTGGCGCTATGATATATTTGGCAAATACGCCCTGAAACTCAAAGCCGGTAAACTTGCACTGGCCTGTGAAAATGATTGCGTGAAACTCATTGAGCTTTAGACAGGTCATTGATTTTTCAAAATATTATCTTTTGATCTTAAAAAAATCAATTTCCAGCTTCGCGTGGGAAGGCGCGCCTTATCCGCGCGCTAAAATGTGATGACGCAGTTTGGCCTTCAATGAGCACCGTATCTTGAATGGCAACAGGCTGGCCCGCGACATCCATAGCACATATGCTAGCAATAGCCGCACCGGTTGTTTTATTATGTGCATTTACAATATCTTCTGCATCCCCTAGTACATACTTGTTCGACCACGTAAGCAGGCTAAGCAATATCGGCCATAAATCGCGCCCTTTTTCAGTTAGGCTATAATGAGCCGCGCGCGCATCATGTGCATCTTCGTGCTTTTGTAATATACCATTTTTTGTAAGCTGCTTTAACCTGTTGCTTAGCACAGCGCGCGAAATACCCAGCGATTTTCGTATGTCCTCAAAATGCGTAAGACCATATAACGCCTCGCGAATAATCAGCAATGTCCACCAATCGCCAATTTGATCGAGGCCGCGAGCTACCGGACATTCGTGATCCGCAAATCGTGATTTTGACATTTTTTGCTTTACATCCTTTGTAACTGACTATATAAGTATTATAAACAGACTTACTTTATATGTCAATCAGACAATTCAAATTGTGATAGTGAAATTATGATAAAGGGGTAAGGGAGACGCTATGCGCACAATAACATTATGGGGTGCCGGAACAGCACGCACTTTGCGGCCAATCTGGATGGCAGAAGAGTTAGGGGTGGATTACACATTACACCCCATCGGCCCGCGCACAGGTGAAACGCAAACGGCAGAATTTACTGCTATAACGCGTAAGCAAAAAATTCCGTTTTTCGAATCGGGTGAGATACGCTTATCAGAAAGCCTCGCCATTTGCCGCTATATGCAACATGCATTTTCCGCGCCCGCCCTGACCGTGCCCCAAAATGATGCTGAACGCGCCAAGGAAGATGAATGGTGCTGTTATATTTATGGTGAGATTGATGAAACAAGCCTTTATGTTATGCGCCGTCATTATGATCTGACCGATATATATGGCGCCGCCCCCGATGTGGTGGCAGCATGTCGTGCTTATCTCACGCGGCATTTTTCTGTGATTGATGCACATTTAGCCCACCATGAGACCCTGCTGGAGACTGGTTTTGGGCTGGCCGATATTATGCTGGTTTCATGTCTTGACTGGGCATTGTTTTATGAGGTCGCTCTCCCAGCGCATATAGACTCTTATCGCGCTCGCCATGCAGAGCGGCCAGCATATAAAAAAGCCATGGAAATAAATTATGCACGTTTGATGGAGGCAATCAATGGGACCACTTAATGGTGTAAAAATACTTGACTTAACCAGCATGGTATCAGGCCCAATGGGCGCCATGATGCTGGCCGACCAAGGCGCCGATGTGATTAAGGTAGAACCACCGCATGGCGAGCAGCTGCGCCATATGGCGCCACCACATAATGGTGTTAATCCCGTGTTTTATTCATGCAATCGCGGTAAAAAATCGCTGGCGCTGGATTTGAAATCCGAGGCAGGAAAAGACATTTTGCTGAAACTGGCTGCCGAAGCCGATATATTTATTCAAAATTTTCGCCCCGGCGCGATTGAGCGCATGGGTTTTGGCGAGGAAACATTGCGCAAGCTCAATGAACGGTTGATTTATGTTTCCATAAGTGGCTTTGGCGATAAAGGCCCTTATGCACAATCGCGCGTCTATGATCCGGTTATTCAGGCCTTATCAGGCGCCACCGATATTCAGGCTGACCGTGCCACGGGGCGTCCACAAATGTTTCGCATCATCATTGCAGACAAGGTGACGGCACTCACCCAGGCGCAAGCCATTTCATCGGCGCTTTATGCCCGCGAAAAATCAGGCCGCGGGCAGCATATTCGCCTGTCCATGCTGGATACAATGTTAGCTTTTTTCTGGCCAGAAGGCATGGCCGGTCTGGTCTATGGTGAAAAAGAATTTGATGTGCGTAAATTGCAAGGCACGCAAGACCTCATTTACAAGGCGAAAGACCGCTATATTACCGCCGGTGCTGTATCGGATGCCGAATGGGGCGGTATGTGCCGTGCCCTCAATCGTGAAGACTGGCTTGAAGATGAGCGATTTTCAACATCTGCCGCCCGTGTGGCCAATGCACAAGAACGCAAGGAATTAACCGGCGCAGAAATCGCCAAATGGAACAGCGAGGATATTCTCGCCCGTTTTCAGGAAGAAGGCGTGCCATGCGCGCCCCTACTAGACCGGATGGAGCTGATGCAGCATGAGCAAATTCTTGCCAATGACTCAATATGGCGCACAGATTATGAAGGCTTTGGTGAAGTGCGCCAGGCACGCCCAGCAGCACAATTTGACCAAACCCCAAGCGAGATTGCCCGCCCCGCCCCCAAATTGGGTGAAGATGGGCGCGAAATTCTCACAGAATTGGGTTATGATGCCGCAACACAGCAAAAACTAATTGACACGGGCATTGTCGTTGTAACAACATAAATATAAAGTCACGTATAGGAGAGATAAAATGAGTAAAAAACCAGTCTGTTTAGTTTTGGGGGCAGGTGCCGGCATTGGCGGCCATGTCGGTAAGAAATTCGCATTAGAGGGCTATCATACCGTGTTAGCGCGCCGCAGTGACGAAGACGGACTAAACAATCTGGTCGCACAAATAGAAGAGGCAGGCGGCAGCGCCACTGGACGTCTGCTCAATGCGGTGGCAGAAAATGCCATCGAAGATCTCGTCGCCGATATTGAAAAAAATATCGGGCCAATCGAGGTCGTGCTGTTCAATCTCGGCGCACAAATTGGCAATCGATCGCTGGAAGATACAGCGTTGAAAACCTTTGCCCTGGGCTGGCAAATGGCCACATTTGGCCTGTTTCGCCTTGCCAAAGTGGTTATTCCCCATATGGTGGCACGCGGCGGCGGCACAATCTTGGTCACGTCGGCAACGGCTGCTGTGCGCGGCAATGCCGGCCAACATTCGCACGCGGCTGCCATGGGCGGGCGGCGCATGTTATGCCAAACACTCAATGCCGAATATTCAAGCCAGGGCGTGCATATTGCCCATATTCTGATTGACGGCGCAGTGGATGCCCCTGACACGCTAGGTAAAATGCTCGGGCCAGAATTATTCGAGAAATTGCGCGAACAACGCGGACGTGAACATGACGGGCTTTTATTACCCGAAAAAATGAGCGAAACCTATTTCCATATTGCCCATCAGCACCGTTCGGCCTGGACGCATGAACTGGACTTACGTTCATTTTCTGACCTGGCTTGGTGGAATCACGCACCGTAAGCGGACATTAAGACGCAAGAGGATATAGCCCCAGTGACAAAAACGCTTGAATTTATTTTTGACATTGCCAGCCCGAATGCTTATCTAAGCTATCACGCGCTGCCCGATATTCTTACGCGCACCGGGGCCGCGCTTGTTTTGCACCCATGTCTGCTAGGTGGTATTTTCAAAGCAACTGGCAATCAGTCACCAATGAATGCATTTAGCGATATTAAAAACAAACTCGCCTATGATAGGCTGGAGACCGAACGCTTTATCAAAAAATACGGGCTTGCAGCCTATAAAACCAATCCGCATTTTCCGGTAAATACGCTGCTGTTAATGCGTGGTGCAGTGGTGGCCGCGCGTGATGGAAACCTGATCCCATATATTGAAGCCGGGCTTAAACATATGTGGGAAGAAGGGCTGAAAATGGATGACCCAGCCATATTCGCTGAGGCTATGACAGCTGCCGGGCTAGATGGTGACTATCTGCTAGCGCAAACCGCAGAACCGGAAATAAAAGCGCAACTCATCGCAAATACCGAACAGGCCATAAAACGCGGCGCGTTTGGTATTCCAACCTTTTTTGTTGGAAACGAAATGTTTTTTGGAAAAGAAAGATTAAAGCAAGTCGAAGAAGAATTAAAAGGAGGCAAAAAATGAGCTTTACTGTAACACCAACCGGCGCCGCTTGTGGCGCGCATGTGAGCGGGGTTGATTTAACCCAGGATATATCTGCTGATTTGGCTGCGGAATTACGTGCCCACTGGCTGGAACATAAGGTGCTGGCTTTTCCGGACCAAACGATGAGCGATCATGATTTGGAACGCTTTACCTTGAGCTTTGGTGCGTTTGGCGAAGACCCATTTTTCGGCCATATTGACGGACATGAACATATCGCTGCCATCCAACGCAAAGCCGATGAAAAAGCCCCTATTTTTGCCGAGTTTTTTCATTCGGATTGGAGCTTTCTCGAAATTCCGCCAGCCGGCACATGTCTATTTGGCATCACCATTCCCCCCACGGGAGGCGACACATTATTTGCCGACCAGGTCAAGGCTTATGAACGCTTACCCGATGCATTGCGCGACAAGGCAGATAGCCTCACCGCCATTCACTCGGCAGAATTGGGCTATGCCCCCAATGGAGCCTATGGCGATAATGAACAAGAAAACGACCGTTCAATGAACATTATCCCCAGTGAAAAAGCGCGCGACAAGCGTGCGCATCCCTTTGTGCGCACGCATCATGAGACAGGGAAAAAAGCCCTGTTTTCATCACCTGCTTATATTCAAGGCTTTGCCGGACTTGAAAAGGAAGAAAGTGATGCATTAATGATCGAATTTTACGGATTACAATCAGCTGAAGACCTCGTTTACACACATAAATGGGAAAAAAATATGCTGGTGATATGGGACAATCGTTCGCTGTTACACGCTGCAACCGGCGGCTATGATGGCTATGACAGGCTGCTACACCGCACAACGATTGCCGATACACGCTTTTAACTCAACTCTGCTTTGTGCAAAATTAAGCGTCTTTTACAAAGATAGGCTGTTTTGCATATAATTGACTATTTGAGCTCATACGCTTTTTGATTCGGCTAAGCGCGACAGGGGTAATGCCAAGGTAACGCGCTATATCATTTTGTGTCAGGCGTGCAACCAATTCGGGTTGACAGTTACACATATTGAGATAACGCTCTTCAGCAGGTAAACTTAGAAATTCGTATTCACGTTGCTCTTTACGCATAGAAAAACTCAATAAAAATTCAATCATTTCTTCGGCAATTGCGTGAGATTTACGCGTGTTCTCTAAAAGCTTTTCAAACGGCAAGCAGATGAGCTGCGTATCTTCTAACGCCATAAGTGTAAAGGTGCATGGTCGTTTTTTATAAACGGCACTCAAGCTACCAATCGTGCTGCCAGCTTGAATAAAGGATTTGATGCTTTCTTTCCCTTCAGGCGATACATAATAGGCTTTGAGCAAGCCAGATTTTACAAAATATAGCATGTCATGCAAATCACCCTGATGAAAGACATAATCATGCTTGATGATTGAGACCGGCTTGCCATATTGCTTTACAAAGTCCTTAAAACTCATTTTTTTATATTTTAACCTAGGTTAATGTATTTAGTTAATCATTTCATTATAAGGGTCTAGTGAAAAAACAAAAGAAAAACATTTTGAAAGTGAAAAAGGTTAGATATGAGTAGTGAGACATTGAGAACACTTAAAGATAAAACACTTATCATTACAGGCGGCACATCCGGCATCGGCTATCATATGGTAAGGTTATTATCCCCTTATAATAAAGTGCTGGTTATTGCGCGCCCTGGACCACGGCTTGAGGCGCTGGCGCAAGAGTTTACGGAGATAGACACCTATCCGGCCGATCTCTCAAACCCCGAAAGCTATCAGATAGTCGCAGAACAAATTATCAAAGATCACACATATATTGACGTTTTGATCAATAATGCGGCTATACAATATACGCCGACCTATCTTGATGATGATTTTAGCTATGACTCTATTCAAACAGAGATTCACCTAAATTTTACCGCTATATGTTCATTAAGCTATTTATTGCTTCCCGCCCTGCTTCGTGATGACAAACAAACGGTTATTGCCAATATAAATTCTGGCCTGGCATGCGCACCGAAAACAAATTCGGCGATTTATTGTGCGAGTAAAGCTGCGGTGGATGTTTTTTCTCAAAGCCTCGGCTACCAGCTTGAAGAAACCAATATTCATGTAATGCAAGCATTCTTGCCCCTGGTAGATACCCCTATGACACAAGGACGCGGCAGGGGAAAAATTACTGCTGATAAAGCAGCTATGGATATTTTGCGAGGTATTGAACAAGGCGTGAAAGTCAAAAATATCGGCAAAGTTAAATTACTGCGCTTTTTATTGGCTATCGCCCCAATTTTAGCCAAAAGAATTATGAAAGGACAGTAAAATGAAAAAAAATATTTATACCTTATTAGTCGGCGGCGCGATTGCTATGGCATCTACGACCCCTGCTCTTGCAAAGGATATTCTCATCCGTGTCACCAATATTGACTCATCACGGCCTGGTAACATTATGGCTATGGTCTTTGGACCGGAAGGGTATCCGGTCAAGCATGAAAAGGCTTTAGAAATTCAAAACAGGAAAGCCGCGCGTGAAGAGATTACATTTCGTTTTACAGTCACACAAACCCCTTTTGCGATTAAAATTCTGCATGACGAGGACGAGACGGGCAAAACCTCCAAAAATTGGACAGGGATATGGCCGTCCGAAGGGCTTGGGTTCTCGAACGGCACCAAACTTGGGGTGACAGGCCCACCAAACTTTGAAGACGCCCGGCTTGATTTGGAAGGCGTTGAAGGCGAAATTATTATTCCTATTATTTATCCTTAAGAAAGGGCATTACTTATGAAATCACTTTTGAAAGTTATGATTGTGTTAGCGTTATTATTTGCGAGCACATTTATTATGCTCAACGCAACGGGCATGATTACAGTTGAAAAAATTGAAAGATGGCTGGAAATAGCTAAGAACGCAAATATGATATATGTTACCGCCATTGTTGCCGGACTACTCTTTGCAGATCTATTCGTGGCTGTGCCAACGCTTACGGTCATGCTTTTAGGGGGGTATTTCCTGGGAGCAGTTGTGGGCGGCATAGCTGCCATAACCGGGCTTTTGGCAGCTGGCGTGTGCGGCTATGGCATTAGCTGGAAATATGGCGATATTCTGATGCGCTTTCTGATTAAAGAGGAAGAGAAACGGGAAGAGGCAAAAGACACCTTCAAAAACCATGGTGGTATCGTGATTTTACTTTCACGCGCAGTGCCAATTCTACCAGAAGTCTCTGCATGTATGGCCGGCATGACCCGAATGCCGTTACTTAAATTTCTGATTCTTTGGATGATTAACACAGTGCCTTATGCCTTTATCGCCGCCTATGCCGGGTCAATCAGCACATTAGAAAACCCAATGCCAGCTATCTTCACCATGATTGGGCTTACCGCCTTTTTCTGGACGGGCTGGTATGTGTTTAGAAGGACACAAAAGCTATAAGCAGCCTCTATGCGTGCGCCTTACACCTTCTGCACCGAAGCAACGCCCCTGTAAAGCACAAAATTCAGCTAACAACATCTATTTATTGCTGGATGATAAGCGTTTTGTGCGGGGGCTACCGGTGCGGATATACCGCAAGATTGTTTTGCCAGACAATCCGTTTGCTTAGCTGTGAGGCGAAACTCTGTGCCATCAAAATCAAGGCCAAATCTACCAATGGTGGATTGTTGATAATCCACTTCAATTTCAAGATCATCAGCCTCACCAATGACTTTGCTGGACATATCCAAAATGCTTAAAAATTTTTGTGGTGTAAGGCGGTGGTCATAATCTTCGGCCTCCCAAAGTTGAAAATTAACACCCGCTTCTATGCGCTGTGTGCCCCCACAATCAATAAAGTATCTGGTGACAAGCCCCACTTCTGTTACATGAAAATGGGGGGGCACATAACCCCCGTTTGGTAGTTTGAAATTTATTTCGGAAAGTGTCGCTAAAGCGTGTTTTACTTCTGATAATTTCATGTGTATTTTCCTTCGCTCAATAGGTTTTTTCTTTGATTTCAATGCGGCAATTCATATCGCTTTCCTTACAACAATTTTCTGCCAGATAGTGAATAGCCCCCACCAAAACATCGTAATCGGCACGATAGATTGTAGCCCTGCCCTGCTTTTCGCGTTTAATCAGACCCGAATGACGCAGCTTATCCAAATGAAAAGATAACGTCGCATGGGGAATTTTACGTGTCTCCCCAATGGCGCCAACCGTTAAGCCTTCCGGACCTTTTTCAATTAACAGGCGAAAAATATCTAAACGGCTTTCTTGAGCCAGCGCGGTGAGCGCGTCTATAACATCTAATTTATCCACAAAACTAGATATATAGAAAATGTCCTTACCCCCCTAAAACTGATCCATAATTTTGCTAATCTGTGTTATTTTGAGGAGGATTATTATGGTTCGGAAACGATATGGTTAAGGTGATTATTGCGCTTGATCCGCGAGGTTTAGGTGCATTGCAACAGCGGGATGGATGTTGTTAGCGCTTGTCGTGCTGCGGGTGTTTCGGACAAAACCTATTACGGTTGGCGCAGGGAGTATGGCGGGATGACCCGCGCTCGTCTGAGCGAGATGAAGACCCTCGAAAAAGAAAACCAACGGCTCAAGAAGAGAGTTGCCGATTTGGAACTCGACAAACTCATTCTCAAAGAAAGCCTTGATTATCTAAAGCCGAAAGTCTGCGTGTATCGGATCAACGCGGTGCGGTTATTCACGCCCGCCAGAAACTCGGTGTTTTCTGAACGTCGAACTTGTTCGGTGACGGGCATAGCGCGTTCAACTATGCGTTATCAGGGTGTCTCGCTTGACGATGACGTGCTCAGGCTGGAATTGATTAGGCTTGCGAAGCAATATGGCCGCTACGGTTACCGCATGATTGCGGAGCTTCTGCGCGTTGAGGGTTGGCCTGTAAACCATAAGAAAGTCGAGCGGTTATGGCGTGAGGAAGGGCCCCAACTGCCTGCCCGCCATAAAAAGCGCGAAAGGCTTTATCACAAGGATGCATCGGTGATCCGCCTGCGCCCGAAATATCGCAATCACATATGGGCGATTGATTTTGTGCATGATACGCTCAGCAACGCTCCAGCATACAAAATGCTCACGACAATGGATGAATATGCCTTCATCTGCCTGGTCCATTGTCATGTAATTTTCCGGCTGATTACTGCCACAATTAAAATCATCTTTTGTTGAAGAAGATGCACACGCAGATAAGAATAAGCCGGTAATCCCCTCATAAATTAGTAATGTTTTGCAGTAGAATTTTCTATCGTTTAGCGAAGGAGATTTATGATGAAACAGAAACGATTTAGTGAGACACAGATTATGCAGATATTGAAACAGGCGGAGCAAGGCGTTTCTGTTTCTGAACTGTGCCGCGCGCATGGTATGAGTAGCGCGAGCTTTTACAAATGGCGGAGCAAATATGGCGGGATGGATGCGTCGATGATTTCCCAGATGAAAGCCATGGCGGATGAAAACCATCGCCTGAAGCGGATGTATGCTGAGATGAGCATGCAGAATGATTTGCTGAAGGAAGCCCTTGGAAAAAAGTGGTAAGCCCTTCGCTTCGCAAAGGGATAGCGAAATGGGCAGTAAACGATAGAGGCGCGAGTATTCGGCTTGCGTGTGCCACCTTTTCTATATCACAGACATGCTATCGTTATCAGGCTCGCCTGAGTGATGAGAATGCCGAGATTGCTGACTGGTTGTTACGGTTGACGCATACCCATAAGAGGTGGGGTTTTGGTCTGTGTTTTTTGTATTTGCGTAATGTGAAGGGTTTTGGCTGGAACCATAAGCGGGTTTATCGGATTTACCGGGAGTTAGAGCTTAATTTGCGGATCAAGCCGCGTCAGCGTTTGAAGCGTGCGCGTCCTGCTCCTCTAGCTGTACCGGAGCGTCCCAATGAAGTCTGGTCGATGGATTTTATGGCCGACCAGCTCAGCACCGGCAAGGCGTTCCGCACCTTCAATGTATTGGATGACTTCAATCGTGAAGGGTTGGGTATAGAGGTTGATCTATCCTTACCATCTGAGCGTGTGAAGCGTTCACTGGAGCAGATCATTGAATGGCGTGGTAAACCACGCGTGATACGTTGTGATAATGGCCCTGAATATATCAGTGGGGCAGTGAGATGCTGGGCAAATAAGCGAGGCATCCGGCTCGCTCATATCCAGCCAGGCAAGCCACAACAGAACGCTTATATTGAACGTTACAACCGCACCGTCAGGCATGAATGGCTGGAGATGAACGAATTTAATACGATTGAAGAGGCGCAGCTCACGGCAACAAAATGGCTATGGACATATAATAACGAAAGACCTAATATGGCCATTGGTGCATAACACCAGCAATGAAACTGGCTCAAGCCACCAAAACAAAACTGTCTACTTCAGACCCCTAATAATAATGGGGAGATTGTCAAGCCCCATAATTTTGTGCCAGTTTTTGTGAGAGTATTTTTGTGTTTTGGTTGAGTATGTTTGTTTCTGGTGCTGGTGGTTTGTAGTTTAGTGCTTGGTGCGGTCTGATATGGTTATATTGCTTTACCCAGCCTTTTATTACCACCTTTGCTTCTGTCAGCGACAAGAAGGTTTCTGCATTTAACAACTCGGTTCTGAGTATACCGTTAAACCTTTCATTAAAGCCATTTTCCCATGGCGACCCTGGGGCGATATAAAGCGTTTCGGTGCCCACATTACGCAAGAAACGCTTTATATCGGTGCTGGTAAATTCTCTACCATTATCCGACCTGATATGCTCAGGCACGCCGTGTTTGGCGAAGCATTTTGCCAGTGTTTCAATCACATCTATGGACTTGATATTGTAGCCAACTTCCACAGCTATCGCCTCTCTGCTGAACTCGTCGAGCAACGTTAACATTCTGTATTTCCTGCCATTATGCAGCTTGTCCCCCACAAAGTCATAGCTCCAAATATGGTTCTTATATTTGGCACGAAGTCTGAGGCAAGAGGAAGTGCCATCATATATGCGCTTGCGCTTTTTGTGTCTTTTAGGCAGCTGCAAGCCTTCTTCGCGCCATAGTCTTTCTACCTTCTTATGGTTAACATTATGCCCCTCAACCCGCAATAATGCTGCTATCTTGCGGTATCCATAACGACCATATTGCTTGGCTAGGCGTATCATATCAAGCCGTAGCTGTTCATCGCTGCAAGCTTGAGTGGGTTTATACTGACACACGCTTCTTGGAATATCCAAAGCCTTGCAAACTTTACGCTGGCTTGTGCTCAGCCTTTGTTGGCAATGGACTGCAACACAGCGCTTATCTGCTGTGGTTAGGCCTTTTTCTTGTCCAAAAAATCGAGCCCCTCCTTGAGAATCAACTTATCTAACTCTAGCGCAGCAACTATCTTTTTAAGGCGCACATTCTCCTGCTCCAAGGCTTTTAGGCGTTTAACCTCGCTATTCTTCATATGACCATAATTGCCACGCCAGCGGTAATATGTCTGCGGGCTAATGCCACTCTTGCGGCAGGCAGAATCGGTATCCATACCCCCACCAATATTCACCTCAACCTCACGTAATATGCGGATTATATCATTGTCACTAAAACGTTTTCTGCTCATCTTTTACTCCTATAATTGATGTTTCTTAAAATCCTAACGAGAAATATACACCCAATCAAAGACAATAATCT